>DUEH01000271.1 GCA_011192195.1 Chloroflexota bacterium | reverse complement strand
TTATCCAAAGAACATCCCCTTTGGTCAGAAAATTTGATGTTGTAGATCTTTTGAAGCCTGATCAGGTCGGAACCAACTCCATCTCCCCCATAATTTGTGCGAAAAAAAAGGGTTCTTCAGGGCTGGCAACATCTCAACTTGGATTACGTCTCCGATGCCAACGGCAGCCTGACCGCCGAACGCGCTTACGGGGATAACGGCGTCTACACCGCCACCCTAATCGTCGTCGATGGCGAGGACGGGGCGGGCTGGGATACGCCTGTTGTTACCGTGAGCAACGTCGCTGTCAGCCTGGTCGCCTTCCCCGACCTGGAAACCGGACTCGGCGAAGTAATCACCGTTACCGGCGTAATCACTGATTCGGGTTATCTTGACACCCATACGGTAAGCGTCGTCTGGGCGGCGGAAGATACCGGCGTTTTGAATCTGGAAGCGGGCGGGCTACAATTCAGCGTGGCGCACACCTACACCCAACCGGGCGATTACAGCGTCTAGGTTGCCGCAGAAGACAAAGATGGCAGTCAGGATCAGCAAAGTTTTGTCATTCGGGTCAGAAATATTTTGACCTACTTGCCTCTGGTGTTAAAGTGATGAGAACAGTACCTACTTTGACAATGTCCATTAACATATCATACAAGTCCTAATAACAGACTTGATTTCTCGACACCATTTCTCCCTCCCAGCGGGACGCGAAGCGGTTTCTTCACCAGAGCATCTTGAACGTTTATTTTTTTAGGCGTTCAGTCCCCTTCCCCTAGCAGGGGGAGGGTTAGGGAAGGGGTAGAGTGTTACAGGTCGAAAACGGGTTGATTTTACCGTAACTCCGTTTGCCGACCAGTTTTTCTCCCTCCCCCAACCCCTGATGAAGAAACCGCTTCGCGTCCCGCTGGAAGGGGGTGAATAAATACTTATTTTTTTATGCGTTGGTTAAACCACCCCTGCTTGCAGCAACTCCCATACGCGGCGCACGTGAGTTTCTTCTGAACGAATATTGCCAATAGCCAGCCGAAGCGCGTATTTGTCCCGCAATTTTGTGTGCGAAAGAAAGACCTCGCCGGTGGCGTTGACGGCATCCAGAAGCGTTTGATTAAGGGTTTCCAGCGCAGCTTCATCCCTTACGCCGGGCGGGCAGGCGCGAAAGACCACCGTGCTGAAAGGCGTGGGCGCTAATCGTTCAAAAATCGGCGATTCATCCACCCAGCCCGCAAAAAGTTGAGCCAGGCGAATATGCTCACGGATGCGCGCCGCCAGCCCTTCCGCGCCAAAATACCGAATTACCATCCACAGTTTTAGCGCCCTGAAGCGTCGTCCCAATTGCACGCCGTAATCCATATAATTTTTCACCGCCCCGGCATCGCCTTCCGCGCTGCGCAAATATTCCGGCAGGATGCTGAAAGCTTGTCTTACGACCTCTGGGTGGCGCGTGTAAAAAGCGCTCAGATCAATGGGCGTAAAAAGCCACTTGTGCGGGTTTGTCACCAGCGAATCCGCTTGGTCTGCCCCCTCTAAAATATGACGATGTTCCGGCGCAATAGCCGCCATTCCGCCGTAAGCGCCGTCCACGTGCAGCCAAAGCTGGTGTCGGCGGGCAATTTTACCGATGGACGCTACGGGGTCAATGCTGGTGGTTGAGGTTGTGCCAACGGTGGCGCAGACAAAGAAGGGTTTATAACCGGCGGTCAGGTCGTTTTGGATGGCGCTTTCCAGCGTCTCCGGCTTCATTTGGAAAGCGTCATCGCTGGGGATTTTGATCACGTTTTCCTGTCCGATTCCCAGGGTGATGGCCCCTTTTTCCACCGATGAGTGCGTCTGCTCGGAAATGTACAGACGCAGGCGAGGGATGTCGTCTCTTCCGGCAAGGCCCTTTTGCCGAATGTCCAGATTCAGCGCTTCGCGGGCGGCGGCAATAGCCACCATACTTGACACCGAAGCGGTATCCATAATCACCCCTTCCCATCCCGCCGACAAACCAAGCATTTGTCGCAGCCAATCCAGAGTCAGTTCTTCCAACTCAGTGGCGGCGGGCGAGGTGCGCCATAACATAGCGTTCACATTCAGCGCGGCAGAGAGCAGTTCGCCTAAAATGCCGGGGCCGGAGCCGGTGATACCAAAGTAGGCAAAAAAGCCGGGATGGTTCCAGTGAGTGATGCCGGGCAGCAAAATAGTCTCAAAATCCTTCAAAATATCGCTCATCCCTTCAGCCTGCTGCGGCGGCGATGCGGGCAATTGCGTTTTGATTTCCTCCGGTTTGCTGCGCGACAGGACCGGATAGCTTTCCGGGTGGCTCAGGTAGTCGCTGATCCAGTCAATCAGTTGATGTCCATAGCGTCGAAATTCATCCGGGGGCATTTCGCCCAGAGACGGGGGAGTTGTCATTATTCACCTCTCAGTATTTGACAAGATTGATTGTGTTTTGTAAGCTTGCAATACATTTCTATTCAAAACATTTTATTTATGCAAAATCTTTACTCACAAAATGATCATAAAAATAGATTCTAATTCTTTTGAAGAGAAAGTATTCAACGCTTCTATGCCGGTGGTGGTGGATGTGTGGGCGCCCTGGTGCGGGCCGTGCAGAAAGATCGAGCCGGTGATAGAGAAGTTATCAGATAAGTTCGACGGGCAGGTACTATTTGCTAAATTGAATGCCGATGAAAATCAGGATGTGATGAAGCAGTATCAGATTATGGGCATTCCCACCTTGCTTTTCTTCAGCCACGGCAAATTGGTCAAGCGAAAAGTGGGCCTTCAGTCTGAAATTGCCATTACCCAAAATATTATGCCCCTGCTCACAATGACCCCGGAACTAGCTGAAAAGCGAGAGGTTAAGGGGAGGTTCAATCGACCCAGTTTGAAGGAGATGGATCTGGGTTGTCTGTTGGGCTTGGCGGCGGTAGCCTTTTTGGCTATTGGGATGATTATTAAGTGGTTGAGCGGGTGATGAGAATTAACAATTAGCAATTAACAATGAACAATTGCTAATTCATCATTGCTAATTCATCATTGCTAATTGTTTTCCCCGTCAGCAAAAATCGCTTGCCGACTTTCCACGCATACAGGCGATATTTCCACACAAAATACCCCAAAAACAGCATCGCTAAAATTTCTACTACCCAAACTTGCGGATAGCGCGTGATAATGTCCAGATAAACAGAAAGCATTGTTTCTGGCGTGTTCATTGCTTTGAATTGCCAAAAGGTGTTCCAGCCAAAGAGCGGCCACCAAAAAGTTTCGGTGTGGTTCCACATTCGGTCGGCAATGAGGTGGGCGTTAAAGGCCAGTATGTACGGCAGGGCGCGGTGTTGCCATAACAAAGCAATCAGTAATAACGCCAGATGAGGCAGCAATGCGTGCGCTACGTTTTGCGATGAATGAGAGGTGGGAAAGACCCAAATTGCCAGCGGTTTATCAATTAAATCGGGTAATAAAGCGCAAAGGGCCAACAGCCGATAGTCCAGCCTTTTCTCTGGATATAAGTCGGCTGCGGCCCAGGTGATGGCTACGTGGCCGGGGGGCATCATAATACGCTATAGTTTAATCATCGTGGTCTGCCGGCTCAAGTTTTTCCGCGCCGGCAAGTTTGCCCGCCAGTTGATGGGGATGGTGAATTAAAGTTGGCAGGCATTGGGTGCAAATCCAGGTATCTTGTTCGCTGTAGCGCAAGGCTACCAGCGGAACTTGCGTTTCGGGGCGATTACAGTTAAGGCATAGGTATGTGTTTTTTGCGTTTGTCATAAAATCTCCTTTTGAATGTGTTTGTTTAATATTGAATTTCCAATCGCTGTATCAGAGACGTGCGGAAGGTGATACTGTTGGGGGCAGAACCAGCGCTCCATTCGTCAATTTGGACACCGTCTGCAGTGATGGCAGATGGAATGATGGGCTGCGGTGTGTAGACGGTCCAGTTGATAATTTGATAAGACGGCGCAAAGGCTCTGTTGAATCTAGCCGTCAAAACCAGACGATTTTTATTGTTTTGGCAGGCAAATAACGTGCGCCTGAACGCTCCCTGTTGATAGTCAGTCCCTTCTCCGCTGTCCTCATACAACACGCTGCTACCGGAGCCGGAAAAGAGGTGCAGGGCAATAGCGCTAAGGGTTTTAGCCTGATCTGTGTGCTGAATGCGCGGCCAATGCGCTACGACTGATCCATCCCTGACAAAGAGCGGGAGATGATCCAGCGGAGTTTGAACAGAGATATTTTGCCCGCCGGCCAGACATTCCCCTGTCCAGTAGTTGTACCAATTTGGACCCATCGGCAGGTAGACCTTGCGCTCAAGTGTGTTGGGCTTCAGGATTGGCGCAAGCAATAGCGCGTCGCCAAGCATAAATTGGTTTTCCAGCGAATGAGTTCGCAGATCATCCTGAAAATTAAGCCAAACCGGTCTGGCAACAGGCAGTCCGCTTTGAGCGGCTTGCCAGAAGGCGGTATACAGATAGGGCAACAGTTGGTAGCGCAATTGAATAAATTTTTTGGCAATAGCTTCAATTTCTGAGCCAAATGACCAGGGTTCCTGAGCGGGGGTGCGGTCAGCGGTGTGAATGCGAAAGAGGGGCAAGAACGCGCCCAACTGCACCCACCTGGCAAATAATTCCGGGCTGGGCGTTCCCTGAAAGCCGCCAACGTCTGGCCCGGCAAAGCTTAGGCCGGACAGCCCCAGATTTAGCGTCATACTCAAACTGAGTTGTAAATGTTCCCAACTGCTTTCGTTGTCTCCCGTCCATACGGCGGCGTAGCGCTGTATGCCTGTAAACCCGGACCTGGACAATACAAAAGGGCGTTTGTTAGGGCGCAGAGCCGTTAAGGAACGCTGCGTAGAGCGGGCCATTTGCATCCCGTACACGTTGTGCATTTGAGCGTGGTCGGTTGGATGGCCTTCATAATTATGCCGCACTGTATTGGGGATGGTTCCGTCGTTGTAGCCGAACAAGGCGGGTTCGTTCATATCATTCCAGAATCCGGCGATGCCATCCTCAACCAGGGGGCGATATAACTCGCCCCACCAGATGCGGGCGTGGGGATTGGTGAAATCCGGAAAGTAGCAATCTCCGGGCCAGACCGGGCCTTTGAACACTTTTCCATCGGGATATTTCAGGAAAACGTCTTGCTTAAGCCCTTCTTCGGCCAGGGGATTCAGCCGCTCGGCCTTGACGCCGGGATCAATGATGGAAATTAATCTAAATCCGCCTTCTCGTAAATCCTTGACCATTTCTCCCGGATTGGGAAAGCGACGCTTATTCCAGGTGAAAACCTGATAATTTTTCATATAATGAATATCCAGGTGGATGACGTCGCAGGGGATGTGGCGTTCCCTGAACTGTCTGGCGATGGCCTTGACTTCTTTGGCCGATTTATAGCTCCATCGGCTTTGATGTAGTCCCAATGCCCATAACGGCGGCATAGCCATTCGCCCTGTCAGTTCGGTAAATTGAGAGAGGATGGTTTTTACGTCCGGGCCGTAGATAAAGTAGTAGCGAAATTCGCCCTTGCTGCTTGTTAGCGTATAGCTGTTGGGCTGGCTGTGACCCAGGTCAAAGAGACTGTAGGCGGTGTTGTCCAGAAACAGGCCAAAAGCCCGATGCTGATTGAGACACAAGAACCAGGGATGCGCTTGATAGAGCGGGTTATCGCCTATGCCGTAGACGCCGCCCGGGTCTTTGGTCCAAATTTTGTAGCTGCCTCCGCGTAAGTTTTGTAGCGAAGCTTGTTCACCCAGTCCAAAAACCGGGGCGTACGCG
Organism: Chloroflexota bacterium; assembly: GCA_011192195.1. Lineage (GTDB taxonomy): Bacteria > Chloroflexota > Anaerolineae > 4572-78 > 4572-78 > DUEH01. Next base: position 2,716 of record DUEH01000271.1, on the reverse strand, counting down.
GGTAGATTGCGTTCTGTAGCTGCCCACTGCTCATACCATCCTAAGCCGCCGCTGTCCAAATTGACAGCCTGCCCGCTTGGATCCAGAAAATCTATGTAGCTGTTCTGCCGGTTGATTTGCGCGGTCAAGGCCGACGTTTTGAAGATAATGAGATGGTCGTTTTCGGTGACAGTTATCTTGGGGGGATGCCATTCTTCAACCGGCTTATGGACAGCGTAAGAGGGATTTGTGTCTGGAGCGTCTTGATACAGCCGAACCTGAATGATATGTTCAGCAAAGGCCGTAAGTTGAATAGACGCATTTTGGCAGGTGAGTGTCAGCCGATTTTTGTTGTGTTTCCAATTCAATATGGCGCCGGGTTTGTTAAGAGTGTCAAATGGCGGTGGGGCAGGGCGAGGCTGATTGCTCTGTTTTACGGCTTGTAGCCACAACTTCAGGCCGCCACGCGGTTTGATTGGTTCGGCATATTTTAGCTCGGCGTAAGCCTTTTCCAGGCTGTAGCGAACGCTGCGCAAGAGTAAGGGGAGGTTTAAGGTTTTAAGGACAAACCAGGCGTGTTGCAGAGACCTGGCGGGTGAGGTTTGGGAAGGCATATTGGTTTATCCAACAAGGGGTGCAGTTCGAAAAACATCCAAAGTGAGTATAACAGAGCGGCGATACATTAGCAAGAGGGCCAAAATAATTTTGCTATTATGCAGAGCCGCTCTACTTGCTGGATGCGCGATAAGCGCAATAGGCTTTGTGAAAAAAATAACGTGAAATTTGACACTTTTAGCGAGTGATGCTAAGATGTGCGCTGTCAATTTGAATGTTCACCAATTTGATCTTTAAGACCTCTTATTCCTCTCCGTGAGCGCAATTGCGCTCTGGCGACTCGCTTACAATAAAGGCAGAAGTCGAACTATTAGCCTCACTTGGAGTTAACAGGGTAATCCTCCTGTAGCCTCAGAACAATTAGCGGGTCGAAGCCCTCTGTATTACCTCAGTTCGACTTCCAGCCCTAACCGCTGATAATTTTATCGGCGGTTTTTTTTATTGTCTTATTTTTTGGAGTGTTTTGAAACAATAGGGAAATGTACCCCCTACTTTTTTACCACTACTCTTTTTCTCAATTATCGTTTATAGTAATAATTAGAGGTGACTATAATGAGAATGTTTGGAGTGAGGCAATGGTTTGTTGCTTTGACGGTATGGTTGGTCTTTTTCTTCAATATTGAACGCGTTATTCATCCTGTGGATATTACAAAATACACTTATGTATTTGTGGTTCTGGTAGCTATTATAATCCTGTTAATTCCAAATTCTCAACGAATACCATTGTGGCTGTTGACAGGCGTCCCTTCTACCTTGCTGATATTGATGCAAATTTGGGTTGAGGACCCTGTTTTGGGAGTAGAATTGCCGGTTAGCATCACCGAAATATCGAGTATTGTGCTGACCGGTCTGCTTGCCAGACAGATGAATCGACATTTACTTGAATTTGAAGTGGCCACATCAAAAATAGCTATCAATTATGTTGGCAGTCATATTGCTGATTTTGATACAGAACAAAACGTTATGTACAGAGAATTAAAGCGGGCCAGATTGTATGAGCGCCCCTTAAGTATGTTGATGATAAAATTTACACCGGATTCCTTAAACCTTCAATTGCCTCGCTTGGTTCAGGCTTATAAAGACAGCTTGATTAATCAGATGGCTATGGTTTCGGTGGTTAAAGTATTAGACAATAATTTATTTGATACAGACATCATTGCTCAATTAAAAGATACGCTGGTGGTGTTGCTGCCTGAATTGGCATCTAAAGACATTGAGAAGGTCTCGCAGAAAATTCAGGATGCCGTGAAGCGTGAAACAGGAATTGATTTGCGTATAGGGGCGGCCAACTATCCCGATAATGCGGCAACCTTCGAGAGATTACTTGATCTTGCGAAGGATGAATTAGCGTTTGCCTCACAGAACGCGTTATCTGGAATTGACGATGATCAATTAAAAGACGATTCAAATTAAATTCATAGAATTTTCTTAAGTGTCCCCAACTATTTGTGGGTAGTATAAAATCAGCGTATCTTTTCTATTGAAATAGAGCCAAGTAGCCAAAATGTCAACTATCGTGATTTTAGAACGCCCGCGCACAAAACTTATTAATCAGCCTTTTCAAGTAGCCAAAAGATTGATTGATGTTGCTTTGATATTGGCGCTGATGCCGGTTGTCATTCCTCTGTTGGCGGTAGTTGCAATTGCCATTAAGATAGACAGCCCTGGTCCGGTACTGTTCAAGCAAAAAAGAATTGGCAAGGGAGGGCAATTATTTGAAATTTATAAGCTCAGAACTATGCGCCAGAACTTTGACAAGAGCGAACACCAACGATTTATGAAAGAATATATTCGGGGGCAGGCTTTTGAAAATAAAGAAGATGGCGGGCAGTTGGTTTACAAACCGGCTATAGAAAATCAAATCACTAAAATAGGTCATATTCTCAGGAAAACCAGTATAGATGAACTCCCCCAAATTTTTAACATATTGCGCGGTGAGATGAGTTTTGTAGGCCCCCGCCCCAATGTCCTCTGGGAAGTGGAAGCCTATAGCGACTGGCACAAAGAGCGTTTGGAAGTAAAACCGGGTATTACCGGCTTGGCCCAGGTAAAGGGACGGAGTGGAATTTCTTTTGACCGGTTGGTTAAGTATGATCTGGAATATGTGAGAACCCAAAGTGTA
>DUEH01000270.1 GCA_011192195.1 Chloroflexota bacterium | reverse complement strand
CTTCGCGGGGGTCGTAAACGTGGTCGGCGCCCAGCTTTTTAGCCAATTCGCGGCGTTCCGGCGAAATTTCAAAGGCGGCGATCATCCCGGCGCCTGCGGCTTCGGCCAGACCGACGGCGGCTAAACCAATAGGGCCGGTTCCGTACACGGCTACAAAGTGACCGGGGCGGAATCCACCGGCCCGCTCGAACATGGCGTTGTAGGAAACGGTGGTCGGTTCGGTCATAGCGGCTACCTGATAGGCTTTCTTCTCATCGCCAAAGCGTTCGGCGATGCCGTCAATTTTCCAGGCGAATTTAGCGCCGATAGCCAGATAGTTGGCAAAAGCGCCGTCAATGGTGAAGCCAATTTCTTCCAGATTGACGCAGTGATTGGGGTAGCCGTTGCGGCAGGGAGTACAGTGGCCGCACCAGATCATCTCTTCCACGGTGACCATATCGCCCACTTTCAGGTCAGCCACGTCTTTGCCTGTTTCCACTACTTTGCCGGAGAGTTCGTGCCCCAAAATGCTGGGGAATTTGGTCAAGCCGGGGTAGAGGATGTAGTCCTGATCATCGGTTTCGTAGAAGTGCATATCAGAGCCGCAAACGCCGCAGGCTTGCACTTCCAGCAGAATTTGGTCAGCTTTGATTTCCGGATCGGGCTTTTCCCGCACTTCCAATTCAGGGTGTCGCCATACGCTATTGCCGGTAATGGCTTTGCCGGTTTCTTTTTCCCAATCTGATACTGTGTAATCGGGTTTGGGTTCCCAAACTGCGTCTAAGATCAAACCTTTCATTTTTAACCTCCATTAGCTAAGTTTATGGTGCGAAATTTACTTACGCACACGTGTGCGTAAGCGCGGAAAATAATATCACATTTTGACGATGTTGTCAATACTTGATCTTTAAAAAATCGAGGTGCGTTATTTATTCTCCTACAATCAGGCAAGGGATGGTGGTGAGGTTGAGTACCTTTCTGGCAACGCCGCCCAACAATTGTTTTTGAGAACCAAGGCCGCGATGGCCCAACACAATCAGGTCAACGTTATTTTGTTTTGCGTATTCGGCGATGGTTGCTGCCGGGTCGCCAATAAGATATTCCGTTTTTACGTCGGTCAGCCCGGCCTGGGTCAATGTTTCCCCGGCGTTTTCCAGGATGATTTCGGCGGAGTCTTGCAGAATTTCCAATCGTGATTCGGTCACTTCGCCGGCTGAAATCATATCCAGAATTTCTCCGGGCAGCGACAGGTTACGAATTGCGTGTAAGAGTAGAATTGAAGTCTGGGATTGCCTGGCCAATTTGGCCGCCATCTTAACGGCGCGGTTGGCATACCTTGACCCATCAACCGGGACGAGGATTTTTTTGAACATAATAGGCATCCTTTCAATGGCTATTCGCCATAAGCCCACATCTCAAGGGCTTGAACAGCTTCTTTTGTGAGGTGAATTTTGCCTGGAATCTGCCGGCGGCCAAGCGCTAACTCAATGGCTGCTTCGGCGTATTGCTCGGAAGGTATGTTTGACCAGGCGATCTCAGGCGCGTCTGTCGGGCTGTTGTCAAGTCGCCAGGGGGTGTCAGGCGGCAGTCCTTGCGCTGCCAGGAAAGCCGGACGGAGGTCTTGGTGGGCGGCGCATTGAAATTCGATGTGGTGCGCCCATTCGTGAATCAGGGCGCTTTTTAGCATCGCCGCAGTAGCCGGCACGCGAACGGTGACGATAGCGCTGCCGGGGTCGTAAGCGGCCCGGCTATTTAGATTGCGCGCGGCTTCCAGTCGAACATCGCCAAAGCAGCCGCTTCTGGCCCGGAACACCGCTATGAACGTCGTCCAGGTTTCTTGAGCCAGCTCTTCAAAATCAGCGCCCACCGTGTCGCCGATGATGAGCTGCGGTTGGCGTTCAGCAGGGGCTTCATCGGGCTGGCGGGCTGCGGCAATCGTCCCGACGACGATTATCGCAAATACCGCGCCTGTAACGATGAGCGAGCCACTGGCGCGGAAGTTATGCGTCAGCCAGTTTTTCAACCACCTTGCGGCGGGCCAGTTCGTCCAGTTCATGGCTCAAGGCTTCCAATTCATCGGCGCCGGACATACTTCTGATCATTTCTTCGCGGGTTATCTCATCTCTTTTCCAGGATCCCAGGGTTTTACCCCGTTTGAGGATGATAAAGCGGTCGCCCACGGCGTAGGCGTGGTGCGGGTTGTGGGTGATGAAGATAACGCCTAGATTTCGGGCTTTGGCCTGGGCAATGTATTTTAACACGGTGCCGGCCTGCTTAACCCCCAGCGCAGCGGTCGGCTCGTCGAGGATCAGAACTTTAGCCCCAAAATAGACGGCGCGGGCAATGGCAATGGATTGGCGTTCGCCGCCGGACATGGTGCCCACAGATTGCTCGGGGTCGCGGATGTCAATCCCCATTTTGGACATCTCTGCGCGCACGGTTCGGGTGGCAAACTCAACGTCATAGCGTCGGAAGGGACCCCAGCCTTTTTCCGGTTCCAGACCCAAAAAGAAGTTGCGCCAAACGGGCATCAGGGGGATCAGGGACAGGTCTTGATAAACCGTGGCAATCCCGTTATCCAGCGCCTCGCGCGGTGAGTTGAAGACCGTCTTTTGCCCTTCAAAGTAATATTCGCCGTCGGTGGCCTGATGTACGCCGCATAGAATTTTGATGAGGGTTGACTTTCCGGCGCCGTTGTCGCCCAATAAGCAGGTGACTTCGCCAGGGTAGACTTTGGCTGAAACATTGCTCAATGCAATGACGCTGCCAAATAGTTTGCTGATATTTTTAACTTCCAGAATGGGATGTTGCTTAGCCATTAGTCTTCCTCCTCACCTTTTTCTTGTGGTTTGGCAACCGCTACGGCTACGGTTTCGGCTCGTTTGCGGGTGTAGTTGTTGACAATCACCGCCACCAGGAGCATCACTCCCAGGAAGGAGAAGAACCAGTCGGTGTCCCATCCGGCAAAGACAATGCCTACCCGCGCCATCCCAAAGATCAAGGCTCCAATACCCGCCCCAATAGCCGAACCATAACCGCCGGTCAACAGACAGCCGCCAATAACTGCCGCGATAATGAAGACAAACTCCTGCCCAATTCCCTGGCTTGCCACGGCGGAGCGTAAGCGCAAGTCGCTCATCATACCCACCAGCCAGGCGGCAAAAGCGGTGTTCATAAACAGGGCGATCTTCACCATGTTAGACGGCACGCCCACGTTTCGGGCGGCGACGGCATCGCCGCCGACGGCAAATATCCAGCTTCCATACTTGGTTCGGAGCAGTATCCAGGTAGCCAAAGCGGTGAGCAAAATCCACCAGATGAGAGATGTTCTGAATTCGACGCCCAAGAAGGACATTTCCCCATTGAGAAGGGCGCGGGCGGCGTAAAAACCGGGCGCGTCATCAATGCCGCTGATCCGCACCTGGCTCACCACCAGACGGGTTACGCCAACGTTGGCTCCGCGCAGAATAAAAAAGGTAGCCAGGGTGACAATGAAGCTGGGCAGTCCGGTTTTAATGACCATCCAGCCGTTGAAGTAACCCACAGCCAGGGCAAAAATCAGAGAAACCAGCATGGCCAGCCAGATATTCATCCCAAGCTGGGTGGCAAGCAGCCCGGTGATAATTCCGGTAGTGCCGGTCATCACCCCGGTAGACAGGTCAAACTCGCCGCCAATCATCAGCAGGGCTACGGCAATGGCCATAATCCCCAATGTTGACGATGGGTCCAGGATACGGGCAACCCCGCCCAGGGTCAACCAGTTTTCAGGCGCTACAACGGCAAAGAAAATCCACACTACTGAAGCCCCAATCACGGCGCCCACTTCGGGGCGGCGGAACATTCTGCGGACAAACCCAATCTCTGCCATCCGTTCGTCTGGTGCAATTGTTTTTGTTGGCATAAATTATCCTCCCTGCGAATATGCGAATGGCGAATGGCGAATGGCGAATGGCGAATGGCGAATGGCGAATGGGCGAATGGGCGAATAGGCGAATTTACGTCCATTCGCTATTCGCATATTCGCTATTCGCTATTCGCTATTCGCCATTCGCCATTCGCCATTCGCCATTCGCATATTCGCACATTCGCAGGGAGGATAATTTATGCCAACAAAAACAATTGCACCAGACGAACGGATGGCAGAGATTGGGTTTGTCCGCAGAATGTTCCGCCGCCCCGAAGTGGGCGCCG
>DUEH01000027.1 GCA_011192195.1 Chloroflexota bacterium | reverse complement strand
TCGAAGGCCGCCACGGAGGCCCAGGTCAACCGTAAGACCATACATCGCCTGCTCAAACGGCACAGGCTTTTAGAGGACATGTCCCAGGCAGGGGTTGCGACATAAATGTCTCAAGTGGGGCAACTCTGCCCTCACCCTTTTGCTTCAAATATTTCAAACTATTGCGGTGAATCTTATCGATTCGGGACAATCTTGATGTCTCGTTCCCACGCTCTGCGTGGGAACGAGACTTTTTTCACCCTTCCGCCTTCATCCCTCATCCCTTATTCCAAAATCCACCGTTTATACAAGTAATCCACATCCTGCTTATTAGCTTGTCCAAAAGAAGCTAACAAGTCCTCCGGTGAAGCGATGCCGTAGCGGTAGGTGTTGGCGTAATGACGCAATCCGGCAAAAAAGAGCGGATCGCCAATGCTGTCTCTTAGCTCTTCAAAGAAGAGGGGGCCTTTGCCGTAGACAACGGCGCCGTACATTGTTTCAGAAAAATCTGATACCGGTCCCGCAACCGGACGATCAGTTCCTGTTTCAAGCAATTGATTGTAGGGATACAAAAAGTGCAGGTTTACCAACTCCTGACGCCTTTCCGGGCCGTATTTGCCTTCAAAATAGAGCAGCGCGGTGTATTGGGTCAGGGCTTCGTCTTGCCAGGGGAAGTTGACCTGATCGCTGCCCACCAGTCCGTACCACCATTGATGCCCCACCTCATGGGCAATAACAAACTCCCGGAAATCATCGGGGGTTTTGTAGTAGCGTTGCGCCATCACAATCAAGCCGGGGAACTCTACGCCGCCCAGCGCGCCCGGCATTGGCGCGGCAAGCACATCAAAGGCGCGGTAGGGGTAGGGGCCAAAACGTTCCTCAAAATCTTTCAGCGCGTCAGAAGCTACTTGCAGCGCAAATTGTCCGGCTTGCCGGTAGCCTTCCACAAAATAGCTATTCACCGTAATCCCCCCCACTTCTGCGCTAACTTTCTGATAATCCGGACTCATCGCCACAAAAAAATCGCGCATTGGGCCGCCGTAGGCGTGGATTGTTTGCGTGGCGCTGGTGGGGTGGGTAACAATCAAAATATCGCCGGAAGTGACAATGGTCATATCGGCGGGGGCGGTGAGCGTTACATCATACAAGGCAACATCGGTGTAAGTGGCGTCGCCATGTTGGGGGATGACTTCAACATGCCAGCCGTCGGCGTCAAAAACGGGAATGACGGGGAAGAAGCCGGCCAGCGTAAGGATATTGTCCTGCCAGGCGTACATTCCGTAGCCGTAATCGGCGGTGGTGGGGATAGAGGCTTCGTAGGTCAGGGCAATTTTTACGCTTTGACCGGGAGCCAGCGCGTGGCGAAGGGGAACTTCCAGCGTGGCGCGCTGCGCTACGATTTCGGCGGGTGACACTTCGCCGTTGACGGTAACGCCGGTCACTTTCATAGCGCCGCCATAGCCGGGCGTGTTGGGCAATAACCTGAAGTAGACCTGATTCAGCAACACGCTTTCTGTATTGGTGTATTGCGCCTTCATCCGCCCCTGAATTTTGGGACCATCGCTTTGCGTCAGGCTTTTTGGCAGCAACGTGACTTCTATTTTGTAGCGGGTGATGCCCTTGTTGGCCTGCTCGTCCAATTCACGCGCCAGTTCCGGTTTCATTATCTGCCGGTAGGGGGACAGGTCTTCCGGCGGAGGCGGCGCGTTGCTTGGCGTGGGCGACGCCTCTGGCGGCGTTGCAGCCGTCACAAAAGTCTGCGCTTCTTCCGGTGTTGCAGTCTGTTTTGGCGCGCAGCCAAAAGTAAAAAGCATAAAAAGAAGCAGGGGCGGAAGGATGAGAAACTTGTTCGCCATTTACCATTTACCATTTACCATTTACCATTCACCATTTACCATTTACCATTTATCATTTACCATTCGCCGTTCTTTTGCCTTCATCCCTCTGCCTTCTGCCTTTTTGCCACTTCTTCCAACATCAATTGCTCTTCATCTGCTAAATTTGTTTGACCAAAACGCAAATAAAGGTCTTTGCTTTGGGTAAAATAGGCGGCTGACTGGGGAAAGTCGCCCAATTCCAGGGCAATATGCCCCATATTGTGCAAAATAGCGGCTTTATCAAGCCAGTGACCCAAGCTGTCGCGAATAGTTTTGGCCCGTCCATATTGCTCCAGCGCTTTTTGAGGCCGGTTGATCTGATAATAGACCGCGCCTAAATTACTGCACGTTATGCTCAATCCTTTTTTATTTTGAACCTTTTTATGAAATTTTACTGCCTGCCGGTAATGTTCTATGGCGACATTGTATTGACCCAGCGCTTCCAGCGCCAGACCCATATTGTTGTGATGGGCCGCTTGCCAGGGTTCGTTATTGTTCTTTTTGTCAAGGGAAATGGCTTTTTGATAACAGTCAACAGCCTGCTGATATTCTTTCTGGTGATAGTAAGTTGAAGCAATGGCCGTTTGAATAGTAGCCAATTCCGGATAAAGGTTAAATTTCTCTGCCAAAGCCAATGCCTGATGGTACTTTTTCAGAGATTCATCCAGCCTGTTCATTCCCCGCAGAACAATTCCCAGATTGCGGGTGACGTGGATAACCTGAGCGTGATCTTTGACCTCTTTGAAGAAAGGAAGGCTGCGACGATACAAAATCTGCGCTGTTGAATAGTCCAGATGGTAATAAGCCAGATCGCCCAGCGTAATAGCAATAAGCGCTTCGGCGCGGCGATCCAGCAAATGGCGGCTGGCAACGACGCCGCTCAACATAATGCGATGACCCTCCGGCGGATGTCGCTGGACAATGTAGCTTCGCAGGGCCAGAGCGTAATCTCGCAGCAAGATGAGTACTTCGTCCAGGTCAACCGATGAGTACGAGAGGGTTGGCGCGTCAATCAGCAAAGCCGTTTGCTCCGGCAATAATTCCAGCGACATACCCAACTCATCTTCCAAACGAGCAATCAGATAGCTAAATCCTTTGCGAATGTTCCCCCAATTATAACTGACAGTCGGCCATTGATCAGAAGAGAGGCGAGTGAATTTCTGCGCAGCGGTCAAATAGTAGCGGGCGTGGGCCATTGTGTAACGATGCTGTTCCTCTTTTTTTAGATTGGCGTACCAGGTCTTGTCTAAAAACCGTCGAATCAAGGGATGAATAAAGTAACGGTTGTTTTTTTGGTTTGGCGTGACCATCAAGAGGCCGTGCCTGACCAGAATTTGCAGCGTTTCTTTGAGTGATACCCTGTTTTGAGGAGGACGCCAATATGAACTTTCAATGGCGGCGATGGTTCCTCCGCCAGAAGCCTGACTGTATTCGGTGAGGAGCTGGCTGGCTTCGGGGCAAGTGCGGTCCAGATAGGCCAGCGCGGCGGTAACGGTAAACTTCAGGCGGGCGCTCCAGTCATCGGGGCGCTGAACGGAAACTAAATCTATGAGCATTGCCCAATCCGGGGTATTCCACAAACCGCCCACCAACTTCAACGCCAGAGGATGCCCGCCGCTGATTTTGTGGAGTTGGAGAGCGTCTTTTGGCGTAAGCGGATAGATTTCCTGATGTAGTTCCAGCCAATCCGCAACTGCCGCTACGTCCAAACCGTCCAAAACAAGGTGGGCGTCGCCAACCAGTTTTAGCAAGGCCTTGGGCAGGCTTCGACCAACCAGAATAAACCGCCCTCTACCGCCCGGTCCAATTTTATGAATAAGGCGGATAATCTTGGCAACGGTGTCGGGGGCGGCGTCGGTCAGCTCGTCTAAAATAAGCAAGCGCCTGAAGCCGTAGAGTTGCTGCAAAAGGAGAACAGGCCAGGATGAAATGGGGTGGGTGGTTATGCCCGTTGCCAACACATCTTCAACAGCTCTGATAATATCATAAAACCCAAGGTGGGATTCTCCGGTGGCGGTAATGTGTAAAATGCCTTCTCTAAAACGGGACGCCTCGGTTACAGCAAGGGCCGTTGCCAGCGTAGATTTGCCCGCCCCCGAAGGGCCGGTAATGGCAATAACCGGCGAGCGCTTAAAAAGATTTCTTAGCTGTTCCAGTTCTTCGGCGCGGCCAACAAATTTTTCCAGGCGAAACAACCCTAAGTTGTGGGGGGGGAGTTTCTCTGAATTGAACACCTGTTAATTAACCGTGATGTGATCTTTTAGTTTTTCAAAAGTTGCCGGGCCAATCCCTTTAACGCCGGTGATGTCTTCTATGGCGTTGAAGTTGCCGTTGGTTTCCCGATATTCCACAATGCGTTTGGCAAAACTTGGTCCAATGCCGGGCAATAGTTCCAATTCCGTTGTTTTGGCGGTGTTAATGTTGATTATTCGACCAGAAGGGGCGTCGGGTTCTATGGGGCTAGATTGGGTGTCAGGCCCGGATGTAGGCTGGGGGTCTTTGCCGCCGCTGCTAACCGGAGGCGTGGGGCGGGCTTCTTCTTTGGCCGGAATGTGGATATGCTGCTGATCTTTTAACTCTTCGGCCTGATTGACAATATCCAGGTCTGCTTTTTGAGTGGCGCCGCCGGCGGCAAGAAGCAGGTCTTTAATAATGCTTCGCGGCGGCAAAATATAAACGTCGGGGGCAACAACTTCGCCGCTAATATAAACTCGAAGGGGATGGGGGGTGTTTGTGGGTTCAGGGGTAGACGTGGGAAGGTCTGCTTCTGCAATTACGGTTGGGGTTAGCGTTAGGGTTGGTTCCGGCGCAGCTATTTCCAGAGGAGGCGGCTCGGCGACGCGATTGGTGAAGAAAAAGAAGCCTCCCAGCGCGGCAGACAAAAGAGCAAGCGCGCCAACAACAATGGCCTTGTTCTGGTCCAGCCAGTTTCCCATCATCTTCTCCTTGTTAAAATTCAAAAGTGTAAAGTGTCCCTCTTGTTTCCATTATGTTGTGTAGTGATGAATAGCGTCTGTGTTTTATTGTGTAAAGCGGACGCAGGCCGTCCGATTATGCGTTCCAACGCCGAACAGAGTTTGCCGCCCCGCTCTGTGGGCATTAGAACGAGAAGAAGCGAATGGTTAGCCCTGATTTATTGCGGATACCATAATTTCAGTAATTCAGATACCAGTTCTTCAAGTTCGTTGGTTGCCTCATCCAATCCCTGCAACTGGAAACCATGAACAAACTGATTTCTGATATTGAGTAAATTCATAAGTTTGTCGAATTGCTCCATTGAAAGTTCGCCTTGCGAGTACAGATGCTTTATCAGGGACGATGTTGGAAAACGCTCTACAGGAATTGAGGATTTCCCGGCTTGTTTACGCATCATTGCCTCAATTAATCCCCAAAACATCAGGAAGGCGGCTTCAGGATCATTCATATCATAAAGTTTTTTTGCTTGTTCCTTTCGGGTTAATATTTGTTCCCAGGACAATAAACGCCTTTTTTCTTCCGGCTCATTGAACAGAACGTCATCTCCTGTGATCAGCATAAAATGCCACCCCTTATGCCGGTCTACCGTTTCGGCTATATCGCGCAGCCGGTCTATTGATGCGTGCGCAGCCTTGCTCTTTACCTCTATGATGTACCCGCCGTTTTGGGGTTTTCTTGCCAGTAAATCGGGCCGGTATGGTCTCAAATCAAAGGGCAAAACAGAAGGGTTAGGCTCAATATAAACCTTGTACCCGTTTTTTTCATATTTTCGGGCTACTTTGGCTACAAGCGCATTATGAATTTCTTTTGGATTGTTCATTGTAAGTAATCCTCCAGAGCTTTGGACTTTTCTATTTTAACATAAACGCACTCTTTACCCGACAATATACCTCTTACCAGTAAATCGGGGTATTTTGCAATTTCAAAAGAGCCTGTAAGTGAGCGTCTGTGAGATTCCACATCGGTAACCAATATGTCGTCATCATAAATTAACCCTGTAAGAGAATCCAGTATGGGTTTGATAATATTATCTACGTCTACAGGCGCATCGTCGTAGAGGTAAACCAGAGTTACATGCAAATCACCACTGTTGTAAGGCGACGTTCCCGACCAGGTTTTCTTTGCTTCGGAGATAACAAAAGCCTTCCACTTTTTCCGATTTTTTTTGGCTTGCACCGACAAAGGCCGCCGTGGTATTAAAAATTCAAATAACATCGATTTTTCAACATTTTCCGGAAGGAACAGAAGGCGGTTTTCAACAGGGTTGAGAATTTTACCTGACGAGCCTGTTTCACCTTGTAATTATAAATTCTTAACTTAGTTTAGCGGCAAATACCCTCCCTGTCAACCTGATTTTACAGTCTTCCCAGCGCAGCCAACAATTTTGGCAGAAGCTGAATGTACGCCCTGTATTTCAAAGCGTGTACGGGATAGTCATAGGCGCCCAGCCCTTGTCTGGTCAAACCGCCGAAACCAAGTTTGAACTTGTAAACGCCCCACATCGAATCAGATTCATCAAAAACATCGGGCGCGCCCCACATATCGTAACCAAGGTGCCCCGCTGCTTTGGCAAAACGAATGGCTTCCCATTGCAGCAAGTGATTGGGCATTAAATTGCGGTATTGATTATCCGATGCGCCGTACAAATACCAGGCGGTTGGCCCAAAGTGAAAAAGCATCAGTCCGGCGACGGGCGCGTTATTGACTTTGGCTAAAAAAAGCGTGGCCTGTTTGTGTTCCGCAGTCTGAACGCAATCTGCCTGCAAATATTGCCGCCACAGGTCAAGATAATACGCCTTTGGCCGAATGAGAAAGCCGTTTCGCCGGCTGGTTAGGGCGTAAAGTTGGTAAAAAGCTTCCAGATCTTCCACGCCGCCCTGATGAATGGTGACGCCTTTTCGGCGGGCCAGGCGAATGTTGTAGCGCCATTTGGACTTCATTGCCGCCAGCAATTCTTCTTCCGAAGGGCGCAGGTCAATCAGTACCGTATTCCTGAATTGAATCTGCTGCGGCGAATATCGCCATCCCCGCGCTTCCAGCAGCGATTTCACGGCCTGACCGGGCGCGTGCAGCGCAGTATCGGCGGGATTAAAAGCCAGCGGAACGTCCGGGTCTATTTTTATGAAGATAGCGCGATTTTTGCGCGCGCAGGCTTCCAGATCGGCCAAAACCTGTTTCACTAAATCCAAATCGGTATAATCCCAGACTGGGCCTTTGGAAACATAAAGCATAGACCAGGGCGTTTTGGGGATGGCGCGGCGTAGAATCTGCGCCGCCGCTATCGGCTTGCCATCTGAAGATTGCCACAACAAGCGCGTTGGCTGCCAGCCCCAGCGACTTTTAAACGCGCCCCATTCCCAGGTTTGCAATACGTGAGGAAAAGGCAGTTGCAGTAAAGAATCAGTGAATAATGAATAGTGAACAGTGAATAATGGGGTAGCGGGTAGTGGTTGGTCACGTTCACCATTTACTATTTGTTTTTCATTATTCACTATTCGTTCTTCACTATTCACTGTTTTTTATTCACTGTTTTTTCCACAATCTGCTAAAAAGCGCGTAAAGCGGGCGATTATAAACGTAATCATAAGCGTCAAGACTATAAACAACCTTGCCGCCAAAGCCGCGCTTGAAACGGTATACGCCCCATAAACCGTCTTGGCGTTGGCTAAATTCCGCTTCCAATGTTTCTAGCGGCGCATTGGGAATGCCCCACAGGTCGTAACTGTGGCAGCCCTGCGTTTTGGCCCATTTTATAGCCTCCCATTGCAACAGATAGGTCGGCATTTTGTTGCGATGTTCATTGCCGGATGCGCCGTAGAGGTAGTAGGCTCGGCCTTCCCAGGTGAAGACGATCAGCCCCGCCAGCGGCGTCCCCTGAAACTCTGCCAGCAGAAGAGCGCGATTTTGCGGCGGAAATTGCTGAAACGCGGCCTGATAGTAGGCCAGCGGATGCGCGGCAAAGCCGTCCCGGTGGGCGGTGAGTTGGTTGAGCTGATCGAATATTATCAGGTCTTCAACGCCGCCCTGCCGAACCGCGACGCCCTTTCGCGCTGCCAGGCGAATGTTGTAGCGCGTTTTGGATTTCATCGCCGCCAAAATAGCCTCTTCTGCCGGCTGGATGTCAATGATGATGGTGGCTTTGGGCTGCACGCTCTTCCCGGAAACAAATCCCGCTTTCCGGAACAGGCCTTTTGATGAAGGGGTATCGTTGGCGTCCGCCTCAATCTTGAGAAAAAGCGTCCCGCGCTGTTTGGCAAAGCGTTTCAACGCAGTCAGGCTTTGATTGGCAGTGAGGGTATCGCTCCAGTCAATAGCCGGCCCTTTGGGAACATAAGCAACTTTGAATCCCGGCGGCAACCGTCGAAACAGGATTTGCGTAGGCCATCGGCTGTTGGGTAGGCGCAATTCCTGACTTGACCAGCCAAATTGGGATTTGAAGGCGCTCCAGTAGGGAGATTGCAGTAGATGCATGGCTCAATTATACGTACAAGCATGGGAATAGGCGAATAAGGAACGATATATAAGTTGGTTTTTACGGCGGTCTACGGTCTGCCGTCTGCGGTCAGGTCGCCAGAAAACAATTTTACCGTTTTGAAGAGGAGAGAGATGAGGAATTTGGAAATTTGGCCGCAGAATTTCTATTGGATTTTTTTGTGGCTGAAATTGGGCCATTCATTTATAATCGCGCCATCTATGATGCCCTGAACGCGCTCAAAGACAATGCTGCTGAACTTGAGTACAGGTTCTACGAACTGGAGAAACCGATTTCCAAAAAGTGAAAGGTTGACAAGGTTTTCTGGCTCAGGTCGTGATTGACTTGTGTCTAATAGCACAAGCAGTATTTTCCTTCTGCCTTCACTTATGCTAAAATGCGGGGCGTTTGAGAGATAAATGGACTTGCTGTTGTTACGTTCAAAATTCTCTCCTTCCAAAATTTCCATTTCTGAAATTTCTAGAAATTACAAAGCGCAATGAAAGCGCTTTGTAAGCGTAGACGGTTTGAATTAAGATAAGCACAGTACTCTACATACACACGTTCAAAAGGAGACGCGTATGCAAAACGAATTTTTGTTCGTTGGTGTATTGCTTTTGGTTGCGCTTTTGCTTCCTGCGGGCGGTTTGGGTCTGGCCTGGCTCTTGCGCCCCCATAAACCAAACGCTTTAAAGAAAACTGCTTACGAATGCGGCATCGAGACCATCGGCGAAACCTGGGTGCAGTTCAAAGTTTCATATTATATTTATGCCCTGATCTTTGTGGTTTTTGATGTAGAAGCCGTTTTTCTCTTTCCCTGGGCCGTGGCTTACAACCAGTTGCCCCTGTACGCCTTGTTGGAAGTTAGCATCTTCATCGCAATTTTGGTTTTTGCCCTGGCTTATGCCTGGCGCAAAGGCGCGTTGAAGTGGATTTAATTCAATTAGCAATGAACAATTAGCAATTAGCAATTGTTCATTCTTAATTGTTAATTGCTAATTGAAATCTGGAGAGTTTCTATGGAAGCATTAATTCACTGGTTGGCTGATTTGTTGGCTAAATGGAGTTGGTGGCCTTTTGCCCCCGCGCCATCGGCAACAGTAGTTGTGTGGTTGGTGTACGCTGCCATCACCGCTTTTGTTATTGCCCCACTGGCTATGATTGTACTCACCTGGCTGGAACGCAAGATTTTAGCGCGTATCCAGGACCGTATTGGGCCAAACCGGGCCGGGCCTTTTGGCGTTTTTCAAGCGCTTGCCGACGCCATTAAGATGTTGACCAAAGAAGACATCACCCCAAGTGGTGTTGATCGTATTGCTTATAATATTGCGCCCGCTATGGCCGCCGTAGCCGCCATAGCGGTTTTTGCAGTATTGCCGGTAGCGCCGGGCATTATTGGTACGGATTTGAACATAGGTGTTTTCTATATTGTGGCTATTGGCGCTTACGGAATTTTGGCCGTTTTAATGGCCGGTTGGTCCAGTAACAACAAATATGCGTTACTGGGCGCGTTCAGAGCCGTAGCGCAATTGGTTTCTTATGAAGTGCCAATGGTTTTGGCGCTGATCACTGTTACGCTGGTAGCCGGCTCGATGTCTACGGCGGATATTGTAGCCGGTCAGGGCAGCGGATGGTATTTCATTGCTATTCCCCTCACCTTTTTCATCTTTTTTGTGTCCAATATGGCAGAAGTCAATCGCTCTCCCTTTGACTTGCTGGAAGCAGAGAGTGAGTTGGTGGCCGGGTTCCACGTGGAATACAGCGCCTTCAAATACGCGCTGATCATGATTGGCGAATACGTCCACATGTTGGCCGCCGCCAGTTTTAGCGCCGTATTCTTTCTGGGCGGCTGGCGAGGTCCCTTCATTGACTGGGCTGTTCAAACTTCGCCGCTGTTGGCTGTGGTGATGGGACACGTCTACTTCTTGATAAAAGTAGGATTTATGATATTTGTCCTGATATGGATTCGCGGGACGCTGCCGCGCTTCCGCATTGACCATCTGCTTGATTTTAGCTGGAAATTTTTAACGCCGCTGGCCTTGCTGAATTTACTGGTAGTGGCTTTTGTACTCAAACTCTTTCAGCCGGGTACCTCCGCCGGTATTGATATTCCTGCCGGTCCCTTGTCGGGTTTGTATCTGGGGGGTTGGGGGCAGACATTGGGCCTACTATTGGGCAGCATTTTAGTGGTACTTGTTGCGTCTGCGGTGGTCAAAGCCTTTGCTCACCGCAGCAAGGATGCCGGACTCCGCGCCATTGCCGCAGCCGAATAGATTTACGATTTCAGATTTACGATTTACGATTTTTCACACGTACTTCCACGCAAATTGTATGTCATGAACCAATCGTAAATCCAAAATCGTAAATCGTAAATCACGTTGAGGTGTCTTATGGAACCATTTGTGTTTTTCATCTTTAGCATTCTTACTCTGGGCGGCGCTCTGGGTGTGGTTACAACAAAAAATCTGTACTACGCAGCCCTGTTCCTGATTATGAGTTTTAGCGGAATGGCCGGTTATTTTGTACTGTTGGATGCCGGTTTTTTGGCCGCAGTGCAAATTGTGGTTTACGTGGGCGCTATTGCCGTCCTCATTCTTTTTGCCATCATGCTTTCCCGCAAGGTGATGACCCGTAATGAACCGCTGCTCAACCGGCAATGGGGCTTGGGTCTGGCGACGGCAGCAATCTTCTTTTTTGTCATGCTCGCCGTACCGCTTAACGTTAAATGGCCGTTAAGCAATGAAGTTTCGTCCGGCAATGAGTTAGTTCAATTAGGACTGGCCTTTTTGGGCAGCTACGTCATCCCCTTTGAAGTCGTATCAATTTTGTTGCTGGTTGCTCTGATTGGCGCCATCATCCTGGCGCGAGACACAAGCGATGTAGAGGTAGAGTAAAATGACAATTCCCTTATCCTGGTGGTTAATTTCAGCAACAGCCCTGTTCAGCATTGGGCTCTATGGCGTTTTATCAAACAAAAATGCCATTGCCATTTTAATGGGCCTTGAATTGATGTTGAACGCAGTCAATATCAATCTGGTTGCCTTTGGGCGTCACATCACTCCCCTGGAAGTGACCGGGCAGATATTTGCCATCTTTGTCATTGCTATAGCCGCGGCAGAAGCCGCCGTAGCCCTGGCCATTATCATTGCCGTTTACCGGCAGCGCACAAGCATCAACGTAGAACAATTAGACTCGATGCGCTTTTAGTTGATTTACGATTCACGATTTTGGATTTACGATTGGATAACGCGCTTTCGTAAATCGTAAATCTAAAATCTAAAATCGTGAATGAGGTAGATATGGAAAAACTTCTTCTACTTACCCCCCTGATACCCATCTTTCCCCTTTTAGCCTTTGTAATTATTATTTTTGGGGCTAACAAAAACAATAAACTCAGCGCCTGGCTGGCTATTGGTGGTATTGGATTATCAACGCTAACCTCATGGTTGGTCATTGCCGGAACCATTATGGGCGGCCATCACGTTCAGGCAGAAGGTTGGCGACTTCCCATCCCCTGGATGCCCACCGGAGAGATAGTGTTCAATATGGGCGTGGGAGTAGACGGCTTCACCGCCGCAATGCTCTTCATGGTTCCTCTGGTCTGTTTGCTCATTTTTATCTACGCTTCTGAATATATGGAAGGCGACCCGCGCTACGCGCGCTTCTTTGCCTACGTATCCCTCTTTGCCTTTGGAATGCTGACCCTGGTCATTGCCGACAACCTGTTGCTCCTCTTTATGGCCTGGGAAGTGATGGGCTTGTGTTCTTACCTGCTGATTGGTTTCTGGTTCGAAAAGACCAGCGCCAAGCGCGCGGGTCTCAAAGCTTTTTTAACTACCCGCATTGGCGATGTACTACTCTTTGCCGGGATGCTCATTCTCTACAGCTACACCCGCACCCTCACCTTCCACGAACTTTTTAAGCCGGAAACGCTGGAAATGCTTAGTGGAACAATGATGTGGGGCATTCCGGTTTCGGCGCTTATTTCATTGTTGGTCTTTGGCGGCGCGGTGGGCAAAAGCGCGCAGTTCCCCCTGCACGTCTGGCTGCCCGACGCAATGGAAGGCCCCACCCCCGTTTCCGCCCTCATTCACGCGGCCACAATGGTCTCGGCGGGCGTTTATCTGGTAGCCCGAATGTTGCCCCTTTTTGCAATAGTTCCGGATGGAGCGCTGCGCTGGGTAGCCATTATCGGCGCCATTACGGCCTTCTTCGGCGCGACCATCGGCATAGCCCAAAACGACATCAAGCGCGTGCTGGCTTATTCTACCATCAGTCAGTTGGGCTATATGATGATAGCTCTGGGGCTGGGCGGTTTTTTGGCGGGCGTTTTCCACCTGCTGACGCACGCTTTCTTCAAAGCGCTTCTCTTTCTGGGCTCCGGTTCAATTATTCACGCAGTTGAACACGGCGCGCACCACGTTAACGACCACCACACCGACCCTCAGGATATGATGAATATGGGCGGCCTGTACGGAAGAATGAAGCGAACAGCCTGGGCTTATTTCTTTGGTACGGCGGCGCTGATTGGCATCTTCCCCCTGGCCGGCTTCTGGAGCAAGGACGAAATTTTGGCCGAAGCCTGGCTGCAATGGCAAGAGGCCGGTTTTATGAGCCTGCCTTTCTGGGCCTGGTTGGCCGGTACGCTGGGCGCGTTTTTGACCGCCCTGTATATGGGCCGCCAGATTGGCCTGGTCTTCTTCGGCAAGCCTCGCACTGAAGCCGCCGCGCACGCGCAAGAGCCGGGCAATAGAATGACGATACCGCTGCTGGTTCTGGCTTTCTTTGCCGCCACGCTGGGCTTTATCAACGTACCCTTTATCAAAGGGGGATGGCTCCACCATTTTGCCGGCGAAGTCCACGCAGCCAGTCACGCGCTTCATCTGGAAGCTATTCCTTTCCAGGTTTCGGTGGCTGTGGTTTCAAGTATTGTAGCTCTGGGCGGTTTCTTCCTCGGCTGGGCAATGTATCGCAACCTTAAGGCCGGTCAACAAGACCCGCTGGAAAAAATGCTTGGCCCTGTCTTCACCGTTTTGAAAAACAAATACTACGTTGACGAACTTTACACGGCCATCTTCATTAAGCCCACTGTTAAACTGGCTACGCTTTGCGCCAAATTTGATTACGATTGGGTCATCAACCCCATTGTCAATACGGTGGGACGTATTGGCGTTGTTTCCGCCATCATCAGCGCCAAGTTTGATGAAATTGTCATTGACGGTCTGGGCGTTTTAGGCACAGCGCGTTTCTTCAAGTGGACCGGCAAAGAACTGCGCCTGACGCAAAGCGGACAGGTTTCAAATTATCTATTGACTATAGCCCTCTCGTCTTTGACGCTAGTAGGGATGTATTTGTTCTTTATCAGAATGTAAGTTGGGAGGATCCACCATTATGAACATACCGTTCATTCTCAGCCTGATTGTCTTTTTGCCGCTTCTGGGGTCTATCGTTGTTATGTTTATGCCCGGAACAAAAGAAAAAGAGATCAAGAATTTCTCAATCATCATCAGTTTGTTTCCCTTCATCCTGTCCATTCTTCTGTGGACAGGCTACGATTACACTCAGGGACAATATCAGTTTGTTCAGGACTACTCCTGGATACCCAGTTTGAATGTGCGTTTTCATATGGCTGCGGATGGTCTGAGCATTCCGCTGATCTTTTTGACCACGCTGCTCAGCGTTCTCTCTTTCTGGTACTCGTCCAGAGTCATCAAGTATCGGGTAAAAGAATTTTTTGCCCTCTTCCTGATGCTGGAAATGGGAATGTTGGGCGTTTTTGTAGCGCTTGATCTGGTACTCTTCTATTTCTTCTGGGAAATTGGGCTGGTGCCAATGTTCCTGCTAATTGGAATTTGGGGACAAGAGAAAGACAGACCGCAGTACTCGGCCATCAAGTTCTTCCTCTACACGCTGGTCGGTTCGGTGGCGATGCTCCTGGCTTTCATTGCCATCTACCTGCAAACGGGAACCTGGGACGTCACCGCTATTCCCGCTATGATGCCTTTTGCGTCTAATCCCACGTTGGCGGCGGTGGCCTTTTGGGCTATCTTCATTGCCTTTGCCATTAAAGTGCCGCTTTTCCCCTTCCACACCTGGTTGCCAGACGCGCATACTGCCGCTCCAACCGCCGGTTCGGTCATTTTGGCCGGCGTCTTGCTGAAATTGGGCGGCTACGGAATGATTCGTATTTTAATCCCCTTCTTCCCGCAGACCTTCCGCTACTTTGCCGTCTTCATTGCCGTGTTTGGCGTAATCAGTATGATTTACGGCGCGCTGGTCAGTATGGCTCAGTGGGACTTAAAGCGCCTTATTGCCTACTCTTCTGTGAGTCATATGGGTTACTTTACGCTTGGTTTGGCCGCCGCCGTTTACTACGGCGACCCGGAAAGCCAGATCATCGCTTTGAACGGGGCCATTTTGCAGATGTTCAATCACGGCATTATCACCGGCGGCTTCTTCTTCCTGGTCGGCGTTCTCTACGAGCGCACCCACACCCGCGACTTAAAAGCCTTTGGCGGCTTGAGCAGTCGCTTGCCAAAATATTACGCGGTAATGATGGTCACGGCCTTTGCTTCGCTGGGCTTGCCCGGTTTGGCCGGATTCATCAGCGAACTGCTGGTCTTCCGCGGCGCTTACGCCACCATGCCCGCCATTGCCATTGTGGGTATTATTGCCATTGTATTAACCGCCGCTTATATTCTGTGGAAAATCATCCAGTACGTCTTTCTGGGCGAG
This sequence comes from Chloroflexota bacterium, assembly GCA_011192195.1. Taxonomy (GTDB): domain Bacteria; phylum Chloroflexota; class Anaerolineae; order 4572-78; family 4572-78; genus DUEH01. The sequence continues at coordinate 12,818 of DUEH01000027.1, read as the reverse complement.
TTCAGCCCGGAAAAATGGAGCAAAATCTTCGATGTTAAACACTGGAGCTTTGGCGAAGATATGGCTCCCTTTGAATTGATCACCATGGCGCCGCTGGTATTTGGAATGGTCCTGATTGGCGTCTACCCCTCGGTTATTTTGAGAATGATTAACCACGCCAGCCAAATCATACTGGGCAGCGCTTATTGATGAAAATTAACGATATTATTGACGCAATCCGCGCCGGTAAAATACGGATTACCGACCACGCTGATGAAGAAGCGCAAGCGGATCGCCTATCCTTTGATGAAATATTCTACAGTGTATTTCAGGGCGAGATCATCGAAGATTACCAAGATGATAAGCCCTACCCCAGTTGCTTGGTTTATGGAGACACATTCAGTGAAAACCCTGTGCATAGCGTCTGGGCTTATAACTCGGAGAATCAATGGGCTGTGTTGATAACTGTTTATCGCCCTGACCCATTGCGTTGGATTGATTGGCGAACAAGGAGACCAAAAAGATGAAGCCGTTTAGTCAGTGCCCGGTATGCAGCGGCGAAGTAGTTGAAAAAGAAGTAGAAAAATTATTACGCGGTGGCGTGAATATTGCCGTCGTCACAGTGCGGGCAGAAGTTTGTTTACGTTGCGGCGAGCGTATGTATTCAAAAGAGACCATTAGTTACTTTGAACAAATTCGAACTAAACTGGCTCATCAAGAAGTTGTAGGTTTTCAACCGCTGGGACAGTCATTCCGTGTTCTAGCCAAACAGACGGCCTAACCGACTATACAACTCTACTACCTGAAGTGGAGGCTATTTTGAACGATATACTATTACTTTTACCAGAATTTGTCTTACTGATTTCCGCCTTTGTCATTTTTATTCTTGACTTGCTGTGGAAGAAACAGCCGGAAAAGGCGGGGATGTTCCCCGTGTTGGCGTTGCTTGGCTCATTGGCCGCGTTTGCCGCGACAATTTTTCTCTGGATGAGCGGCGGAATACGCCTGGACATCATCGCCACCGATTCCGGCAATCAAGTTCCCATGCTGGCGGTTGATCAGTTTGCCCTCTTCTTCAAGGCTTATGTGGCCTTAACGCTGGCCTTTGTATCTGTCATCGCCACCGATTACATTCGCGCGCGCACCCCCTTTAGGGGAGAATTTTACGCGCTGACAATAATGGCCGGGCTGGCGCTGATGCTGGTTGCCAGTTCTGTCAATCTGGTGATGATCTTCCTGGCCTTTGAGTTCCTTTCTATCACCAGCTATCTGCTTACCGGCTACCTGCGCGATGACGAACTTTCTATTGAAGCCGCTTTAAAATATTTTCTCTACGGCTCGGTTGCCAGCGCGGTGATGCTCTTTGGCTTCTCGCTGATCTTTGGCGCAACCGGCTCCGTTGATTTAGTTGGCATTGCTCAAGGGCTGGCAAAAGCCGACCACACCATCACCACCTTCCTGGTCTTCCCTTCTCTGGTGCTGATCATTGTGGGTCTGGGTTTCAAAATTGCGCTGGTTCCTTTCCATCAGTGGTCGCCGGAAGCCTATCAAGGCGCGCCAACGCCCATCACCGCTTTCCTTTCGGTGGGGCCTAAAGCCGCCGGCTTTGCCTTGATGGCGCGCATATTGACCATCGCCTTCCCCGCCTTTGCCGCTTCAGCTAACGTAAGCTGGATTGTCATTTTAAGCGGCATTGCTATGCTCACTATGACCTTTGGCAATGTGGTGGCGTTGTGGCAAAAAGACATCAAACGCCTGTTTGCTTATTCCAGCATTGCCCAAGCCGGATATATGCTTATTGGTGTGGTTGCCATTGCCCCGCAATACGTGGGCGGCAGCCCGGAAGTGGTCGGCTGGCCGCAGGGTTTGAACGGCTTGCTAATGTATCTGCTGGCTTATCTGTTCACCAACATCGGCGTCTTTGCCATTATCATTGCTATGGAAAACAAGACCGGCTCTACGGCCATTAACTCTTACGCCGGGCTGATCAAACGCTCGCCTTATCTGGCGGTTGCTTTCCTGATCTTCCTGCTGTCATTAATTGGCATTCCGCCCACCGCCGGCTTCATTGGCAAACTCTTTGTCTTTGGCGCAGCCATCACGCAGGGAATGTTTGTACTGGCGTTTGTGGCTATCATCAACAGCGTCATTTCCGTTTACTACTATTTGGGCATCTCCCGCCAAATGTTCTTCACCCAATCTGACGATACATCCCCCATTGCGGTCAGCGGCCCGCTCAACGCGGTTGTCACCATCACCCTCGTTCTGGTGCTGGCAATGGCGTTATGGGCGCAACCCTTCATTGACTGGACAACGAACTCCGCGCAGATCATCGCCTCGAGTTTCTGACAGGATTGACGGACACGCAAAAAGGGAAGTCTTTGAAAGGCTTCCCTTTTTTTGTTTGCGTTGTAAGCATTAGAGCGTCTGGTTGAAACTCATGCTCACTCGACTAAAAAATATCTATCACGAATACTCCCCAAAATTCTGGCTGGTAGTCGGCGTTTCATTCATCGACGGCATCGGCGGGACGATACTTTTTCCCTTTTTCAGCCTCTATATCACCTGGAAATTTGGCGTCGGGATGACGCAAGCAGGCATTGTGCTGGGCATTTTCTCCGTCTTCGGGATGGTTGGAGCTATGCTTGGCGGCGCGCTGACAGATAAATTCGGTCGCCGCAATTTGATCCTCTTTGGATTGATTTTCAGCGCATTTAGCACGCTTTCGCTCGGATTAGTCAACGAACTCGCCATACTCTATCCGCTGGCTGTCATTGTAGGGCTATTCTCCAGCATCGCTGGCCCCGCTCATCAGGCCATGATTGCCGATATTCTGCCCGAAAAACAACGCGCAGAAGGATTTGGTATTTTGCGAGTGGCCGGAAATCTGGCATGGATGATTGGGCCAATTATCGGCGGATTCCTTGCCAACCGCTCCTATTTTGCGCTTTTTGTCACTGACGCCATTATCAGCTCTGTTGTGGCTATTCTATTCTACTTCTTGATCAGCGAAACAAAACCCGAAGGAAGCGCGGAAAGCAAAGCCGAGAGTATGCTGCAAACTTTTAAGGGCTATTTTGTGGTCATGCGCAATTGGGCTTATGTGGCGTTTATCGCCGCCGCGATTGTGATGGGTCTGGTCTACCAACAGATGTACAACTCCCTCTCCGTTTACCTGCGCGATAATCACGGCATCGCCCCGCAAGGTTATGGTTTTTTGATGACGACCAGCGCGGTCACCGTTATTTTGCTCCAGTTTTGGACAACGCGCCGCATCAAATATCGTTCCCCCTTCATTATGATGGCTCTTGGCGCGTTTTTCTACGCGGTGGGCTTTGCCATGTTCGGTTTCGATCCTTTATCTTCTCTCAACGGCTCACTTTTCACCCTTTCACTGCGCGGCGCTTATGTTTGGTTTATGAGCGCAGTCGTCGTCATCACCATCGGCGAAATGATCATTATGCCCGTCAGTCAAGCCCTTGCCGCCAACTTTGCCCCCGAAGATATGCGCGGGCGTTATATGGCAATTTTCGAACTCTCGTGGGCAATCCCCGCGACCTTCGGGCCTGGTTTAGCGGGATTAATTCTTGACAACTACAATCCCAATCTGCTTTGGTATTTGGGAGGGATACTTTGTCTCATTTCCGTTTCAGGATTTTACGCGCTGCATCTTCACTTGGGGGGACAAAAGCGATTTGCTCCCGCAGACCCTGAGCCTGCTTCCGCTATGTAAATAGCTACGATCCAAACAGTCATCCCCTGACGGAACGCTGCAATCGTTTCGAGACAGGTGGCGTTTAACTCTCCCTGGAGGTAAGCGTTCACCCCCCTCCAACCTCCCCCCGAAATCAAGGGGAGGCTTTTAAACTTCCCCCCCGTTGACGGGGGGAATGAGGGGGGTGGGAGTGAATGGTTACCCCTGGAGATGAGCCAAGCGGAGATTATACAAGGAAATTACTGAAGGTATACGGCAAATCGCGGGGTTTTATCCATTGTCTTTGAGACGAGGGTATAGTATACTTCCCTTATGGGAACGCCTCTCCTGCAAACCAAACTCTATATCCCCCCCACCCGACCGGAGTCAGTTCCACGTCCCCGCCTTATCGAGCGGCTGAATGCGGGCCTGCATCGCAAGCTGACGCTCGTCTCCGCGCCAGCCGGCTTTGGCAAAACAATGCTGGTCAGCAGTTGGCTGCACCAACTGGCAGGGGAGCAAGGGAGAGAGGGAGAGGGGGTGAACATCTCCTTGTCTCCCCCTCTTCCTCTCACCCCCTCACAATTTGCCTGGCTCTCATTGGACGAGGGCGACAACGACCTCGTCCGTTTCCTGACCTACTTCACCGCCGCCCTGCAAACGATTGAAGCTGATATCGGAAAAGGAGCGTTGAGCGCAATTCAATCCCCTCAACCGCCGCCGACCGAGGCTGTCCTGACTTCCCTGCTCAACGAAATTGCTGCCCTCCCCGACAGGATTATCCTCGTCCTTGACGATTACCATCTCATCGAAGCTCAAACGATCCACCAGGCCCTCACCCTTCTGCTGGAACACCTGCCGCCCCAGATGCACCTGGTCATCGCTACCCGTGAGGATCCACATCTACCCCTGGCCCGTCTACGCGCCCGCGGCCAATTGACCGAATTGCGCGTCACAGACTTGCGTTTTACCTTCCCCGAAGCCGCCGGATTTCTCAACCAGGCGATGGGCCTAAACCTCTCGGCAGAAGACATCGCCGCGCTGGAAACCCGGACAGAAGGCTGGATTGCCGGCCTGCAATTAGCCGCGATTTCAATGCAGGGACATAAAGACGCCACCAGCTTCATCAAATCTTTCACCGGCAGCCACCATTTCGTGCTGGACTATCTGGCTGAAGAAGTCCTGCAACAGCAGTCCGAAAGCGTTCAGACTTTCTTGCTGCGCACATCTATCCTCGACCGCCTGTGCGGTCCCCTTTGTGATGCTGTTCTGAGCTGGGGGTCAGGGGAGCGGAGGAGCAGGAGTGAACGGGAGAAATCCCCCCTGCTCCCCCGCGCCTCTGCCCCCCAGCGCCTTGACCCCTCTGCTTTCGGGCAAGAAACTCTGGAATATCTCGAACGCGCCAACCTGTTCATTATCCCTCTGGACAACGAGCGGCGTTGGTACCGCTATCACCATCTCTTTGCTGATTTGCTGCGGCAGCGGCTGCTTCAGAGCGTCGCCTCGTCTACAGGGGATGAGGGGAGGGGCGTGGCCGAATTACACAGACGCGCCAGCGTATGGTATGAAGACAATGGCCTGGAGATTGAAGCTTTTCACCATGCCGCCGCCGCCAATGATATTGAACGCGCCGGGCGCCTGATTGAAGGAAAGGGGATGCCCCTGCACTTTCGTGGCGCGGTGGCCCCTGTACTGAACTGGCTGGCGTCGCTGCCGACGACGGTACTGGATGCCAGGCCCTCGTTGTGGGTGATGTATGCCTCGGCATTATCAATGACCGGCCAACTGACCGCCGTCGAACGGAAACTACAAACTGCTGAAGCAGCCCTACAAGACGCCGAACCAGACGACAGGACCCGAAACCTTATAGGACATATTGCCGCCATACGCGCCTTGTTGGCTGCCAGCCAGCGCCAGGTGGAAAGCATCATTGCCCAGTCGCGCCGCGCCCTGAAGTATCTGCACCCCGACAACCTGGCTGTCCGCACTGCCACTATCTGGAAGTTGGGGATTGCCTACCAACTCCAGGGAGACCGCGCCGCGGCCAGCCAGTCCTATACCGAAGCCATATCTATTAGCCAGGCGTCCGGGAATACCATCATTAACATATCGGCTTCAACCGGTCTGGGCCAAGTACAGGAAGCAGAAAACCAGCTCCATCTGGCGGCCCAGACCTACCGGCGCATCCTGCAACTGGCCGGTGATCCGCCGCAGCCGGCTGCCTGCGAAGCGCATCTCGGTCTGGCGCGTATTTTCTACCAATGGAACGACCTGGATGCCGCCCAACAGCACGGGCAGCAAAGCGTTCAACTGGCGTCGCAGTTACAAAACATTGACAGCCTGGTTTCCTGTGAGATATTTCTCGCCCGCCTGAAACTTGCCCAGGGAGATGTGGCCGGCGCGGCCGCTATTTTAGCGAAGGCCGGTCAGTCCGTGCGCCGGCATAACTTTGCGTATCGGATGCCTGAGGTTGCTGCCGCACAAGTGCTTATCTTGCTTCACCAGGGCAATCTGGCGACAGCCGCTCATCTGGCTGAGAAGCATGAACTCCCCATCAGCCGGGTCAGGGTACACCTGGCCCAAGGAGACACGTCCACAGCGCCGCCAGCGCTGTGGACATTGCGCCAAAAGATGGAGGCAAAGGGTTGGGAGGATGAACGGCTCAAGGTCATGGTTCTACAGGCGGTTGCTCACCATACGCATGGCGAAAAGGACAAAGCTGCGCAACTATTGGGTGACGCGCTGGCGCTGGCTGAGCCGGGCGGTTTCATCCGTATCTTTGTCGACGAAGGGTTGCCAATGGCTCAACTATTGTCCGAAGCAGCCGCCTGTGGAATTATGCCAGACTACGTTCGCCGGTTGCTGGCTGCATTTGAAGAAGCGACGAACGACGAAGGACGAACGACGGAACTTTCCCCTTCGTCCTCCGTCATTCGTCCTTCGTCATTGGTTGAGCCATTGAGCGAGCGCGAACTTGAAGTACTACAACTCATTGCCCAGGGACTCTCGAATCGTGAGATTAGCGAGCGACTTTTCCTCGCCTTGAGCACTGTTAAAGGGCACAATCGAAATATCTTTGGCAAACTAGAGTCCCAAAGGCGCACCGAAGCTGTAGCGCGTGCCCGCGAGTTGGGTCTGTTGTAGCCTAAAACGTCAGTTTGCCCGCAAACTTGGTATCAAGCACTGCCCGCAAGCGGTCCATACCCCCTCAGTAGCCCCAAAACAATACCCCCAAACAATACTTTAGTATCTATACACCAGTACCGTATTGCTGATATACTACTTGTACATTGAGCAAGTGGCACAGACTGTTATGACCGGCCACAAAAGGTACGTAAGCGTTCACTCCCCACCCCCCTCAATCCCCCCGTCAACGGGGGGAAGTTTAAAAGCCTCCCCTTGATTTCGGGGGGAGGTTGGAGGGGGGGTGAATAATTACAAAGGTACAGGGTAATGTCAAACAAACTCAACCCCAAAACTGATCCAGGTCAAGCAATGGTCTACCAAATCAGGCTCAAGGGCCATCTGGGTCGTCAATGGACAGACTGGTTTGAGGTCCTGACCATCACGCTGGAAGAGAACGGCGAGACGCTCTTAACCGGCCCGGTGGTCGATCAGGCCGCGTTGCATGGATTGCTAAGAAAAGTGCGTGATTTAGGAATGCCATTGCTCTCGGTCAATCGCGTTAAACCCGGCCAGGCAGGTGCGTCAGATGTCAAACAGTAAAATAAAACTCATCAATATCGTTCAAAAAAAGGAGATAAAATGAATTCAAACAGAAAAATCGCAGTAATTGCAGGAGTATTATTTATTATTGGGACGGTTGCAGGCGTACCAAGTGTTGTTTCTGTTGTAGATGATCCAGATTATCTTATTAAAGTTTCTGCAAATGAAAACCAGGTAATAACAGGAGCGTTTTTTCAGTTTATTATGGCTGTTGCATATGTTGCTGTTGCAATTTCGTTGTATCCAATTTTAAGAAAATATAATGAAGGTTTAGCTCTTGGATTTGTTGGTTTCAGGATTATTGCGGGAGTGTTCATTATTATTGGTGTAATCATCCTGCTATTATTATTGCCATTAAGCCAGGAATTTGTAAAAGCTGGAGCACCGGATTCATCGCATTTTCAAACATTAGGTGGATTATTACGGGCAGGACGTGATTTGGTGAACCATGTGGCAATGATACTGGCTTTGAACTTAGGTGGTCTAATGTTTTACTATATACTTTTTCAAACAAAACTAATTCCTCGATGGTTATCAGGTTGGGGGCTTGTTGGAACCACATTGACCATATCAGCGAGCTTGTTATTAATGTTCCGTCTCATCGATGTTATAACGACAATCTACATTGGTTTGAATCTTCCAATGGCCATACAGGAAATGGTTTTGGCGGTATGGTTGATCGTAAAAGGATTCAATCCATCTGCAATTGCTACCGGGTCTGCAAAACAGATATAAATGAAGTTTAAATTAGCACATCAAAAATAAGAAAGGATACCAAAATGAAAGCGATTGTATATGAAAGATATGGCCCCCCCGATGTTCTTCAGCTCAAAGAGGTAGAAAAACCTGCTCCCAAGGACAATGAAATACTGATAAGAATCTATGCGACGCCAGTAAATTACGGGGATATTGTAGCTCGAAATTTCAAAAACATTTCCCCTCGCAAATTCAATATGCCGATGCCATTCTGGTTTGGCGCGCGAATATATTTTGGTCTCAGAAAACCAGGAGTAAAAATACTAGGGAGTGAGTTTGCCGGGGAAATTGAAGCAATAGGCAAAGATGTAAAACTATTTAAAGAAGGTGACCAGGTTTTTGGATATCGCGGTATGAGCATGGGTGCTAATGCCGAGTATCTATGTATGCCTGAAGACGGGTGTGTGACAATAAAACCGGCCAATATGACATACGAGGAAGCCGCTGCCGCTCCTTATGGGGCATTAATGGCGTTGAGTTTGCTTAGAAAAGTAAATATCCAGCCGGGACAAAAGGTTTTGGTCAATGGAGCCAGTGGAGGGATAGGTTCAGCGGCGGTACAGCTTGCCAAGTCTCACTTTGGGGCAAGAGTTACCGGGGTATGCAGCACCCCGAGATTAGAATTGGTGAAATCTCTGGGAGCTGATAAGGTCATTGATTACACTAAAGAGGATTTTACCACAAGCGGTGAGACATACGATCTTGTTTTTGACATCTTAGGCAGGAGTTCGTTTTCACGTTGTAAAAGCTCGCTAAAGCAAAACGGGCGCTATCTTTTAGCCAGCTTTAAGATGAGACAGCTTTTTCAAATGCTATGGACTTCGATAATAGGCAGTAAGAAAGTAATATGTGCGCTGGCATCCGACAAGGCTGAAGATCTAATTTTCGTCAAAGAGCTTGTTGAGGTGGGAAAGATAAAATCGGTCATTGATAGACGCTATCCCTTGGAACAGATTGCCGAGGCTCACAGATATGTCGAAAAAGGACACAAGAAGGGAAATGTAGTTATCACTGTGGAACATAATACTGAAAACTCCGCACAGCTCATTATGTCAACTTTTTCGGGCTAAAACCAATCCGTAAATAGAGTAACTAACCGCATAAATGGCGTAATTTAGCTGACTTTTAGCCATTTAAATAGTTCTGCGGAGTTTTCAGCTCTATTTTTACTTTGATCTTGTAGTTGTTAGCCATTTTTATGTCCACCTTTTTCCCGATTTCTACAATCATACTTCTCTATTGGCTAATAACAAGCTACAATCCTTTATCTCCTCGACACCTCTTTTCTCTCTAATTTTCTAACCGCACAGGTCGAATTATTTTGATGAGGGGATAACACAAGGCTTCGTAGAGGGGACAAATCGGGCCATTCGGGGGATTATCAATCGCGCTTTTGGCTTTCGTGATTTCGCCAATTTTCGCTGGCAAGTTTTGACTGAACTCGGTGATACCTGACTTTACCCCTCGAATCCACATTGAACCGAAACAACTTGCTTTAGGCAAGAGATTGCGCTGGATTCCAACTGTTGTTGGAGGAATATTGTTCATTGCATTGATTGTGGAACTGGTCAACCCTTATAAAAATCTGTCGAAACCCAAAAAGCCAATGGTCGGCGAAGATATGCAGCCTCTGGTTGAGGCGCTGCAAAAATTCACCAGCCCCGCCGATTGCTTGATCACCGATAATCCTTGTTTGGCTCTTGTTTCTGATAGAATGCCGCCGCCCTGGCTTTCGGGGGTCTCTTACGCTCGTTTTCAAAGCGGCTCGCTGGATACCCAGGATATGATTGACCTCACCGAAACGCACAACTGTCAGGTGATGGCCCCAACTTTAGACCGCATCAAAAATGCAAATCGCCCCTACTACGACTGGGCGAAACAAAATTATTTGTGGGTCTGGCTGGTAGATGAACGTGAAATTATGATTGGCAAGCCGCTGCTTAATGCCGAACCCGCCATCCCTGAACCCGCCATCCCTGTACAAGCCAACTTCAGCGGACAGGTAGAACTGCTTGGCGCAGACTGGTATCCGGGCGATGACGCGGGTCACTTATCCTTATATTGGCGAACTTTGCAGCCTTTTGAGCAAAATTATAAAATTTTCGCCCAGCTTCGGAATAGCGAAGGACAGGTTGTTGCCGCCGCTGACCATGAAGCCTACGACGGTCTTATTCCAACCAAACGTTGGCCGCTAAATAAAATTTTCAAAGACACCATCCGCGTCGATTTACCCCCGGGCCTGCCGGCAGGCAACTACGCTTTTTACGTTGGCTTCTACGATCCGGCAACCATTGAACGCCTCCCCGTCAACAGAGATACCAGCGGCGAAAACGCGGTAATCATCAACCAAGTGGAGATTAGAAAATAGCCCAATGAAAACACCCTATCTCACCATTATTATCCCCCTACTGAACGAAGCTGATAATCTGCATCCGCTTCACGAGCGCCTGACAAACTCCCTGAAACAGGTTGGGAAGCCCTATGAAATTGTATTCATAGACGACGGCAGTCAGGACGCTTCTTTTTCAGTCCTGGAGTCTTTGTTTCAACAGGACCCGGACCACGCGCGCGTATTGCAGTTTAGACGCAATTTTGGCAAAACAGCCGCGCTGAATGCCGGATTCATTCACGCTCAAGGAGAAGTGATCATCACTATGGACGCCGATTTGCAGGACGATCCGGCTGAAATCCCGGCAATGCTGGCAAAACTGGACGAAGGCTACGATCTGGTTGCGGCGTGGCGGGTTGATCGTCAGGACCCGGTAGACAAAACCTTGCCGTCTCGCATCTTTAATGCGGTTGTTTCAAGGATAACCGGGGTGCATTTGCACGATTTCAACTGCGGCTTCAAAACCTACCGGCGCGCTGTAACAAACTCGGTCAAATTGTACGGTGAGCTGCACCGCTTTATCCCGGTATTGGCGCATCAGCAAGGGTTTCGCATCACCGAACTGCCGGTGCAGCACCACCCCAGATTAGCGGGCGTTTCCAAATATGGAACCGGGCGCTTACTCAAAGGCTTTCTTGATTTCGGTATGGTGCTATTCTTAACCGGCTATTTAAAACGGCCCTTACACCTGTTTGGCGCCTGGGGACTGTTTGTACTGGGATTGGGCGCCCTGATCAACCTCTACCTGGCGGTATTATGGATGTTGCGTGAATTTGGTGGAATGACGCAAATTGGCGCTATTGGCACGCGCCCCCTGTTAATTGTAGGCGTATTGACCATGATTTTGGGCATTCAACTTATTTCTACCGGCTTACTAGGCGAAATGTTGCGCTATTTCAATTTTAACGTTCAGGATGAGTATAGTCTTAAGCAAGTTCTGGAAAAGAGGTTCACTGAGTATGAAAAATAGTCACGGTAATTTACAGAAACACCTAAACCCCAATCCGGCGCAGCGTTGGCTGCTGGAACGTTTTCACCGGCGTATCGTTCAGTTGGTAGTTTCCACCGGAGCGCAAAACATTCTGGATGCCGGGTGCGGCGAAGGCTTCACCATTCAAAAATTGCGCGCAGCAAAAACACTGGAACAAAGTGAAATAGCCGGCATTGATTTTAGCGCCGCTGCATTAGCCTGGAACCAAGGCCAGCAATCCAACCTTTTGCCTGCTGAAAAACATACGCCGCTCACTCAAGCCGATGTTCATCGTCTCCCCTTTCCTGACAACAGTTTTGACCTGGTGTACAGTCTGGAAGTTCTGGAACATTTACCCGATTCTTCTCTGGGACTGCGAGAATTGACGCGCGTTTCCCGAGACTATGTTTTGCTCAGCGTGCCGCATGAACCATTCTTCCGGGGAGCAAACTTTTTGCGAGGCAAACATATTCGCGCTTTTGGTAACGATCCCGAACACTTGCATAACTACAGCGGACGCGCTTTTAGGCAGTTGGTCTCAGAGCAACTAGAGGTATTGTGGCACGGTTACTCTTTTCCCTGGCAAATTGCCATTGGACGTAAAAAACAGAGAAATATTAACCTGAAATGACACCGATTTTAGAAAAGTGGCAAAATCTATCATCCCGAACCCGCGACCTGCTGCTGACCCTGTTAGCGGCGCTGCTGGCATTCCTCCCGCGCATCTTCGGGCTATCCGTTTTTCTCACCGCCGATGAACCTAAATCGTGGTTTGGGCGCTCCATTCAATTTCTCAACGCCCTGGCAACGGGCAACTTCGCCAACACCTTTGACAGCCCCGCGCCCGGCGTGACCACGATGTGGGCGGGCGCAATTGGCCTGCTGCTGGATTACGCCCGGCAGGGATTCCCCGGCCCCCTTCGACTTCGCTCAGGACAGGCGCTCACCGAATACCTCGCCGCCGTCCCCTTCGACCCGCTGTACCCGACCATCTTGCCCCTCATTCGTCTGGGCGGCGTGGCGGTAGCGGTAATTGCCGTCGCCCTCACCTACTGGTGGGGCAAAGACGTGTTCGGCAGACCCGCCGCCTTCATCGCCGCCACACTGCTGGCCCTGGACCCCTTCACCCTAGCCCTCTCTCGTATTCTGGGCCACGACGCAATGGTATCACTCTTTATGTGGCTTTCACTATTAGCCTTTCTAAAAGCAGCGCAAAGCCCAAAACACACAGTCAAAACCCCATTCTTCACTATTCACTATTCATTATTCACTGTTGTTTCCGGCGTTTTCGGCGGCTTGGCCTT
>DUEH01000269.1 GCA_011192195.1 Chloroflexota bacterium | reverse complement strand
GGTTTTTCTAAAAACATTTAAAAAATCTGCGCCAATCCCTGCGATCCGTGTTAATCTGTGTTCTATCTCCCATCGGTCTGGGCAGTTACAACAAAAATTAGTGCAGATTTGTGTTATTCGTGGTTAAAAATAGTAACTGCGTAAACCTTGACGGAACCAGGAATGAAGACAGAAGGATGAAGGTTTTTTATGTCAACACCGGACGAAACTTTCCACAAACGTGTAAAAGATGCCCTGAAGGACGAGCAGTTACAAAATGCGCTGGACATCGGCACGGGGAATTTAGTTTCTAAACGAGCCAAAGCCTTTGCCGCGTTTGCGGGGATAGAAGACATCCGCGACCGCGCGCGCCTGATTCGAGCGCATACCTTGAGCCAACTGGATGGCTATTTAGCTCAATTTGCCGACAGCGTAGAAGCAGCCGGCGGCCACGTCTTCTGGGCCAAAGACGCCGCCGAAGCCAACGACTACGCGCTAAAATTGGCGCAATCCAAAAACGTCAAGCGCGTGGTCAAATCCAAATCAATGGTCACGGAAGAGATAAAACTCAACCACACCCTGCAAGAAGAGGGCATTCAGGTAGTTGAAAGCGACCTGGGCGAATTCATCATTCAGCTAGGCAATGAAGCCCCTTCGCATATCATTGCCCCGGCTATGCACAAAACGCGCTACGAAGTGGGGGAAATCTTTGCCGAAAAGCTGGAAATCCCCTACACCGATGATCCCATTGAATTGAACAACATTGCCCGCGCCCACCTGCGCCAAATTTTCCTCGGCGCCGATATGGGCATCAGCGGCGCTAATTTTGGCGTGGCCGAAGATGGCTCCATCTGTCTGGTAACAAATGAAGGCAATGGACGCCTGACCACCACCACGCCCCGTATCCACATGGCTTTAATGGGAATGGAACGCATAGTCCCCACAATAGATGATTTAAGCGTGATGCTGCAACTTTTGGGACGCAGCGCCACCGGACAAAAATTGAGCGTTTACACCAATATTGTCACCGGCCCGCGTCGCGCCGATGAGGAAGACGGCCCGGAAGAACTTCACGTGGTCATTCTGGATAACGGACGCAGCGACCTATTGGGATCGAATTTATCAGAAATGTTGTACTGTATTCGCTGCGGCGCTTGTCTGAACCACTGTCCGGTGTACCAACGCATCGGCGGACACGCTTACGGCAGCGTTTACACCGGCCCGATGGGATCGGTATTGACTCCCGGCTTGCAAGGACTGGATGAATGGAGCGAATTGCCTCACGCTTGCAGCTTATGCGGTAAATGCGAAGAAGTTTGCCCGGTGCGCATTGACCTGCCCGATATGCTGCTCAAATTACGAAACGCGGGCGACAAAGCGGGCAAGTCGCCCCTCTGGTTGAAAGGCGGCGTACAGTTCTATCGCGCCGTTGCGCAACGCCCCTCTCTTTATCGAATGGGGCTAAAAGCAGGCAGCGCAGCCACGCGCCTTTTGGCCTCAAACGGCTGGATACAAAAGCTCCCCGCCCCATTGAGCGGCTGGACAGACCATCGCGCTTTTCCGGCAATGGCGGAGAAGTCTTTTCATCAACTGTGGGAAGAACGGAAGAAGAGCAGGTGAGCAGGGGAGCGGGGGAGCGGGGGAGATTTTGGCGCGGGGGAGATTTTGGCGCGCGAGACAAGTGACCAATGACAGGTGACCAATGACGACAAAGGACGAATTTCTAAGCAACATCCAAAATAATCTACAAAAAACGCACCTGCCCGACGCTCATCCGCAGAAGCCGCCGGTACAAAAGTTGCCCGAATTTGAGCCGGAAGCCTTGATTGCGCAGTTCACACAAGAGGCCATCGCCCTAAAATGCGAAGTGTATCGGGCGAAATCGGAGCAGGACGCCCTTCGGCAACTGGCAAGCATCTTTGCGCAATATCAAGCCGCAGACTTTATAGCCTGGAATGATGAATATTTCCCCCTGCCCGGCTTAACAGACAAGCTCAAAACGCAAGGGTTTAACTGCCGTTCTGTTGCCATTCCTCACAATGGCCGCCAACGACAAGCGGCAATGGAAAGCTTATCAGACGTCCCCATTGGCCTGACCGGCGCGCTGGCGGGTCTGTCCGATACCGGCGCATTGGCCTTGCAAAGTGGGGTGGGGCGCAGCAGATTAGCCTCGCTGCTGCCGCCGGTTCACATAGCGCTACTCAACGTTAAGCAGCTTTTCCCCACTATGGCGCACTTTCTCCGCGCGCACCCCAACGCGGCGCGTAACGCCAGTAATTTGGCCTTCATCAGCGGCCCCAGCCGCACCGCCGACATCGAGCAAATTTTGACTTTGGGCGTTCACGGGCCAAAAAGCTTGCACATTATTTTGTTGTAGTTTTGAACTAATAGCTAAAAACAAGGAGACTCACCGATGGATTTAGTAATTGATCTGGTCACTATTATAGCCTCAGTTGCCGCGCTCTGGTTGGGAGCAAACTGGGTGGTAGAATCTGCCTCGAGAATTGGTAAAAAGTTTGGGATGTCGGACCTGGTCATTGGGTTGACCATTGTGGCGTTTGGCACATCGGCTCCGGAATTTGCGGTTACAATTGCGGCGGCGTTGCGCGGCCAAGGCGATATTTCGGTAGGGAATGTGGTTGGCTCAAATATTTTCAACCTGGGCTTTGTTCTGGGAGGCGTAGCCGCCGTGCGCGCTATCTCTACCACGCCCAAACTGGTCTATCGGGACGGGTTTTTCCTGATTGGGGTGACTATTTTACTGCGTATCTTTGTAGATGATTTGAATATATCCCACACAGAGGGAACCATTCTGCTTGTCTTGCTGGTTATCTATATGGGCTTCCTGCTCTGGAAACGCGAAGGGATGCACAGCGACGAGATTGCCGCCGGTGAAGCTACCTGGCTGGATGGCTTGAAACTGCTTGGCGGGCTGACGCTCATTGTTGGGGGCGGACACTTTCTGGTTGAAAGCGCATCAAGTCTGGCGCGCGTCTTTGGCGTATCAGAATGGGTGATTGGCGTGACCATTGTAGCTGCCGGTACATCCACACCAGAACTGGCGACATCGCTGGTAGCCGTACTCAAAGGCCGGCACGGCATTTCCATTGGCAACCTCATCGGCAGCGATATTTTCAACCTGCTGGGCGTTTTGGGCGTAGCCACGCTCCTGAATCCAACAATGACGGTTGATCCCAGCGCCAGAACCAGCATCACCGTCCTGATCATAATGGTCGCGGTAGTGGTATTCTTTATGCGCACCGGCTGGCGCATATCACGCACAGAGGGCGCAACCCTGGTTGTGGTCAACTTAATTCGCTGGTTTATAGACTTCAGCCGCTAATCTCAGCTTGCTTTTTAAACAAAGCGGAAGATAATATATGTACCTCTCTTGTATGAAGTAAGCGAATAACTATTCCAGAACAGGACTTTTTGGATGGCGTCTCAAAAACCCGATCTCCAAACGACAAAAAAAATCTTCAGCCAATGGAACAGGGAAAAACTGGTTAACTACGCCGCCAGCCTTAGCAAAGCTATGGGCGCTGAGCGCGCCAAACATAAAGCCTTGACCTCTCAAATAGAATCTGCCAAAGACTGGCTGCAAGGCTTAACCCTGGTTGAAGAAATTGGGCAACACCTATCATCAACCCTGAACCTGGATGAAGTTCTGGCCTTGCTCCTGAAAAGGGTAACAGAAGCGCTGAATGCAGAAGACGGCTCCATCCTGCTGACAGAAGAGATCTCGGGCGATTTGATATTTCAGATTTCCCTGGGGGCTATTTCAGAAGAAATAAAACCCTTCCGCATCCCCAAAGGAGAAGGGATAGCCGGTGAAGTAGCCTTGACCGGCGTACCCATTCGCGTTGACAATGCCCAAAAAGACAAGCGGCACTTTAAGCAAATAGATATTGACACGGGGTTTTTGACCCAGACCATCTTATGCGTGCCGTTGCTCACCCGCCAAAGGGTCATTGGCGTGATTGAAGTTTTCAATAAACGCAGCGGCCCCTTCACAGATGAAGATCAGGTAATATTAAGCTCCATAGCCAACTTTGCCGCTATTGCCATTGAAAATGCCCGCTTGCACCAGCGCGTGCTGGCTGAAAGGGACAGAGTGGTTCTGGCTCAGGAAGAAACCAGCCGCAAATTACAAAGAGACTTACATGACGGGCCTACTCAATTAGTAGCCGCCATTCAAATGAACCTGGATTTTGCCAAGCAAGCGCTAAAAAAAGACCCCTCTCTGGTAGAAAAAGAACTGGATGAAATAATAGGATTGGCTCAAAAAGCCACCCATCAAATGCGTACCTTGCTATTTGAATTACGCCCGCTGGTTCTTGAAACGCAAGGACTTGCCGCCGCCCTGACAACCTTTCTGAAACGCCGCCAAAAAGATGAGCGGACTGCCTTGCATCTGACAGTAAACTCTGACCGACCTGATAATGCCATCCCGCGTCTTATCTCCAAGTCAGAAATGGCTATATTTGCTATTGTGCAAGAAGCGGTGAACAATGCCCTGAAACACGCTATGGCTTATAATATTTACGTGTCATTAGACTTGAAAAAAGATCGTTTGAGCGTAACTATTCTAGACGATGGACAGGGATTTGATCTGAACGCCGTTAGCAACAACTATGAAGACCGAGGCAGCTACGGTATGATCAACATCAAAGAACGCGCCGCAGTTGCCGGCGGCAATCTGGCAATAAAATCCGCCCCCGGCGCAGGCGCAGAAATTCAAGTCAACATTCTCTTGACCCCGGGCTTGCTGGTCGCAGAGAGAGACGAGGCTTAATGGCTACGCGAATCTGCCGAGTAGGTCTACATGGCCGGAATAATGTCAATTTTGATGAAATTGACTATCAGGTCATCCATACAGCCAGGATTGAGACCATCAAGATGATGGGGCAGACCAAAGCGACAGTCTTTAAGCGTTTAAAACAAGAAAACCCTAACATAGAACTTATCACCCGCCTCTACGATGATCGTTTTGGCGTAAACAAACGCCCCACACCCCAGGAATTTGTTGAAAAACAACTCCCCATTATGCGCGCTTTGCAAGCCTGCTGCGCTAAATTCGAGGTGCATAATGAACCCAACCACCTGCAAGGTTACGAAGGCTGGGGACAGGAAGACCACCACGCTCAGGATTTCAACCAGTGGTTTCTGCGCGTCTATGATTTGATCAAAAACGCGCTGCCCTGGGCTTCGTTGGGCTTTCCCGGATTGGCTATCCCCCACCGAGACTTGCAATGGATCGAGATTTGTCGCCCCGCCGTAGAACGCGCCGACTGGCTGGGCGCGCATTGCTACTGGCAAACGCCGCCCGGGCAGGAGAAGAATCACCTGGTTGATTTCTGGGGGCTTCGCTTCAAATATTATCACGAGAAATTTCCCCGCAAAATCCAGGAAATTACCGAATGTGGCAACTCGAACATTCAAGCTGAACCGCCTATCGCCATCTCGGAAGATGCCCTGGCCCGGCAATACGTGGAGTACTATCAGGAAGTATTCAAATACCCCTACATCAATTCGGCCAGCTTCTTTTTGCTTTCTTCCCAGGATCCAAGCTGGGATTTTTTTACCTGGCGCAGCGAAAACGGGCGCGTGAAGCCCGTTGTTCAACAAGTAAGGCAAATGAACAGACCCCGCTTAAAACCCATCGCCAGCATCGCGCCGCCAATTATCCCGCCAAAACCGCCCATAGACATCAGCGGCGGAGAAACGCTCCCCTCTACGCAAATAACCAATATCGTTGCCAGCCTGCCCACACATCCAAACAAGACCTATCCCAGCCGTCCGGTGTCGGCTATCCGGCAAATGATCATCCATCACACCGCCGTTTCCAACAAAGTAGGGCCGCAGCGCATTGCCAAACTGCAAGTTGAAAAAGGGAAGCCGGGCATCACCTACCACTATTTCATTGCCTGGGATGGGACAATCTACCAAACTAACGAACTGACCACCCTTTCTGAACACACTCAGG
>DUEH01000268.1 GCA_011192195.1 Chloroflexota bacterium | reverse complement strand
TGGTTTTAGGCTTCCTCTCGTTCCCAAACAGAGTTTGGGAACGAGAGGAAGCCGTAGCTCGTGGCTATAATACCATTAGCATCACTCAGAGGCAATCGCATAAGCCAATAATCGCTCAAGCGCTTTTCTGAAAAGCGGGGGTAGGCGTGGGCGTAGGCGGCGAAGGCAAACCGTAGACAAATAAAGGCCGCACAATTGTCGCCAGCATAGCCAGAATCATCAGAATGATGAGTAAATTTGCCAACAAGCCGGGGCGGCGCGCTTCAAATTCTTCCTGATAGTCGTTTAGTCGGATGGTTGGATGGTCTGGCAGCCGTGTAGTCTGGTAGTCGTTTAGTCGAGTGGTTGGACGGTCATTCACAATTCACCATTTACCATTTACCATTTACCATTTACCATTCTTCCGCTTTCACCCTTTCATAAAACTCGGCCAGCGTGCCTTGATGATTGGCAACGGGGAGGGAAACGGGGCCGCTGCGATCGGTGATGCGCCAGGTTTTCAGTCCCAACCGGTGAGCGGGAGCGATGTCATTTTCGGGATCGTCGCCAACCATAAGCGCCTGCGCAGGCGATACTTTGAGTTGGCCTAAAATTTCCTGATAGTAGGCCGGGTTGGGCTTGCTGAAGTGCGCGGTTTCCATAGCGGTGATCAGCGCGTAGGGAAAGTCCAATACGCCGCCCCAGTCCATTCGCTGCCGGATGGCGGTGAGCGGAAAGATGGGATGGGTAGCAATGACAATCTGATAGTCGCTGCCAGTCAAATAAGCCGCTAACTTGCGCGCCTGCGGTCTGGGGGTGACGTAGCAGCGCAATTTGGGGTACTCTTCACGGTAAAAGCGATCTATCACCGGCTGAATTTCGTCATGCGTAACCTCCAGCAGGGGCAGGAACGCCTGGTAGAAGGCCTCGTAATTACTGACGTCCGGGTCTGTGTTGGCCTGCATCGCCTGGGTTGCGCGGAGTACCACCGCCGCCACCTGCCTGGGTGGGGCAAAACGGCTCAAGGCTTGACCAAGCGCGTCCAGATAAGCGGGCGCAAACTGCCGCATACTAACGGTAATCAAGGTATCGTCCAGGTCTAGTAAAATGGTTGTGATAGGCATAATCAAAAGGGCAGTGAATAATGAAAAGTGAATAATGAATAATTTTTTCACTCTTCATTATTCATTATTCGATCTTCACTGTTGTTTGTCGGAAAGTCAACTCTGGCGCGAAAAACGGCCAATCCGTCCACAGACAGCACGGTGAATTTAATGTCGCCGCGACAGAGTACCGTATCACCAACTTGGGGCGGACGCCCCAGTTTGGTGATGATAACCCCGCCAACGGTTTCCACGTCTGGCAAGGTTTCTTCTTTGCTCAAGTCAAGGTATTCGTCCAGGTCTTCCAGCAAATATTGTCCGCTCACTTCCAGCGAACCGGGCGCTAATTCAACCAGGGGATCGGCTTCTTTGCGGTCAAACTCGTCGCGCACTTCACCCACAATCTCTTCTACCAGGTCTTCCAGAGTGACAATGCCCGCCGTGCCGCCGAACTCATCGAGTACAATGGACATGTGCAAACGCAATTGCTTGAAAACGTTCAATAAATTTTCAACCGAATAATGCTCTGGAATAACAGGCGCTTTGTGCAAAAGCAGGCGCAGATCAAACTTGCCTTTGCTTTTCATTTGCTGCCGAATCAGGTCTTTGAGGTGCAAGATGCCAATAATATGGTCCAGGTCTTCTTCATACACCGGAAACCGGCTGAAACGGCTGGTAGATACCAGTTTGACCAGGTCCGGCAGGTGAATATCAAGGGGAATGGCCTGGATTTTGCGTCTGGGTGTCATCACCTGATGAGCCTGCCGCTCACTAAAGGTGAAAATATTGCGAATAAAATCGCCTTCGTCTTCATTCAGCAAGCCTCCTTCAGCGCTTTCTGAGACAATCATCTCCAGTTCTTGCGGTGAGTGCAGGCGAGCGTGGCTTTCTACCGGGGGGATACGCAGAATACGCAACAATAAATCACCTACGCCATTGAGAAGGTAGACTGGCGCAACAAAAATCCAATCCGTAATGTATATTGGAGTGGACATAAACAAAATCATTTTGGTAGGCTTATCCAACGCCAGCGACTTGGGGACCATTTCCCCCAAAACCAGATGCAAATAGGTGAGAAAACTGAGGGCAATGAGGTAGCCCAGGGTGTGAACCAGAGCGGCGTGAGGTTCAACATTCAGTAAACGCGCCAGGTAAGGCTCTACAAACTGCGAAATTTGCGCCTCACCGTACATCCCCAATCCCAGAGAAGCCAGCGATATGCCCAACTGCGTCGTAGCAATGTAGCGGTTCAATCTAATTGGCGATGCCACCACATCCAACATCCGGGCGGCGCTGCGGTTGCCGTCTTTAACCAACTCTTCCAACTGAGTGGGGCGAACACTGATTAGGGCAAATTCAACGGCAACAAAAAAACCGTTGGCAATTATCAGAACTATGATGATAATAGCCGGTATAATGAGACTTTCAGGTCGGGGCAGCCCTTCTTCGGTTAAAGCAGCAATGAACAAGACAATGCCGGGCAATCCCAAAATCGAAAGGACAGGCTTACTCATGGGGCGCTACCTCCCACTCATCAACTTGCGGGGCAGGGCCGCTATCGGGCATTTTGAAAGATAGCTCAGTTACGCTCTGATCTTCCACTTTTTCTACCCGAACAAGCAGACCGCCTGCTTCTACCTCGTCCCCTTCTTCCGGCGGGCGACCCAACAAGCTGAAGATCAAGCCGCCCAGGGTATCGGTCTCTTCCACCGGCAGGTCCAGATGCAAATATTCATTGATGTCTGCCACTAACAAGTCGCCTCGCAGATGGGTGCGCCCCAGACTGTCGTAGTAGTACATTTCGGGCATTTCCTGATCGAATTCATCCTCTAGCTCGCCGAATATCTCTTCCAGCAGGTCTTCAAAAGTGACCATGCCGTCTGTCCCGCCGTACTCATCGAAGACAACGGCCATATACTGGCGATGGAGGTTCAGCGTTTGCCACAAGTCCAGCACAGGCATCGTCTCCGGCACGTAGATCACCTCGCGCAGGATTTCTTTCAAGCTCTTCTCTTCTTGCAAATAGAGGGGGAAAAGTTCTTTGATGTGAATGAAGCCGGTGATGTTGTCAATGCTGTCCGCGTAAATGGGTATCCGGGTAAAGCCAGACTGGATGGCCGCGGTCAACACCTGGGTGGGGCTGTCATCAATGGAGGCGGCAACCATTCGAGTGCGAGGAACCATCACCTGTCGGGCGGTCAGTTCTCGCAATCTCAGGGCATTGCGCAGCATTTGCTGCTTCTTGTCGTCAATCAAGCCTCCTTCGTGACTGTCGCTGACTAATAACTCGATTTCGCCGGGCGTATGAACCTGAATATCGCCTTCGCTCCGGGAAACGCCCATCAGCTTGAGAATGAGAGCACCGCTGCCGTTGAAAAACCAGATGAAGGGGCGCAGAATGACCAGAGTCCACCGCATAGGGAGCGCAGTGGCCAGCGCTGTCTTCTCTGGATATTGGATGGCAATTGACTTGGGGAACAATTCGCCCATAATGACCTGTAGAATGGTGAAAACAATCAAAATGATGGTCGCCGAGAGGGATAAAGCAACCGGCTGGGCCAAATCTCCCAGGTTAGCCAGCAAGGGGGCGACATATCGAGCCACGGTGCTTTGCCCATAAGCGCCCAGCGCCAGCGAGGTGACAGTAATGCCCAGTTGACAACCGGCAATGTAGTGATCCAGTTTTTGGCTGTCGGACACAGTGGGCATGATCATTTTGGCCAGCCAGTTCCCGTCGTCGGCCATTTTGATGATGCGCGTTTTACGCGCGCTGACAGCGGCAAATTCCGCTCCCACGTATAAGGCATTGAGGAAGATGAGCAACGCGGGGATGATGATAATTAGAATTCCGGTGGACATTATACTCCTCTAAAAATATAAGGATGAAGGATGAAAAACAACTGACCTTTCATCCTTCATCCTTTATCCCTCATCCTTGTTTTACTGCCACGACCAAACCGCCATCACGCCTTCTCCCACTACGCGCGGCGATTCTTGTCCGGCGGAGTCCAGCACTACCACCAAGGGCGCGTCGTTATCGGCAACTTCTGTGGTGATGACAAAGTAGCGGCTATCGGGGGACCAGAAGGTGAGGGAATGATGATATTGATCGAAATAGGGGACTATCTTGAAAAATTCCGGGCTTGGGTCAATATCGCTCAATAATTCAAACTGATTGGCATGCAAATGATAGATCCACCACTGAAATTGCATCTGTTGTTCGGCGGGCGAGGCCAATCCGCCGCCTTTAACGGTGGGCGTTGTATCGTCAAAGGAGGCAATCAGCAGCGCAACTTTTGAACTATCGGGCGACCAGTAGACGGATGAGACGGAGCGCTGGGTCAACAGGCGATGGTTCTGCCCATCAGCGTCCATTACAAAAACGCTGCCAAAGGGAATGGGGTGCTTGTTGTCGGTTTTCAAATAGGCAATTCGCCGACCATCCGGCGAAAGCGTGAGCCAGGTTGCGCCTTTGGCGGGCAGATTTTGCAATTTACGCTGCTCTAACGCAGCGTAAGACATACGGTAAATAGCCTCTTGTCCTGTCTCATCGGCGACGACGTAGTAGATAAATTGACCGTCGGCAGACCAGAGAGGCGCTTGGAAATGGCCGGGCGTAATTTGCAATTCTATGCGGGCAGCTTTTTCCTGCGTCCGCACAAAAGAGAGCTGCGCTTGCTCGCTATCGGCCCAACTGCCGCCCACGTGCGCCAACATTTCATCGCTGGCCGGCGACCAGTCCCAGTAAAAGGGATTCCCCCAGTCCAACACGCGCGGAGCTTTCGGCGAAGCCATATCCAGCCGCCACAAGGCAATGGCGTCCGTCTCTTGCGTCAAAAAAGAGAGCGCCTGACTATCCGGCGACCAATACAGGTAAAAAGGGGATGATTCTTCAACATTGTAATAACGATGGGGCGCAGCGAAGTTATCGGAAGCAATATAAAGCGCGTTATGGCGATTCGCGTCCTGCCCCAAAAAGGCCAAATATCGCCCATCCGGCGACCAGACAGGCGAGGCGTATCCCCGATGCTCACGCTCACTATCGCTCACAACACGTAAATCGCTCCCGTCCGGCGACACCAGCCAGACGTTACGATCATTGCCCACAAAGGCAATCTGATTTTTAATTGGGGGGTTGGTCAAGGGGTGAGATAACGGAAGATCGTCAATTAAATTAGGAACGACTAAATAAACAACGCCGCTCAAGCACATCAAGGAAAAACAAGCAAAAAAGGTCAATCCTATCAGCAGGATGACCAGCCGCTCAGCCTTCTTATTCGCTTGAACAGGTGGGGCGCTATCAGAATCAGGGTCTGAATCAATATCGTCTTGCTTGTTTTCCATTTCGACTATATTCTACTCGATTTTTGCAGAGAAGACAAAGAGAGGCAAGGAGACAAGGACGCGAAGCGGTTTCTTCACCAGAGGGGGAGACAGGGGGGCAAGAGGACAAGGAGACCTTTCTCCAGAAACGTATCTCCCTGTCCCCCTATCTCTTTATCTTCTTGTATAAAATAGAATAGTAGTGAGGTAGTGAGGTGGGGTTGATTTTCGCCTCTTTATTTGCTTCGACACCCCTATTATCTGTGTACTTGCCTCTGATAAGAAAATAAGTATAATCGCCAGTGACGAACCAGTGAACAATGAAAAATTATTCACTATTCACTACTCATTGTTCATTTCCCCGCCACCCTAGCTCAGCTGGCAGAGCAGCTCATTCGTAATGAGCAGGTCGTCGGTTCGAATCCGACGGGTGGCTTTTGGATAATTGAGCTATCTATCATCTGAACATTCCACGATTTTCCTCTCTATTATCTCAGTTGTTAGAAAGCTTATATTTTGCTCTTTGATCGTCATCCTGACCACCAAACAAGCCCAGTCAGGAATGGCGGGCTTTTTTATTTTGTGGCTCATAGCCAGAAATGCTCAATAGAGCATCACTCTTCGGAACTGAGGGTTGGGGGTTCGAGTCCCTCCGGGTACACTGACGCCCCATACCGCCTGATTTTTGGGGGATTTCAGACTTTCATATCACTTCCAAACCCCGTTCAAACGGAACTCCTTCATATTAAAATAACTCTCCCCTA
>DUEH01000267.1 GCA_011192195.1 Chloroflexota bacterium | reverse complement strand
GTGGTCAGTTTCCAGTCGTCGGAGGAGTTTTGGGTCAGTTTGGGATTTTTGCCTTTGGCCCATTTTTGGGGATTGTCCAGATAGGCGTTCAAATGCCAGTCAAGCAAATACTGGTACGCGCCCAGCAAAAAGGAGCCGGAGCCGCAGGCGGGGTCCAGAATTTTCAGGCGATTTACGGCGCTGCGCGGGCCGGGCTTTTTTCCGGCTACCAGTTTGCCCACAGTTTGCCGCACAATATAATCCACAATGTAAGTGGGCGTGTAATAAACGCCGCCCGCCTTCTTCACTTCCGGCTTGTCTTCCACTACGGCCCTGTGCGCGGGCGTCAGCCGGATGACTTTGCCCAGAAATTGCTCGTAGACCTGGCCCAGAATATCGGCGGGCAGCACAGAAAATTCGTAGGGGCTGTCCGGGTAGTAAAGGTTTTTGAGGATGTCCTTGAGAATTTTGTCGTCAATTTTCAGGCCGGGCGTCAGCGTATCGAGGCTTTCTTCGCTGCGCCCTTTTTCCGCCTGAAAGTGAAACAGGCCGGAGTTGTAGCGGTCATCGGCCTGCCGAAAGAGTCGCAGCAGGCGCGGATGCACGTCGCCGCCGTTTTGCAGCGCCATCAACTGGCCGTAAGTCTCTATGCCCCGGTCTTCGGCAATGCGCAAAAAGATGAGCCGGTCAATGCTGCGTTGTACGGCAAAATTCAACTGTCGCTGGCTCAGGTCGGGGTTGCGCAGCGCAATATTGCGCGCCAGCAGGTCTCGCCAGCGTTCAATTTCGCCCAAAAAAGCGGCGTCCACTTCGGTGGTGCCGCGTTTGGCTTTATGCGATGCCGCGTATTTGTCAAAGGAACCTTTCAAAACGGCCTGTCTGGAAAAAATATTGGCGATACCGTCCCAGCGCGCGGCGTAGTCGTTGTAGCGCAGGTACATCACCCGCGCGGTAGAAGCTTTATCGTTCTTTACCGGGCGAATCCGGCAGTCATAAACGGCAAATTCCTCAAAATCGGTGAGGATGCTTAAGGGGAGTTTGGCGCTCCAGGCGTAGCGCCGAAGCTGGTAGGCCGGGTGAACATCGTCCTTGATGTTGACCGCTGGCTTTTTTGTTTCCAGAAAGAATTTTCGCGCGCCGCCCACTCTAAAAGCGTAATCGGGCGCTTTGGTTGCGCCGCCCACCTTGATGGCGTCTTCGTGAACCACGTCTTTATAGGCTTCGGCGTAGCCCCGTTTATTGCTCACGTCCCAGCCCAGCGTTTCAAAAAAAGGGTCAATGAACTCTCGCCGAAGCTGCGTTTCATTGTAGCGACCTTGCTTATAAGCTTCAAGATGATTGTCAAAACGATTGACCAGTTTCAGGATTTCAGGTGGCGCGGGCATAAGACCTCCGTGAGGGTGACAGTAGGGTTTCTTCAATTATAAACGGTGAAGTGAGGCAGAGCAAGCAAGGGGGCAAAAATTGACAATTAGCAATGAACAATGAACAATGAACAATGAATAATGAACAATGAATAATGAACAATGAATAATGAACAATGACAAATCCTTTACAAACAGAATAATCCTGCTGGCGTTGTCAGTCTTTCTCTTCGGCGCCATACCGGCAGGCGCAGCCTCTCACCAGCCCACCGGCTCACCGGCTCACCTGCTCGCCGGCCCGCCCGCAGATCCGCCGGCGCAGGGAACCTCAAACCTGCTTTACAGCGCCTACCTGGGCGGCAGCGGCAACGATTGCTTCCCCAATTGCGCCATTGCCGTAGACGCGGGGGGCAGCGTGTACGTGGCGGGCAGCACCGCATCCAAAGATTTTGCCGGGCTGAGCGGCGCGTTGCAGCCGAGCAATCAAAACGGCGATATCTTTATTGCCAAACTCAAGCCGGACGGTTCCGCCTTTGAGTACCTGTACTTTTTGGGCGGCAGCGGCAGCGATTACGCCACCGCCATTGCCGTAGACAGCGCGGGCAGCGCCTACGTTACCGGCTACACCGCCTCAAAAGATTTTCCCCTTACTGCGGGCGTCTTTGGCGGCAAGTACAGGGGCGGCTACTCGGACGCCTTTGTTGCCAAACTCAAGCCGGATGGCAGCGGCCTGGTTTACGCCAGCTATCTGGGCGGCGATGACACCGATCGCGCCTACGGATTGGCCGTAGATCGCAGCGGCAGCGTTTATCTCACCGGCGAAACCCGCTCCGCCAATTTCCCCGTTACCGCCAACGCTCCGCAATCCCAACACAGCGGCGACAGCGACGCCTTTGCCGTCAAAATTTCGGCGGACGGCAGCGAGATTCGCTACGCAACGTTCATCGGCGGGCAAAAGGGCGAACAAGGGCAGGCGTTGGCGCTGGATTTGCAGGGGCAGGCGTACATCGCCGGAAAAACCACATCCAGCGACTTCCCCGCCACCAACGACGCTTTGGCCGTAAAACCTTCCGGTCTCGGCGACGCCTTCATCGTTAAACTCAGCGCCAACGGCGACGTCTTTCTCTACGCCACCTATCTGGGCGGCAGCAGCGTTGACGGCGCATCGGCCATTGCGCTCGATGCCGATGGCGGCGCCTACGTGACCGGCTCAACCGTATCGCAGGATTTCCCTGTTACGCAAAGCGCTTTTGATACCTCGCCCAATAAAAGTTACGATGTTTTCATTGCCAAACTGTCCCCCAACGGCAGCGCGCTGGACTACGCTGCCTATCTGGGCGGCAGGGGCAGCGACCGCGCCTACGCCATTGCCGTAGACAACGCGGGCAGCGCCTTTGTTACCGGCGCCACCTACTCGCAAAATTTCCCCGTCACCAAAGACGCCTTTGACCCCACCTACAATTACGGTTACGCCGATGCCTTTTTAGCCAAGCTCAAGCCGGACGGCAGCGCGCTGGATTACGCCACCTTTTTGGGCGGCAGCGAACCGGATACCGGCGCAGCGCTGGCCGTTGACGGCGAAGGCAGCATCTACGTGGCGGGCGGCACGTTGTCGCCTACTTTTCCGGTCACGGTGGGCAGCGTAAACCCGGAATACAAAGGAGGCTGGGACGGTTTTGCCGCCAAAGTCATCTTTAGCGGTAAAAAGGGGACTTCGATGATTTCCGGCATCATCCGCGACCAGCAGGGGAAGCCTGTTCCCGGCGCGGTGGTGTCGGCGGGTGGGCGCGGCAGCGCGTCCACCGATGCTAACGGCGTTTATGTCCTCATCGGTCTGGACCCCGGCATTTATACCCTGAGTCCTGTCAAAGCGGGCTACACCTTTTCGCCGGCGCGGCGCACTGTCAATGTGCCTACCGATCAGGCGCTGCTGGTCTTTGTCGGCGTTCCTCAGGGCGACCCGCCCGCTCCTTTTCTGGAACTTCCGCTGGATTATGATGGCGCGGTTTCGACCTTTGCATTGGCCCTGCAAGACACCGATGCTCAGGGCTGGGTCACTTCCTGGTTCGACCACGCCTACCCGGATTACGCCAAAAACAAACGTCTCACCCCCGCCGATGGCATTACGCGCAGCAAAGACCCGTATAACCTTGGTCTGGGTTGCTATGAACGTCGCTGCTACGACGGACACGACGGGACTGATCTGGTTTATCGCAACTTTCAACCCGGCCTCACCCAATTTCAAGGCGTAAAAATTCGCGCGGCGGCGGCGGGAGAGGTGGCCGTAGCGCGTTCCGGTTGCGCGGTGGGAGATCGCTGGTGCGGCGGCGGGTTGGGGAATCAGGTCTTGCTGGCGCATCCCAACGGTTACTACACGCTTTACGGCCACTTAGCCAGCCTGTCGGTGAAAAAAGGGCAGCAAGTAGCGGCGGGCGATTCGCTGGGGGTGATGGGCAACACCGGCAACGCTTCCGGCGCGCATTTGCATTTTGGCGTTTATAAAGATGATGGCAATGGAGAGTGGGACGGCCCGGAGAGCGACCGCCTGATTGACCCCTTTGGCTGGCGCGGCGCGCAGGCCGATCCCTGGGTGGCGGACAGGCAGGGTCCGGTGAGCGATTATTTGTGGAAACAATCGCTGGTGCGGGAAAAGGTTTTTGCCGGCGCGCGAGGTTTGATCCTGAACGATAGCGCCAACAGCGTGGGCGTCACCGTAGCGGCGGGCGCGCTGCCGGGGCAAGCTAATCTGGAATTGTATCGCGGGTCGGTCCCCAACGCTGTTGGGGGCAAGCGCAGCGCGGGCGTTTCATTTGAGTTGAAGGCTTTGGAATGGCTGCCCGGCGGCGCGGTTACGCCGGATAGCGAGGGGCGCGTCAGCCTGGAATTGGCCTTGAACCAGCCTATCGGCTTGAATCTTAGCTATACGCAGGAAGCAGCGCGGCATCTGGATGTGGATCAATTGCAAGTTTATCATTGGGATGCGAAAAAGCGGGTTTGGCAGTCTGCGCCTTCGACGGTTGATCCTGAAGCGCGACTTGTTAGCGCCAAAACCACTTCGCTGGGGCAGTTTGATCTGCAAGCGCCCTTGCTTTGCCCCGCCGATGCGGTGGAGCCGGATGACAACTACTTCTCCTCCCGCGAAATTACTCCTAACGGCGCGGCTATCACCCGCCTTTTTGACACGCCGGAAGACGAAGACTGGTTCTACTTTGCCGCGCAACAGGGTACGCAGTACGTCATCGAGACCGCCAACCTGAGCGCGGGCGTGGATACGCATGTGGAACTCTACGACCTCGCCAGCGGTTCGCTGCTTGCCAGCAATGACGATGGCGGCGCGGGCAAAGCTTCGTTACTGCGCTGGAAGTCTCCCCGCGCCGGAACCTTTTTCCTCCGCGTCCTTCGCGTTGGCGACGATAGCGCTTTCGGCTGCCGGGCGTCTTATTCTCTCGGCGTTTCTTATGACTTCCATCAGATTTATCTACCGCTTGTTTTGAAGGATTAGATATTATATCGGTTAGATTTATGCCAACTAAAAAGAGCAGGATTACTCGAATTAGCAGATCAAAATCCGTTAATTCGAGTAATCCTGCTCTGAACGATGATATAAGACGCTTCGTAATTAAATCGATATAGCGTCTATTATCAATTGTAACTACTTCGACAATGTCACATTAGACAAATGTTCTACCATTTCCTGTAAACACGGATGGAGAAACACTGATTTTTAATTGACTTTATCCGCGTTTTTCCCTATCCGTGTTTACAAGCAGTAAATACAGCCTCTTTTGCTCACGTTATGTTAATGTGACATTGTCAAAGTAGTTACTATCAATTTACGATTAGTTTTGACACGCAGCATTAATCGTCAATCGTCAGTCTAAAATCGTAAATTGATTACGTTTGAAGTAATTCAGATACCGGCGCGCTGAAGCCGGGCAAGACATCGTCGCCTTTTAATTCATCTTCCGGCGTTAGCCGTTCAACGTCAACCAAAGAACGATAAACCAACACTTCCTGTCGCTGTGGGTCCGCTACCCAAACCAGTTTTACGCCAATGGCAAAGTACTCTTCCAGTTTGTCCATTATATCGCTCCAGCGATCATTGGGCGACATAATTTCTACAATCAACTCCGGGGCTACATCAAGATAGGTTACTGATTGCGCCCGCTCCATTTGCTGGTGGGAAACAAAGGCTACATCTACGCCCCGTATCGAATCAGGTTCTCGATGGGTATAAATGCCCGCTTCGCCGCCTATAACGTCGCCTAATTGATGGGCGTTTACAAAGTTGTTCAACAAAGTAATGAATCTGACCTCAATTTTCCCATGCAAATACCCTGGTGGTGACATACGAAAAATTTCTCCCTCTACTAATTCATCCCACGCGTCGCCAGGCATATCAAAAAATTCATCACCCGTGATGAGTTTTTTCTTTTTTTTGCGTCGAGCGGGGAACGCGATATTGGACTTTGTAAGCGTTTGTACGGTCATCATCATACCTCTGAATGTTGGTGAGGTTATTGTAGATTGAGGGGGTGACAATGTCAATAGTGCGTCACCACCCTTGTCCCCACCGATGCCCAGTTGAACAACCACGCCGCATCGCCCACCGAAAGGTTTACGCAGCCGTGGCTCATCGGCGCGCCAAAATTGTTGTGCCAGTAGGCTCCGTGCAGACCGTAGCCGCCGTAAAAATACATCACGTAAGGCACATCCGGCAAGTAGTAGTACGATGCGCCGTAGCCGCCGGTCATCAAGGCGCTGTAATGCTTCACGTAAATCTGAAAGGTGCCAACCACAGTCGGCGTTCCCCACATCCCGGTAGAAACCAACGTACTGTAAACCGGCACCTGACCTTCGTAAGCGGTGAGCGTTTGGGTAGATAGATTCACGTCAATCCAGTGTTCGCCGTAGCCGCCGCTGTAATAAGAGGCTGTCCCCCCGCCCCCCGGAATGGCTAACTGCTGCCCGGTATAAACCCAGGAATTCCAGCCAAGTCCATTAGCCGCAGCCAACTGGCTGACGCTGACGCCATAAGCGCCGGCAATGGAAGACAGCGTGTCGCCGGCTTGAACGGTGTAACTTCCGTCGGCCAATGCCGGTTGAACGGTAAATGCCAGCAATACCAACAGGGCGATCAAAATAATTAAAGAACGACGCTTCATATTTTTCTCCTCACATAACGGTTAGCCTAAAGGTTGCGCAACTGTGAGCGATATGTTTCATGGTAACCGTTCACCCCCCTCCCGCGTCCGCGTCCCCCCGAAATCAGGGGGAGGCTTTTAAACTTCCCCCCGTCAACGGGGGGAGAGCCTGCCCCGCTTTACCGGGCATTGAGGGGGGTAGGGGTGAACGCTTATAAGATAGCATATTTTTTCAGGCAAGTAAAGTTTCGCCATAACTTCGGGGGCGTTTCGCTTTTTAAGCGAGATTACAGGATCGCTGAATCACTGAAAAACCTGATGACATTGCAAGGTAGATATTCAGCGCTTTCAACATTATCAGTGAATCAGTGATCCCGGATACGATAAATTTGCCTAAAATCTGAAACACACCCCATAATCTCCTGCGTCACATCGCCCCAAACAAGTTGCTTTTCCCGTACAAACCCATACAATTCCAGTGGGAATAGCGAATGGGCGAATGGGCGAATGGGCGAATGGGTGAATGGGCGAATGGCGAATGGCGAATGGCGAATGGGCGAATGGCGAATGGGTGAATAGGCGAATGGGCGAATGGGCGAATGGGTGAATGGGTGAATGGGTGAATGGGCGAATGGGCGAATGAGTAGATGGACTTTCTGCTTATCCGCAAATTTATTGTTCGCTATTCGCAAATTCGCAAATTCGCAAATTCGCCCATTCGCCTGTTCATAAATTATGGAGAGCGTTAAGATAAGGAGATTTAAAAATGAATGTAGAAGAACTGCGAGCGGCTCGAAAGCTGCTGAAAGAGTACAACTATCAGGCTACGCCTCAAGATAAAGGCTATACAGATAAAACCCTGTACATCAACCTGTCGGATAACACTATTTTAGAAAAAGACGTGCCGCCATTGATGAAAGAGAAATTCATTGGCGGTAGAGGCTACGGCCTAAAATATTTATGGGACGCCACAAAACCGGATACCAAATGGAATGATCCCGAAAACGAGATTATCATTGCCAGCGGGCCAATTGGCGGCATTACCCAGTATTCGGGAACGGGGAAATCGCTGGTAGTGACCGTTTCGCCCCAAACCGATTCTGTGATCGACAGCAACGCGGGCGGCTATTTTGGCCCCTTCCTCAAATTCAACGGCTTCGACGCTTTGGAATTGCAAGGGAAGGCGGAAAGCGATGTGATTATTGTCATTGACGGCAAAAATGGCGTCATTCGCATCGAGGAAGCCCCTCTGGAACCGTCCAACAGCCACGAACTGGCCGAAGCGCTGACCGAAATGTACGCCGATAATGATCGCGATAAGGTAAACGTAGCGGTGGTTTCCACCGGCGCAGCAGCCGAACATTCCCTGATTGGGATGCTCAACTTCAGCTTTTACGATAAGAAGAAGAAACAGCTTCGATTGAAACAAGCCGGACGCGGCGGCATTGGCACCGTCTTCCGCGATAAGAAAATCAAAGCAATTGTGGCAAAAATCTCGGGCATTACCGCCGACCCTAACCACGTGGTTGATATGAAAGCCATTATGGAACGCGGGAAAAATTTCAACAAAGAAATGCGTGAACTGGACGATGAACAGTGCGAGATGAGAACAAAAGGAACCGCGCACCTGATGGAAATTATGGACGATTACGACCTGCTCCCCGTCCACAACTACAAATTCGGCAGCCACCCGGAAGCCCACAAAATTGATTCCGAGGTCTGGAAAAGTCGTTTTGTTCAAGGCTCGCCCGATGGGTGTTGGATAGGCTGCAATATGAGTTGCGCAAAAGGCGTGAGCAACTATCTGCTGCGAACCGGCCCCTACAAAGACCAGCGCGTCTTTGTGGATGGCCCGGAATATGAAAATGCCGCCGGATTGGGCGCCAACTGCGGTATCTTCAACCCTGATTACGTTATCGAAGCCAACTTTTATTGCGACACCTACGGCATTTGCACCATCACCTGGGCCACATCGCTGGCATTTGTAATGGAGTGCTATGAAAACGGCATCCTGAACGAAGAACGCAGCGGCGGCTTGAAACTGAATTTTGGCAACGCCGACTCCGCTATGGAATTGATGCACCAATTGGCTCGCGGCGAAGGCTTTGGCAAGATAGTTGGGACCGGCACGCGCAAAATGAAGAAACTATTTGCTGAAAAGGGCTGGGGCGATCCGCAATTTATGCAGGACATTGCTATGGAAAACAAGGGACTGGAATACTCTGAATACGTCTCTAAAGAATCCCTGGCGCAGCAGGGCGGTTTTGCGATGACCAACAAAGGCCCGCAGCACGACGAAGCCTGGCTCATTTTTATGGATATGGTCAACAATCAGCTCCCTACTTTTGAGGACAAGGCCGAAGCCCTGCACTACTTCCCGATGTTCCGCACCTGGTTTGGTCTGGTTGGCCTGTGCAAACTCCCCTGGAACGACGTAGAACCCGCCAACAACGCCGAAACCGATGAACCGGCCAAAGTGCCGGAACACGTTGATAACTACGTAACCATTTACAAAGCCGTTACCGGCAGGGAGTTTGACAACAAGGAATTGATTCGCCAGTCTGAGCGCGTTTATAATTTCCAGCGAATTTTCAATTTGCGGCGGGGATTTGGCGTGCGAAAATACGACGCGCAGCCCTATCGCGCCGCCGGGCCGGTAACAGTGGAAGAATACGAATCGCGGGCGGATCGCTACGATACCCAGTTGCAGGAAATCATTGGCGTGGACCCGGCGGGAAAATCAACGGCAGAAAAAGTTGCCATCCTTCGTAAACACCGCGAAGCGCAATACGAAAGCCTGCTAGACGCCGTTTACAAGCGTCGAGGCTGGAATAAAAACGGCATCCCCACTATTGAACATTTGCAGAATATTGAAATGGATTTACCGGAATTGGTAGAGGTGGTGCAGCAGCGCTTCGATTGACGATTTCAGATTTACGATTTACGATTGGTTTTTATGCCTGAACCAATCGTAAATCCAAAATCGTAAATCGTAAATGTTTTTACCCGCCGCTGATCATATGGTGAACAATAACCTCATCGCCGTCGTGGATTTCGGCGGTATCGTACTGGTCTTTTTTGACCGGTTTTTTGTTTATTTTTATCACCAGCAATTTAAAAGTAAAGTTTTTGGCTTGCAGGAGTTCTCTAACCGTCATCTTTTCGGCGTTAAATTCTTCCGGGCGATTGTTCAGGGTAATTTTCATAAATTTCTCATTCTTCAATTAGTAAAATTCCGGGGAAGCTCCTCCCCGTAAACTCTCCAATACGCGCTTCCCCCAACTCCAGCAATTCGGCGTGAACAGCTTGCGCTTGCGTTACCAGATCGGCTACATCGATTCCTTGACAGGCGGGCCGAAATCGCGCTGCTTTGGGAATGCCGCGCTCGATGACTTTCGCGGCTCCGCGCCAGTTTCCCTGCTTGATGTGAAAATAGCCCACGCTAATCTGCAAAATTCCCTGATACAGCAATCGAATGGGGCGTTGTTCTTCCTTCCAGACGTCTTCCAGCGTTTCGTGGCAGCGATAGAATAATTCCTGGTTGAACTCCTTGATGCCTTGCTTCACCAACGGCGGCAGCGTCTCCGCGCAGGCGGCGGAATCAACTTGCCAGGTGTATTTTTTGACCAGCGCGGGCAGATCAGCGGCAATGGCAGCGCGCGTTACAACAGCCGCGCAACCTGCCGCCAGCGCTTTCTTTTGCAGGGGCAGATTGCTGTGTGGACCAAAGCCCAGCGCCGGCAGGTGGACGTTCTTTTTCCCCGGCCCTTTGATTACCCGCACCAGTTTTTCCCAATTGAAGTTTGCCTTCAGGTCGACAATTACCAGTGTGGGCGCTTTCACCAGCAGCCTGCTCAGCGTAGCTTCATTAGCGGCAAAGAAAACGGTGTAGCCTGCGCGTTGTAGGGTGGCTTCCAGTTGGGCAGCCAAGAGAAGGTCATCTATTAGGAGTACAATTACGTTTTGTGACATGCTTCAGGTGGTGGGGACAATGACGAATGACGAATGACGAAAGGGTATTCCTTTACCAGGCTCATTTACCCAGCCGCAAATTCGCAAATTCGCAAATTCGCCCATTCGCAAATTCGCCCATTCGTCTTTTACTCGGTTATAATTTTTATATACAACTGTCTATTGCGCGGGCCATCGAACTCAGCCAGATACACCCCCTGCCAGCGACCCAGCAGTAACCGTCCCCCTTCAATGAAGAGCGTGTGATCGCTGCTCATCAGGCTGGTTTTAACGTGGGCGGGGCTGTTTCCCTCGGCGTGTTGAAAGTCGCTGCGCTGGGGAGCGATACTGTCCAGAGCAAGCGCCATATCGCGCTGCACGTCGGGGTCCCAATTTTCGTTCAGCGTAACGGCGGCGGTGGTGTGCGGGCAAAACAGGCAGCATAAACCGCTGCTCACGCCGCTTTGGGCAATCAGACTGTTAAGCTGTTGGGTGATGTCAACAAAATGTTGTCGGTGGCGGGTTTTGATTTGTAGTTTGCGCATAGTTCCTCCGGTGATGTACCCAAAAAGGGCATAGCTTTAACTTGCAAACAAGGCAGCCTTTACGCAAGTGGACGAAGGACGAAAGACCAAAGCCTGTCCTGAGCTTGCCGAAGGGACGAATGATTTACGTCTGAGCAGTCAATTCGTCCTTTGTCCTTCGTCTTTCGTCACTGTTCCTTCGTGATTTCTCAAAAGTTAAAATTATACCCTTTGGCAGTATAGCTAAAGGTTTCTTAACGCCGCCAAACGTTTCTCCGCTGCTGCGCGAGAGACTTTTAGAGCGTGCAGCGCGCCAAAGCTTTCTATCAAAAATGATGCGGAAACTGCGCCGTAACGAGCGGCTTCAAAGGGATTGCCGCTTTGCTGCAAGCCGACGCTGAATCCACCGCAAAAACTATCGCCGGCGCCGGTTAGGTCCACCGCGTTGGTGGGGTAGGCGGGGATGCGCTGCAATTTGTCCCGGCTTTTATCGTAGACCAACGCGCCCTGGTCGCCCAGTTTGATGACGACGATTTTGGGGCCGCGCTGCGCCAG
This sequence comes from Chloroflexota bacterium, assembly GCA_011192195.1. GTDB lineage: Bacteria > Chloroflexota > Anaerolineae > 4572-78 > 4572-78 > DUEH01. Next base: position 2,321 of record DUEH01000267.1, on the reverse strand, counting down.
GTCTTTGCATAGTTGAGCAAGGTTGCGGGCGGGCGCAAGATATTCGGCTTCGGCCTGACTGGGCATAAAAATATCCACGCCTGCCAGCAGCGAAAGAAATTGCGGGTCATCCAGATTGCCTGCCAATGGATACGGGAGGATGTCTACGCTGATTGTTGCTGCTTCGGTGGGCGCTTCTCTCCAGACCAGCAGCGTTTGCAGGCGCATTGGGCAAAGGTGCAGCGTCTTCGCGTAGCGAAGGTACTCTGGTGGAAGGTCGTCGGGTGCTGGCGATAGATCAAGGTGCAGGGTTTCCGCTGCGCGACTGAAAGCTAAAACTTCGTCAAGGGTAGGGGGGATGCTGCTGTATGGCGAAGGGGTCAATTTGGCGACGCTTTTATTGCGCGAGACGTAGTTTCGCCGCCCGTCTGCTTCATACAAGGCCCAGGCGCGCATTGTTTCTACGTCGCGCGCCTGCACGCCGCTGACATCAATTCCGTGTTCGAGCAGTTTTTTGGTGTAGCGTTTCGGCCAATCGCGGCCAACTATCGCTGCCAGACCGACTTCATCGCTCCAGATATTTGCGCCAATTGCTGCGTAGAGGCTGTTTCCGCCGGGCGCGGCCATGCGGGTTTGCCCATCCGGGTAGACAATATCGTCCAGCGCCAGATTGCCGATGAAAATGTGACCGGGCGCGTTGGGGCGCATTGCTACGCTGCCTTTAGCTTGGCGTATTCCCGCATAAAGTGGATGCTGGTTTCAATGCCCCGGTAGAAGTTGGGCAGGTGGAATTTTTCATTGGGCGAGTGGAGGCGGTCATCGGTGAGGCCGAAGCCCATCATCACTACCGGCAGGTCAAGTATGCGTTGAAAGGCGGCAACTACCGGAATAGAGCCGCCTTCGCGGGTGAAGATGGGGCGGCGCCGGAAGGCAGCCTGGTAAGCGTTTGACGCCGCCATCATTGAAGGATCGTTGCGGTCAATGACGGCGCCGTTCCCCAGCCCTGTTTGGCGGATTTTCAGGGTGACAGTGTCCGGCGCCAGAGCGTTGACATAATCCGTGAAGCGTTGGGCGATTTTTTGCGGGTCTTGATTGGGAACCAGACGCATACTGATTTTGGCGGTGGCTTCGGCGGGGATGACGGTTTTTACGCCTTCGTCGGTGTAGCCGCCCACAATGCCGTGTACTTCAAAGGTGGGGCGGGCGCTGATTCGCTCAACAGGTGTGAAAGCGGGGTCGCCCCATAAGTTGCGCGCGCCGGTTTCTTGCAACAGGGTGTCGGGGAGCGCGGCCAGCAGGTCGCGTTCTTCGTCGCCGAGGGGGAGAACATCGTCATAAAAACCGGGAATGGTGATGCGGTTGTTCTCATCGAACATTGCGCTGATAATTTGCGACAGCGCAAGCAGCGGGTTGTGAATTGCGCCGCCGTATTGGCCGGAGTGCAGGTCTCTGGCAGCGCTTTTGACTTCAATTTCCAGGGTAGCCAGTCCGCGCAGGGCGTAGACAATGGAAGGCTGCTCCGGCGACACAATGGAGGTGTCGGAGATGAGGGCGCAGTCGGCGGCAAGCAAGTCCTGATGGCTTTTGATGAAGGGGTCAAGGTTTTTACCGCCGCTCTCTTCTTCTCCTTCGATGATGAATTTGATGTTGACCGGCAACGCGCCTGTGGTTTTGAACAGGGCGTCTACGGCGGCCAGATGGATGAAAAGCTGGCCTTTGTCATCGGTTGCGCCTCTGGCGTAAATGTTATCGCCGCGCACCGATGGCTCAAAGGGCGGCGTTTCCCACAGCTCAAGGGGATCGGGCGGCTGAACATCGTAGTGACCGTAGATCAGCGCGGTGGGCGCGTTTGGCCCGGCTTCCAGCCACTCGCCGTAAACAACGGGGTGCCCCGGCGTGGGGTAGATGGCGGTATTTTTCAGGCCGATGCTGCTCATTGTTTGCGTCAACCATTCGGCGCAACGCTGCATATCGGCGTTGTGGACGCTTTGGGTACTGATGCTGGGGATGGACAGCAGTTCTTTGAGCATTTCAAGATAGCGGGAGCGATTGTTTCGGGCGTAGTCTACGGGGGAAGTTGGCATAACAGTGACCTTTCTGTCTGTTCATTAAAAGTCAATTATAATCCCGGAATGTTGATTTTCAAAAGTTGTGTTACAATCAGTGGACAGTGGCTTGTAGTGAGTCTCGTAGCGATAGCGAAGTGGCGTTTTACGGCGGTACTTCACTACGTTACGCACCTAACTACAAACCCATTCACATAGGAGACAAGACCGTGACAGAGATCAAGCGAGTGCAGTTCAGTTTGCCGCTGCCGCCCAGCATCAATCAGCAGTACGGGC
>DUEH01000266.1 GCA_011192195.1 Chloroflexota bacterium | reverse complement strand
GGGGAAAGCTTTTATGGAATCAAAATCTCTCTGGAGGACGTTGCCCCAATTACAACCCCAAACGCTATAGTAAATTACGAGTATGCGTTTAAAAAATTAAATGAAGAAATTGGGCAACTTAAAAAGAAGTATCTCGAATTACCTAAAAAACTGGAAGGCGAGTTAAACAGGATAAAAAATCGCAACCAACCGCAAATCAGCAAGTTAAAAGATTCAATAAGAAACACTGAGTATCAGATAAGACAAACTAAACTCAAAGCGCGGCAGGCAAGCGTTGATCTGAATGACCTTGTTGAAAAAGCAAAAACAGAACAACAACACGCATTAAAAAAAGTTAAAGAAGCTATTGAAAACGCTAAAGAGCAAGAGATTGACGCAAAAAATAAAATTGGCGAAATTGAGAAGCAAATTAAACGAAAAATCAAGACAAAAGAGAGAGAACGCGACAATAAGATTACAGAAGCGCAAAATCAAGTTGCAACCCAAACAAAGCAAATTGAGGCTGAGATAGCTGCCAGAAAAAATGCGTTTGCCAGACGAAAAGAAGAAGTGGCTTTACAGAAAAATCAGGAACTTGGCAACAAAGGGGCTGATACAGACAGGCTTGGCGCAATAGACAAACTATTATCGAAAATAGCAACAGAGCTAACTTTTATTGAAGAAAACAGGGACACAGTAGTCGAATACAAGAAAGACAAACGAGAACTGTTTGATAGAGTCAAAGAGTTTAAAAATGAAAATCAATTACTGAAGCAAAAACTTGAACAAGAAAAACAAAAATACAACCGTCTTGAACATTCCCTGAAAGAAGAACTTGAGGTCATCAAAAATTCAATAAAGGATATTGAAAGCCGTCTACGTAATATAAAAGAAGATTTGGCAGAATTTTCTCGTTTTAAGTCATCGGAAGTCTATCAGTCAATTGAAAGTTTTATGACAGATAGTGATGAAAATTATAAAACTAACCAACGCTGTAAGCTTATTATTGAAGATATAAACAGGGCTTATTACCAAAAAATCACACAAGAAACACAGCTTAAAGAAGACATTAATAAGTTCCTGGGAAATTTTTCTGAACAAAACCTGTTTAATTTTAGAACTAATCTTATCACTATAGATGAATATATGGATTCCTCGGAAAAATTGATGGATTTTATTGAGGAAGATAAAATAGCGGAGTTTGAAAAACGTGTCTATGAACGATTTGCGAATATCGTTACAGCTATTGGCAAAGAAACCACTGAATTAATTTCCAAAACAGGGGAAATACAAACAATTGTAAGGAAAATCAATAACGACTTTATGGAAAGAAACTTTGTGGGGGCCGTTAAAAAAATTGAACTGAGGGTTGATGAAAGCGCCAATAATGTAGTTGTTGTTCTCAAATTAATCAAAGAATTTAATGATGAAAACGCTTTAGACCTGGGCGAAGCAACCCTGTTTTCGACGCCAAACCGAGAAGCAAGCAACAAAAAGGCTATTGAATTATTGAAACAGTTGGTAAAGGAAATTGATAATTATAAAAAGGATGACGTTTCACTATCTGATTCATTTGAACTCAAGTTTAGAGTAGAAGAAAACCAGAATAATACAGGTTGGGTCGAGAAACTTTCAAATGTAGGCTCTGATGGGACGGACGTGCTTGTGAAAGCTATGGTGAATATTATGTTGCTCAATGTATTCAAAAAAGGCGCTTCAAAACGCTTCAAAGATTTCCGTTTGCACTGTATGATGGACGAAATTGGCAGGCTGCATCCTTCCAACGTAAAAGGCATTTTGAAATTCGCCAATGATCGCAATATCCTTCTCATTAATGGTTCGCCAATAGAAAGTACGCCTTTGAACTATAAACATATTTACAAAATAGAAAAAGACTCTGCGAGTATAACCAAAGTAAAACGAATCGTATCAAATTTTAATTAAAATGAAAATACCACTTGGGTTAGCTAAAAAACTGTTAAAATTATCTTCCGGCGAACGTATCCCTAAAAGCCAACTTTCATATTCCGCAATACAAGGAATGATTGATGACGATGTGATAAAGATAAAAATAACAGGTAGAAGCAAAAAACATCTATTTGTACCGAAGCCGGAAAACCTTCATAATTATATAAAAAACCATTTTGGGATAAATGATTTAGCAAAATATGTTAAAAAGCTGGAGGAAGGAAACCTTACCCGTTCGGAAAACGTTGAAATAGCTTCAAATTCAAAACTCACACGCGCAAGAACTTTCAAAGGCTTTCCCGTTAATTGTTATCAGCCTATTGAGGCGACTCTAAACAATAAGCCTATTGTGATTGAGCCTCGTGAAGGGCTATTTACTTTCATTTATGACTTTGAACAGTTTGTTCCCAATGCTGACGTAACAATCATCGGCATTGAAAATTCTGAAAATTTCAGGTATGTGGAAAAACAAATATACCTGTTTAGCGATTATAAACCACTTTTTGTAAGCAGGTATCCGCAAAGCAAGGATTTAAGAGAATGGCTTTTTTCAATATCTAATAAGTATCTCCATTTTGGCGATTTTGATTTTCAAGGCATAAATATCTATCATAACGAATTTAAAAAATATCTCAAGGAAAGATCAACCTTTTTTATCCCCGGTAATATAGAGGCATTGCTGAAATCAAACGGAAATAGAGTACTTTATGACCGTCAGTTAAATTCCAGGATAGAAAATATCACAGATGATGGGGTCAGTAATTTATTGTCACTAATGCATAAGTATAAAAAATGCTTGGAACAAGAAATTTTTGTAAAGTGATGCTTCTACCCTTTGGCCAGACAAGCGAGCCTTGGTGTTAAGAAAGTAGACTTCGAAAAACACAAAGCGGCAGGAGAGCGATTTTTGATTATCCAATTGATGGTAATCGTTCACTCCCCCCCCACGCCTTCGAACGCCTTCGACAAGCTCAGGCTACGATTCGTAGCCTGAGCTTGTCGAAGGCAACTAATTGGGGACGGGGGGCTGAACGGCGTAAAATTCAAAGCCATCTCCGGCGACAACCCACAGACCGTAACCGCGCTGGCTAAACAAGCCGGACTTCCCGGCGATTTAAAAGCCGCTTTCGGCCCGGAACTGGCTCAAATGAGCAGCGCCGAATTTTCTCAAATCGCCGCTGATGCCACCGTCTTTGGACGCATCACGCCTCAGTAAAAGGAAGCTCTGGTAGACGCCCTGCGCGCTCAAGGCGAATACGTGGCTATGATGGGCGACGGCGTGAACGATGTGCTGTCCTTGAAAAAGGCCAATATGGGCATAGCCATGAAGAGCGGCAACAGCGCTACGCGCTCGGTGGCGGCAATGGTGCTGCTGGGCGATTCTTTTGCCGCAATGCCCGCCGCCTTCACCGAAGGGCAGCGCATTGTCAACAGTATTTACAACATTCTCAAACTGTTTATGGTTACGGTTTTTGCCCTGCTGCTGCTTATCACGGGCATTACTATGCTGTAATTGGGCTTTCCCTTCACCACCCTGCAAAACACGCTGCTCTCCTTCTTCGCGCGCGGCGCGCCGCCCTTAATTTTGGCAATGGCGGCGGTTTCCGATCGGCGGAAAGGCGGTTTGTCCAGCAGCATTATGCACTTTACGCTTCCCGCCAGTTTCCTGATTTTCTTTTTTGGCCTGTTGATCTACACCGGCGTCTTCTTCATCGCCCGGCGCAACTTGCTTCAGTTAAACATTACGCCGGAGATGCTAACCGCATTGGGACGCGGTTCCAGCGTTGAGCTGAGCGCCCTTTCACCATCTGAATTAACAAGCGCGTTAACCGTCTTCTCCGCGCAAACCGCGCTGACCACTTTCTTTGTATTAAGCGGTATTCTGCTGATGATTTTTGCCGCCCCGCCAACAAAATGGCTGGCGGGCGGCTCTCCCTACAGCGGCAACTGGATGCCCACCATCGCTGCCGGCGTGTTGATTGCAGCCTACGGCGTTATTTTGCAGACGCCCGACCTGCGCAACTTCTTTGATCTGGTTGATTTGCCAATCTCAATAAATGTGGGAATTATTGCCATAACCGCTCTGTGGTTCTTCAGCCAATTAGCCGTTTGGCGAAGCAATTTATTTGAGCGGTTTTTAGATTTGGAGGTAGAGGGAGAGGTTTAAGAGAGTTCCCCAAACTGCTCGATATACGCCAACGATTGATGCCGAAAATAGGTGTTGTACAATTCAGCGTAGTGACCGCCCTGCGCCAGCAGATTTTTGTGCGTTCCCTCTTCCACAATGCGCCCGTGATCCATCACCAAAATGCGGTCGGCGTGGCGAACGGTTGACAGACGGTGAGCAATGACAATGGCGGTGCGATGGCGCATCACAGCGTCTAGCCCTTCTTGAATTTGCGCTTCGGTGAAGGGGTCTATGCTGGCGGTGGCTTCGTCCAAAATGAAGATGGCCGGGTCTTTGAGCAGCACGCGCGCCAAAGCCACTAACTGCCGCTGCCCCAGCGATAGATTTCCCCCTCGCTCACCCACATCGGTATCCAGCCCTTCGGGCAAAACGTCCAGCCATTCGCCGCCGCTGATGCCCATTGCCGCCCGGCGCACTTCCTCATCGCTGGCCTCCGGACGCCCGTAGCGAATGTTCTCTCCCACCGTAGAAGAAAAGAGAAAGGGCGTTTGCGACACCAGGCCAATGTGTTGGCGGTACTGCTGCAAGTCCAGCGCTCGAATGTCGCGCCCGTCAATGAACAAATCCCCCCCCTGAAATTCGTAAAATCGCATAATCAGGTTGATGATACTGCTTTTACCCGCGCCGGTATGCCCCACCAGCGCCACTGTTTCACGGGACGCAATGGTCAGAGAGAAGTCGGGCAGGACGATTTCGGCGTCGGTGTAGCTGAAATTCAGGTGACGAAACTCGATTTTGCCGCGCAGGGACTCAATCGGCTTTGAGGCGATTTGAACGACCTTTGTTTCGGCGTCAATCAGGGCAAAAACCCGCTCCGCCGCCGACAAGCCATCTTGAAACTGGCTCCAAAAAGAGGCAATGCCAATCAGCGGGAACCAGAAAAACCCGACGGCCAGCATAAAGAGATACCATTCGCCGGGCGTAACTTGCCCGCTGCGACTGCTTAACCCGCCGGCGTAAATGAGCAGGCCCACCCCCAGCCCGGACGACGCGCCCAGCAGGGGAAAGATGGCGTTCAGGATCAAGCCGCGTCGCAGGCCAAGTTTGTAACCCTGCCGGTTGTTGGCAATGAAGGTGCGGTAAATGGCCGTCTCTTGCCGAAAACTTTTGGCAACCATAATGCCGCTGATAGATTCTTGAATTTGGGCGTTGATGGCAGCCGTGATTTTTCTGGCATCCAGCGTAACGCGGCGAGCAATGCGCCGGAAACTGAGGGCAACCGTTACGGCAATGGGCGCAAAGGCAAAGAGGATCAAAGTCAGGGTGACGTTGATGTTCAGCAGGATAATCGAAAGGAGCAGCACCAGCAAAGTTTGGCTAAGCAGGTTGGTGACTAAACCGACCACCGTAGCAAAGTCTTGCGTGTCTGAGGTGATGCGGCTGACCACTTTGCCGGAGGGATGCTCGTCAAAAAAGGACATATCGTGGCCGACAACCGCGCTAAAAACATCCTCTCGCAATTGCAACTCCACATCGCCAATGACGCGAGCGACAACCCATTGACGGATAAAGTTGAACAGCCAGCCGGTCCCGCCCAGTAGCAGCACACCGCCGCCCAGCAGCAGGATGATCGCTGTGGATGGATTTTCTGCCACCAGGTCAATACCTTTGCTGATAAGTACCGGCACGCTCATTCCGGCGGCAGAGTTTAGCGACAGCGCCAGCGCCACCAGCGCCATCTGTTTGGCGCGCGGGCGAAAGTAGCCGCCAATTCTACGCAGCAAATCGCCGTCGCTGTATTTTCGGTCGTAGCTTTCGGTGTCCAGACCGTCGAGGATGAAGCCCATTGGTTTCCTTATGCAGGTGAGCGGGTGAGCCGGTGGGCAGGTGAGAAAGTACGAATAGATTGCGCACCTGCTCACTTTCTCACTTTCTCACCTGCTCATTCTTCATATTGCGCAAAAATCTTGCGATAATCAAGGCTGCGCTGAAGCAGCTCTTCGTGCGTACCCTGGTCTACCAGTTCGCCGCCTTTTAGGACAAGGATCAAGTCAGCCCAGCGAATTTGGCTGAGGCGATGCGTGATGAGAAAGGTGCTTCGCTGGCGGCTGATACGGCGCATTGCCTGTTGAATTTGGTCTTCGGTGGCGCTGTCAATGGCGCTGGTGCTGTCGTCCAGAATCAGAATGCGCGGGTCGGTCAGGAAAGCGCGGGCAATGGCAATTCGCTGGCGTTGCCCGCCAGACAGGGTTACGCCCCGCTCGCCGACCTTCGTCTCGTAGCCTTCGCTGAATCCGGTGATGAAATCGTGGGCTTGGGCTTGTTTTGCCGCCTGCTCAACCTCATCGGGCGAAGCGTCGGCGCGGCCAAAGGCTATATTTTCCGCCAGCGTGCCGGAAAAGAGAAAGATGTCCTGTTCGATAATAGAAATTTGCGAACGCAGCGATTCCATACTCCACTGGCGCACGTCCAGACCATCTACGCGCACCTGTCCGCTGTCTGTATCAAAGATACGATTGATGAGACTGGTTAGCGTACTTTTGCCGGAACCGGTTTGCCCCACCAGCGCCACCGTCTGCCCCGGCTTCACGGTGAAGCTGATGTTTTTCAGCACCGGCGTTTTATTGTAGCCAAAGGTGACATTCTCAAAGCGCACTTCGCCTTTGATGGGCTGCGCCGCGCCGGATGAATTTTCGTCCAGATCGGTTTCGGTGTTGATGAGTTCCAAAATACGCCCGGCGCCGGCCAGCCCCAATTGCGCCAGATTGAAGGAAAAGATAGAGATGAAAGTCATAAAACGAAAGACGCCCATCAGCCCCATAAACGTCACCACCTGGCCCAGGTCAATATTACCTGCGCGCCACAAAAACAGAGCGTGCATAAAGCCGCCCGCCCAAGCAATGGCGAACATCAGCATCGGCCAGTAAAGGGCCTGAATTTCTCCCTGACGAACAAAGTGATTACGGAAGGTGCGGGCGTTGTGGGTGAATTTACGCCACTCGTAGCCTTCCTGCACGTTGGCCTTAACCGTCTCTATCCCGGCGATGGCTTCGGCTAGCCCGGCGTTCATTTCGCCAAATTGCTCGCGCATTGCCATGCTGACCGGCTTGAGTTGGCGATTGTAGTTGTTGATGGTGATGGCAAAGAGAATGAGGAAGACGCCGGGCGCCAACAGCAATGTAGGCGTAATCTGCCCAATTAAAATGAGGGGAATCACCGCGCCGATAACCGAATCCATAATCAGCATCAGGCCGGGGCTGAACATCACATTCAGCGCGCGAACATCGTTGGTGGCGCGAGCCATAACATCGCCAATGCGCTGCCTGCCGTGAAAAGATTGGCTTTTGCCCAGCAGATTCAGGTACAATTCCTGGCGGGTGTCGCGCTCCACGCGCTGGGCCAGAAATTCGGTGCTGTAGTTGCGCGCCAAACCAAAGACGCCCTGCACCAGAGCCATGCTGGCCGCCCCCAACGCAATCTTTGTCAGGTCAGAAGTTTCCCAACCGGGGGTGGTGATCAGGTTCAACGCGCGTCCCACGTAAACTTGAATGTAGCTGTGTCCCAGATTATTGAGGATGGTTACCAGAATTGCCAGCAGAGGCAGGTAGGGGTAACGCAGCACGTGAGAGGCAATCCAGCGCATCGGGCTGCGCCGGTTGTAGCGGTATTCAGTTGAGAGGGTGAATTCGCGTTTTGACATTGGATGTGATGAGAGCAGAATTAGCGGAGTGAGAGAATAAAAAATTTTATCATTCCGCTAATTCTGCTCTCATTCTACCTCCTAACGAACACGATCTCCAAACGTACAGCGTCGAAATTAGCCAGAATACCTAGCTGAACGTTGGATAGCGCCATCCAGTGTTTTAGATTATCCAGGTGAATATCTTGAATGTTGCCGATAGCGACCGGGAAGACCATAATTTTTCCTTCGACCAGGATGTTGGCAAAGGCCACATCGCCGATGATTTTGTTTTTGTAAGTCACCTGAATACGTTTAGCTGTTTTGATCGCCAAACCGCGCAGTTCCAACTCTCGACGGCAAGCGTTGGCGTAAATTCGGTAGACAAAACCAGCGCCCAATACGCGGTGGACTTCATATAATCCGCCTACAATTTGATAAGCCAGATCAGGGTAGAGCCAGTCGGTAGAGGGTATTACAATATCATTGGGGGTGTGTTCAGATGGTTTTTTGGCTGGATCGAAATAGAGGCGGTGAAATTCCGGTTTCGAGGCGCCAAAGTTGAACAGTAAACCCGTTTGTTTGCCAACCGTTTTGATGTAGGAAATACATTGCGCTTTGTGGAGTTTGGTCAATTGGTCAACCGCTTTGTTTTCAACGACGATTTCGCCGCCGATGAACAAATCCAATTGTTGGATACCAACCAGATAATTTTTGTAAGTGATTTTGTATTTATCTTGTCGGCTAACCGCAATACCTTGCTGGCTGACCTCTTCGATCATCGCCAATTCGAAGATGCGTTCGGGAAATGTGCGCGAAGTGTGGTTGAAGACTTCGTAGTAGGCGCCGATGATGGTGTAGCTGTCATCGTTGAAGTTAGTTTTTCTCATAGGTATAGGTGGTTTTGTTTTTTTTGTTGCAGGTGTGATGAAAGCAGAATTTACAGAATGATAGAATTTTTTTATTCTCCCATTCTGCAAATTCTGCTCTCCCTTTTCTCAATTCTAGCACAAATCAAACAAAGGGTCGAGTCATATACAAAAACAATGACATTTGTCACTGATTTTCAGGAAAATTATCTGGTATAATTATACGAAGGAGGAGCAACTATGAACAATCGCCAACGGTTTCACGCAACAATGAATTACGACAATCCAGACCGCGTTCCCTACTTTGAGGAGGGCATCCGAGACGATTTGCGTTATACCAAGACTTGCGCAGTTAAAAGAAATCAGGCATCGAAT
>DUEH01000265.1 GCA_011192195.1 Chloroflexota bacterium | reverse complement strand
GTTTCATCCGGGCGGGCGGGGTCAACGGCTTGTCCAAACACATCAATTTCTTCCGCTTGTTCCCCCCATGCGCGCCACACCCGTTCCAGGCGCTCTATTTGCCAGCCCAATTCCTGTTCCAGTACGTGGGGTATCACTGAATAAGAGATGTCTTCCACGTCGCCGCCGATGGTATCGCTTAAGCCGCCAATATGTTTGGCTAGTTGTTTGACGGCCTTTTCAGTTTGTGTTTGAGCTTTAACTAATAATTTTTGACCCTCTGCCAGTTCTTCAACCTTGAGTTCTGTTCGGGTTTGCGCCTTGGCCAATTCTTCAACCTTGAGTTCAGTTCGGGTCTGGGCCTCGGTCAATTCTTCAACCTTGAGTTCAGTTCGGGTCTGGGCCTCGGTCAATTTTTCAACCTTGAGTTCAGTTCGGGTCTGCGCTTCGGTCAATTCTTTGTGAGAACCGACTAGTTCTTTTTGAGAATCAGCCAGTCTTTTTTGCTCAAAGGCTATGTCTCTGACAATTTCTTTAAGTTCGTTAAAATCGCTGGTTTTGACCAATTCGCTGTAAGCGTTGCTGATAACCTTGGCTAAAAGGGTTGCCTGATGATATTTAAAAACGGTTGAGAGTTCGCGAGTCATTTCTGTTTGTTTTATCATTTTTATTCACCTCTCCCAAATTATACCTTGTCTGCTCTCGCTTTGCCAACGCGCTCGATCATCCGCTTACTTCCCATCATTGTACAGAGAGGGATGCGCTATCGCCCCAAAACCACCCAAAACTCATCGCCAACTTCTTTGAATTCCACCTTGCGATTGTTTTTTACCCCAACAACGCCACACACCGCCGACCCGCCATTCCATCCCCATACAGCGCGGGATGCGCCTCCGGACGCGCAAACCCTCGCACTGCCTCTACAATTCGCGCTTCATCTGCGCTCACAATCACATTCCAGCCTGTTTCTACCGTTTCCGGCCATTCGGTTTCATCGCGCAGGGTGATGCAGGGAACGCCCAACCAGTAGGCTTCTTTTTGAATACCGCCGGAATCGGTCAAGATCATTCGCGCCGATTTTTCCAACATCACCATATCCAGGTAGCCCACCGGCTCGATCAATTTTAGATTTTGGATTTTCGATTTCAGATTAAAAACCTCAATCATTTTTCGGGTTCGCGGGTGAATGGGGAGTACGACAGGCGCTTTTACCGCTTCAAAAGCGCTCAGGATGCCGCGTAATCGAACTTCATCATCGGTGTTTTCGGCGCGGTGGACGGTTGCCAGCATAAATTTGCCCGGCTTGAGAGCTAATTTCGCCAGGATGTTTGAGCGCTTTGCAGCTTGCTTAACAGCGTAATTTTGGGCGTCCAGCATCACATCGCCAATCAGGTGGACGCCCTGAGTGATCCCTTCGACGGCTAAATTGTCAACGGCGGTCTGACTGGAACACAATAGCAACGTCGAAACGTGATCGGCCAGCACGCGATTGACCTCTTCCGGCATTTTGCGATTAAAGCTGCGCAATCCGGCTTCCACGTGCGCTACCGGAATGTGGAGTTTTGCCGCCGCCAGCGCGCCCGCCAGCGTAGAGTTGGTGTCGCCGTAGATCAGTACCCAGTCCGGTTTCTCTTTCAGTAGAATTTCTTCAATGTGGGCCAGCATCGCCCCGGTTTGCGCGCCGTGTCGCCCGGAGCCAATTTTGAGATTCACCTCTGGCTTTGGAATACCCAACTCATCAAAAAAGATAGCCGACATATTGGCGTCGTAGTGCTGCCCGGTGTGAACCAGTATTTCAGTATGCTGTTTTCGAAGTAATCGGCTTACGGCGGCGGCCTTGATGAATTGGGGCCGCGCTCCAATGATTGAAACAATCTTCATTCTCTCCCCTTCGGCCAATCTAACACGGTCTGAAAATTTTCGACCCTGAAAAGCGGATAAGCAGGGTCAATTTCCTCCTTCACGCTCATCCCCGCCTCCAAACAACTTAGATACACAACTTCGGTCAAATCGCCATCGCCCCGAATGCAGACGGTATCATACCCGGCATTTTTGATTTCTGCCAGAAGGGCTTTTGAGGCGCTGCGCGTTTCTCTGTACCATTTGAGCGAAGCCTGCATAAAGGAACGGGTGAGGTATGTTTTTTTTGCAATACCTTGCGGCGTGATCAAATAGCGCAGCCTGCGTCGCTGCATTCGCGTGACTTTCACGTAACCTTTTTTGACCAACCGTTTGATGTACCAATTCACACTGCCAACGGCAACGCCAAGCTGAGCCGCCAGATCGGCTTGAGTGATCTCCGGGTTTTTTTCGATATTCTCTAAAATATGAAGGTCTTGTCGCGCTTGAGTCGTATCTTTCATTACGTCAGTCCAAAATTCATTTCCTGAATTATACGCGGCGATTGATGAGAAGGCAAACCGCTTATTGTGTAATAGGCAGGTTCTTTCTTCCTCTGCCGTCTACCGCCTGTAAAATAAGGCCATTGCTTCATTGACGCGCATTTAAGGCGATGTTATAATGCCCACGACACTAAAAACTTACGTGATAAAAGTAGGATAGATTATGCCTGATTTAATTGGTCAAACACTTGGAAAATATCGCATTGTCGCTCGCTTGGGGCAGGGTGGAATGGCGGAAGTTTACAAAGCTTACCAGCCTGGTTTAGATCGCTACGTAGCGGTGAAAGCGCTGCACAGCCACCTGGCGGGAGACCCTGATTTTATTGGACGCTTTGAGCGGGAAGCCAGGGCGGTGGCTAATCTGCGCCATCCAAACATTGTGCAGATTTTTGATTTTGATTCTCAAGAGCAGATGTATTATATGGCCATGGAACTTGTAAATGGGCCAACACTGAAAACGGAACTTCAAACGCGCGTTAAGCAGGATAATTTATTTGCTTTAAAGGAAACCACGCGCATTATGACAGCTTTGTGCGGCGCTATTGACTACGCTCACACGCGCGGAATGGTTCACCGAGACCTGAAACCGGCCAATTTTATTTTGACTCAGGACGGGCAAATCCTGATTCTGGATTTTGGCATTGCCAAAATAGTTGGCGCTACGCAATTTACCGTTACCGGAATGATGTCCGGTACGCCGGCTTATATGTCGCCGGAACAGGGGCAAGGGGAACGCGGCGACGCGCGCAGCGACATTTATTCGCTGGGGGTTGTGCTTTATGAAATGATTACCGGCAAAGTGCCTTTTGACGCCGACACTCCCTTTGCCGTGATTATGAAACACATCAGCGCCTCCCTTCCGCTCCCCAGAAGTATCAACCCGAATATCCCTGAAGTGGTGGAACAGGTAATTTTGAAAGCGCTCAGTAAGAACCCGGATGATCGGTATCAGACCGGCGCTGAATTTGCAGCGGCTTTGAGAGAAGCAACGGAGATGTCGCCTTACGATACGCTGGCTAAAAATCCGGTACTTCCTATAGCTGCTATCCCCAAAGTTGAAGAACTAAAACCAGGCGATCCAAGCTTTATGCAGACTGCGCTGCCTAATGCCGGCGCAACAGCAGCCGTTGATTTAAAGTCTGATACGGCTACTATTTTAAGCATTCCCAAATCAGCCAATAAGTGGTTTGCCATTGGCGGGGTGTTCATTGTATTGCTTCTGCTGGGGATTATAGCGGCAATGATTATGGGGAAGAATAATCAAAAAGATCAGGCTGCCAAAACAGCCATAGCCCACAATGCCCAGGCAAGCGCTGACGCGATGATTTTATTGACCCAAACGGCCTCCGTTCAAGCTCAGGTTGCGCCAGGCAATACGCCCTCACCCCAGGCAACTGACACAACTGCTTCAACTATCAACCCAACCGATACTCCGGATCTGGTGGCAACTCAGGTGTCCGTGGGTAACGCTGCCGAGGCAACCAGAAATGCTCAGAAAACCGCTACGGCTGATGTTTTGGCTGTTCAAACGGCTAACGCAATAGCCACCCAAACTGCCTCGTCGCCAACTAACACGCCAACTTTGCCGCCCACCAATACCCCGCCGCCTACCAACACGCCGCTGCCCCTCCCGCCAACCAATACGCCTGTTCCCACCACGCCAACGCCAACGCCCTCTCCGGTTTCGGTTGCGCCAAAGGTAAGCGGACGCATTGCCGTGCCGGTAATGGATTGGGCCAAAGGGCGCTACGATGTTTGGTTTTATGACGCAGCTACCGGCGAAACGCTTGCCAAAATTGAGGGCGCGCGCCAACCTTATTTTCGTGAAGACGGCGTAAAAATACTGGTAAACGGCGACGCCGATACCGGACACGACAACGTTTGGGAAGCAGACGGTATTAGCGGGCAATTAGAAAAAGTACTCAGCGGCTCGCCCACTGATTCGCATCCCGTTTATAGCCCTTGGGGAAGCAGAATTGCCTATGATAACCCCAATCTGGCTATTGGTTCCGATGGGCAAAATCACCCCTTCATCTTTGTGCAGTGCGGACTGGTTCGCCCGCAGGATGAACCGGATGAAAAATGCCGCGATGTGGCTCGCTTTGGCGTTTTGGTTCCCAATGGACAAATAGGTGAAATTCAAGGGAGCAGCCCGGTTTGGACCAGCGATGATCGAATTGCTTACAAAGGCTGCAACACCTGGGCTGGCGGTAACTCTTGCGGTATTTATATTGTCGGGTCCTGGGCTAACAAGAAAAACAGCAACGGCGAAACCCCCATCAAAATTCCCGGTATTGACGGAACCAGCGCTACCCCCACCGATACGCAGGGCAATCTTCTCCTGTATCACGCTTATACCGGCAGCGATTGGGAAGTGTACCTGTCATCTGTTGGCGGCGGCCCTGCCAACCTCAGCAATTCCCCTTCTTCCAATGAAGGCTTGGGCGCCTTTTCTCCCGATGGCAAGTGGGTAGCCTTTGTCTCTGATAGAGCCGGCGGCTGGGCCGTGTGGTCCGTTCCTGCCGGCGGCGGCAGCGCCACTAAACTGTTTGCCCTTCCCCCCAACCCCTTTGGCAATGGCGACTACGATTGGACAAACGAGCGTATCTCCTGGGCGCAGTAGAAGCTTTCTAGCTATCAGCTACCAGCAGTCAGCTAAAAGCTGATTCCCACTGCCCACTGACCTCCATCGCGTAAGCCAGACGCAATTTATATTCCTGCCTGGAAATTTCAATAGCGCCAAATTGCTGCAAATGCGGCGTGCTGAACTGCGTGTCCAGCAAGATGAAGCCGCCTTGCGTTAATCGTTCTACCAGATGAACCAGAGCCGCTTTGCTGGCGTCACGTTCCAGACTGAACATACTTTCTCCGGCAAAAAGACCGCGCAGCGATACGCCGTACAAGCCGCCCACCAACTTTCCCGCCCGCCAACTTTCAACGCTGTGAGCAAATCCCCGGCGATGTAACGCTGTGTAGACGTCAATAATTTCCTGATTGATCCAGGTGCGTTCTCTACCCGGCGCTGCGTGAGAGCAGGCGCGAATGACCGCTTCAAAGGCGGTATCTACGCGCAGATCAAATTTTCCACGCCTAATGGCGCGGGCTAATCGGCGCGGCACGTGGAAACTTTCCAGGGGTAGGATAGCGCGCGGGTCTGGATCATACCAGTAGATTGCGCCACCTTCATCAGCCATCGGAAAAACGCCCTGGCTATAGGCATTTATGAGTATTTGGGAGGTGAGTTGCATAAAAAAACAGCGCAAAGTGC
>DUEH01000264.1 GCA_011192195.1 Chloroflexota bacterium | reverse complement strand
TGATAGATACCGGCGACTGGCTGACAACAATCAGCGCTGCGCTGCGCGACGGGCAATCTTACACCGCCCTCGCCTATGTCAATGCCGGCGGCGAAGTGGAGCTGAAAGTCTTGACCGATTTGGCAACCAAGAAAAGCGTGCAAATAATGTACGTGGTAAGCAAACCGGCCAAGGGAACCTGGCAAGCTGCCTTGAGCGGCGACCCGCTGCCGGAAGATGAGTACGTCTTCTCGGTCATCGGCACCGCGGCGGCTCCTGCGTTGAGCGACGTGAGCATAGCCCACACCCCGGGCGACGAGCAGGCAGAATTAAGCTGGCGACTGGCGGCCTACGAACCGGATACCCGTCTGGGTATTTACGTCAACAACGGTCCGCTCACCCGCACCGAAATCATCACCGACCCCAACACCGGTATCGCCTCCACGGAAGTCACCACCGAATTCACCGGCCCGGCCCTGGCATATAACCTGACACTGACCGGTACCGGATGGGTTACGCACACCGCCCTGCAAAACTACACCGTAGACGTCAGCGGCTTGCCCAGCGGTGAATACCGCGTTTGGATGGACGTGGACGACGGCGTCAGCCCGCCAATGCGAGTGTACGCCACAGACGTCGTCTCCATTCCGGTTCGCCCCTGGAGCGCAACCTGGAGCCCGGTCATCACCGTGACCCCCGGTATGCGCTACCTGAACGTCGCCTGGACAGCCCACCCCGACCCGGACGTGGACCGCTATCTGCTGGAAGTGAGCGGCCCGACCATCAGCGGTACGCGGGTCTATTCAGAAGGGCTGTTCCTGGCAACCGGTCTGGGCAATCTGGACCCGAACGAAGTTTATACTCTCACCCTGCTGGCCCGGAATGGCTTGAGTGGGCAAATCGCCCGCTCGCAGTCAGTTACATCCATGCCGCAAGGCGCGCCCCTGAGTCTGGCGGTCACAGGCAGCCCCACGCTGACTCTGGAACTCGGTCAGGCAGTAGAGATTACGCTGACGCTTAACACCTCGCTGGAAAGCTATCCCGAACCGGTCGGCTTGTTGGCTGGCGCGCTGCCGGTGGGGATGATGCTCAAACTGCCCTCGGGCTTGATTACGCCAACTATGGCCGGCACATCGTTCACCGCCATCGTCACCGCCTCTGAGCATACAACCCACGGGACGCATCTGCTGCCCATCACCGCTCAGGGTATTGGCGAAACCGCCTCTCTGACGCTGACCGCGCAAGTAGGCGGCCCGCAACTCACCATCAACCTGGCGGGGGTAGGCGACGACAATATTGTGTACAGCGACCCATTGGGCGTTGACTGTGAAACGGACTGCGCGGAGATATTCAACACCGGCGCCGTAGTCACGCTGACCGCCGTAGCGGGAACGGGTACAATCACCGACGACATAGGCTTTGCCGGTTGGAGTGGCGATGTGGAATCAACGGCCAACCCGCTGGTTGTCACTATGGACACAGCCAGGAACATTACCGCTACTTTCGCTTTCGGCGTCATCGTCGATACTAACAAGATATATCTGCCGCTGGTGTTGAAGTAGGAAATTTAAGGAGAGGGGGAGATTTAACATTCCCCGCCTCCCCTCTCCTTATGCGGCGAGGCTTTGCGCCGGCTCTCATTCTTCATAACGAGGGAGGGCCAAACTCAGTGTAGGGGTGCATTTGAGGAGGTTGAAAACCGAGGACAATAAGTCCGACCCGCCGCCGCGTAAGGATGCGCCGGTTACGAGTCAAAAACATTATCTGAAAAGCTATAACAACAAAAGGTCACACAAGCTATTGTGTGGCCTTTTGTTGTCTGACGTAGAAGTAACTATGACGATATGCCGTCTTGTAAGCGGCCGGTCGTCAGTTCAAATCTGGCCAGGGGCTTTTGTTGTTTTGGGGCTTGATTTACAAAAGTCAAGCCCTTTTTTGATATTTGTTGCTCAAAAAGGTTGTTGTCAAAAGCTCTGCGCCTGTTGCGGAGCTTTTTTAATTGCCTAAAACAACTAACCGCTCACAAAGCGGTATATCGTCAATCTGGCAAGAATTTGAATGACGCCAACATAATATTTTCTCTGTGGCGAACGAGTTGCAATGCGCGACCTCTCCGGTGTATACTACTACCTCCACAGCGACCATCTCGGCGCAGCCCGCCCCCGCCCCCCCACAGGGGGGAGTTTTGCTTGCTCTCGGACTTGTGGAAATGAAAAGAGAAAGCGTACGCGATGTCCAAGAAACAACCCGGATACCCTTCTCTACAGGCAGTCCGCCGGCGAGCCAAAGAACTGCGCTGGCAAATGACCCCGGCTGAAAAGAAACTATGGGCGCAGTTGAGCAACAAACAACTGCACGGCCTCAAGTTTCGCCGTCAGCATCCGCTGCACCACTTCATCCTCGATTTCTACTGCCGCACCCAACGCTTGGTGGTGGAGGTGGATGGCGGCGCCCACAGCACTCAGCGCGACTATGATGAAGCGCGTGAGGAGTGGCTTATCCAAAGAGGCTCATCGCACATATCCTTGCCATTTTGCAGCCCGGCGTCATCTTCCACCCATTGGGGGACCCCGGCTAATGCCTCGATGCGAATGGTATTGGTGGTATGAGCGGCGGTCAAAAAGCTTTGGAAGGTATCTGTGACCAGGGTTCCGGTGAAGCTAATGTAGGGGTAGACCGAGAGATAGCTGGTGGTCACATAAGGATCGGGCGCGTCGTAGGGCGCGTTGCTAAAGGATAGCCACTCATCCTGGTCGCCGAGACCGTTGCCATCATAGTCCTCGTTGCTCAGGATGGCCCAGATCGCCGGATTCTTCTCTTCCATCTTTTCTCCCCAAACCCACACCGCCCGGCCACTCAACTTGATAAAGGCATCCAGACCGCTCAAGCCGCCGCTATCGTCGCGCAGGGTCAACTGTGTCCGGTAGTCATCGGCGCGGGGGAGACCGGCGATTGACCAAATATAGGAGTACAGGCCGTCCCCCGCATCAGTTAGCGCTTGTTCATCCAGAAGGTAGCCTCCGGCAGAGCGGATAGTGATCGTTCCACTTAACCCGGCCCGTCCGGCGGCGTCGAGTACCCAAAGGCCGATATTATCTGAAGCAGGGGGCGAGATGCGATAGACCCAGTCGTCATTGCTTGCGTCGGTGGCGAGATGTGACCCGAAGTCTTCGATGGTTTGGAGGGCCGGACAGTCCAGATGATTAGATTCCGTCTGAAACAGTCCATTTTGTTCTAAGCGGGCGAACACAGTGCCAGTGAGGGTGTCACTGACTGTACAGCGACTCCATACTTTGGCTGAGGCGACTCCAGCGCTGTCCGTGGTGACCGTGACGGCATCTTGCCAGTAGTCAATGTCGGTGTGGTGATAAGAAGAGATCACGTATTGCGTATGCGGCAACAATTCGCTGAACCGCGCGGTGAACAGGTATCCATCTTCCGAGGGCTGGAAGGCGAGAAGTTGGAAGGTGTGCGTAAGGTTATTGCTAAGACTGGCCCGATCGATGAACACATCACAGGGGATATACGTTGCAATACGCCAGTCCCGTGGATTGGAAAGGGGCAAAGGATGTTCGGAAGTTTGCGCCAACACTTCGCATCCTGGCAAAAGCCAGAAGTGTTGGTATTGCTTTTATGGGACTTGGCGTTTTTGGCCGTGGACGTGCTCCAATTGATTTGCTGGGCGATCTACTGGATACGAAAAGCCCTGGCTTGGAAGAGATGCGTGATAGGGGGGCAGTCGGCGATATTCTTTATCATCTGGTTGATAAAGACGGTCAATCAGTCTCTCCTGAAATCAGCAACCTTATATGTTCCATTGGCCTGCCCGATTTACGGGAGATGGTTCAGTTGGGGGTTCAAGTCGTCGTCATTGCTTCAGGTCGGCGGAAGGTGGAAATTGCTCGGGCCGCTATTAAGGCAGGGTACGCGAATGTATTTATTATTGACGACCAACTGGCGCGCGCCCTCTTGAATCTCTAATCTTGCATCTGGACACAGGTGACAATGGACAAATCACTTGCCAAAAGCGCGTGAAAGTGCTAAACTTCAGGCGTAAATTATTTTGGACTTTGCAGTTTGAATTTTTCACGCCCCCGTAGCTCAGTGGATAGAGTACCGGCCTCCGGAGCCGGGAGCCCGCGTTCGAATCGCGGCGGGGGTACTTTTTTATGAGGAATGGGAGAATTTCAAAAGCGTTTTTGGAGAACGACTGATGCTTCAGGATTTATTAGCCAGCGTGGAAGTTGTGGTAGATGCTGAGGGCAGGAAGAAACGAGCCTTGTTGCCCTGGTCGGAGTGGGAAGCTTTGCTTGGCTATCTACAGACAACAGAAGAACAATTTCCAACTCCTGAATTTGTGATGGAACTGGAAAACGCCAGAGTTGAAATGGAGCGCGGCGAATACGTCAAATTTGAGGACATTCGGCGTAATGTATGAACTGCGTTTGCACAAAAATGCGGCGCGGTTTTACCAAAAAGCGGAGATGCCATTAGTCAGGCGGTTGAATCGTTGTTTTGAACATCTGCGCCAGAATCCACTTTCGCATCCCAACGTCAGGCAATTAAGAAGACCGCTATGGGGATGTCGTTGCCGGGTGGGAGATTGGCGAGTTTTTTTATGAGGTGAATAATCAGGAACGTCTGGTCAATATTTTACGCATTGCGCACCGGCGCGAAGCGCATCGCAGAAGATAGAAACCCTTACGATGAAAATGTCGCAAGGGTTTTTTGATTCTTGCCGATATTAGTTGCGCTGAAATCTTACCGTCTCCATTTGCTCCACAGCTTAAACTGGATGAAGTAGATGAGCGTGAACAAGACGATGCCCAGCACCAGTAAAATCACAATGCGTCCGGGGGTAAAGAGGGTTTTTAAGTTAAAAGTGGGAACGATAATTTCTGCGGGCGCGTCTGAGGCGGATGAGGGGCGTTTTGCGGGGCCGACAGTTGGTGGCGGGGTCACATTAGGCGCGGCGGCTGCGACGGCGTCTGCAGTTGGCGGCGGGAGCGTTGGCGCCGCGGGAACGGGCGTGGCTGTGGCGGATGGCGTGAGGGTAGCGCTAGGCATAGCGGTGGGCGCTGCGGTGGGGGTGGGCGTGTTGGTTGCCAGCGGAACCAGCGAAACGCGCTGATCCGGCGAACCTTGCTCGATGAGCAGGCGGGGCGCCCCGCCAATGGCGCAATTGGCGCAACTTGCGCCGGGCAGCACAATGGTGTAGATACCGTTCTGGGCGCTGATAGGCTGCTCGTTTCCGGCTTCATCAACCAAAATGGCCTGCGGCGCAATGGCGTTGATGCTGAAGGGTCTGTCCTCCGGCGACGTATTCCACAAAATCGTGGTGGTCTGCCCTCCCCTGTCAAGCGTGACAATGTAGAAATTCCCCTGATGTAACCAATTATAACTTGTATAACCGGCGAGATGTTTTGTCATCACGCGGTAAGCGTCAAAAGCGGGGCGGCGACTGTCGTCGTGGCGCAGCAGGCCAAAGGGAACAGGGTCTCCCTCTGCGTTGCGAAGTTCGTAAAATTCGGCGCGCTGCGCGCCTCCGGCAATGCTTAGGGCAAAGGCTTGAATGACAAAAGCGGCTTGCTCCTGCTGCGTGATTTGTAGAGATGGCTCGGCAACCGGCTCCAGCGGGTCATTGGTGGGCGGGGCGTTGGTTTCGTTGAGCCAGACAGGTTTGTCCAGACGATAGACATCCAGTGTGGCCCGCGCTTCGGTGATGGCTCTGAGGATTTGAGCGGGATCATTGTAAACGTGGTAGCCTAGCGCATCGAAATAATAGCCGTAGCGGGGCGCTTCCGGGTCGGCGGTGATAAGTTTGAGCAGGCGAGACAGGTATTGCTCGCGCCCGTGATCGGCGTCCCAGTGGTAGGTTAATCCCGCCAGATGAATTTGCATCGTGGGGTCAACGGTTTTGATGTTGCTGTGCGCTGATTTGAGGAGTTGAAGGTAGTCTTCTTCTGTTCCCAGCCAGGTGTTGGCGGGGTTGGCGGTATCCCAGACATCCGGTTCGTTCCAGATGATCCACTGGTGGATGCGCCCCTGATATTGCTGGGCTACGCGCTTGGTGAAGTTGCCCCACGCTTCCATATCCGGCACAGCGCGACTATCGTTGACGCCCTTGCTGGCCCAATCCGGCGTGCCAATCAATACAACCACCACTTCTCGTCCGGCGGCCAATTCCGCCTCAATGAAGGGGTCCGGGACGTTGGCCGGTTTCCAGTCATCGCGTCCGGCGGGCTGAATGATGTCCCAGCGCAGGATGATGCGAGTGTATCCCGCGCCCGCTGCAGTGGTTTCTGCCGCATTGACGTAGGCGTTGGCAATGCCAAAGCGGGGATCAGGCGGCGGCTCCTGGGCTTGCGCCGGACTGCTGACGCCAAAGAAGATTGTCGCCAGTAAAATGAGGCGAAGGGGAGAATGGTAAATGGTAAATGGTGAATGGTGAATGGTAAATGATAACCGACGAAGGGCAAGCAACCAATGACGAATGACAAATGACGAAGGGCGAATGACAAATGACAAATTTTCGTCCTTCGTCTTTCGTCCTTCGTCAGTTTTTTCAAGAGATGCGCGTTTAAGTATGGCTTTCATGGCTCTTAGCTTAACATAAACGCGCATTTTTGTAAAGTTTATTTGCTTAACGGCGTTACCACAACATGCCTGCCAGATGCAGATGGCGGGAGTTGTTGCGCGCTGTTCGGTTCCACAACTGACGCAGTATTGAAGTGGGTAGGCTGCGAAGTGTTTTGCCAGGTAGCGTCCCAACTCCAGGGGCCGCCGCTGACGTAGCCGCATCCGAAATAGGTTAAATCAAGGTGGTCCAAGCCATCGGTTCCTGATGCCGTGGTATTTGAGTCAAATATTCCTGAAGCGTAAAATGCTCCGCTGAAAGAGAATGAGTTGCTTGAGATAGATTCTTGAGGCAGATGGGTAATCGTAAAATATTTATTACAACTGGGCACGTATATGTGAGTGGCAAAGTCATCAACATACGCTTGGTCAGGGGTAACGTAAAATTCATCAAAGGTGTCTTCCCAAAAACCTGCTTGAGGCCCTGTAGACCCACTGGTTTTTAGAACCAGCGGTAAGTAAATATAATTTGGCGGCGGCGGCGACGTACTGCTTGCTGCGCCATCTATGACCAGAGCGTAAGGCTGCGGTCCCTGAGGAACATTAACAGCATCCACTTCGATTGTCCATGTGCCGGATACAGGGTTTTGAATGTACACATTTTCCACATTGTTGACTGTATCGGCGCTGCCGCCGGTGGTTGTCCATCCATTGCTGAAATGGTTGCCCAAATAGCTTGTGCTGCCATCTGGCGCTGTGACAATCAAGTTGAGGTTATTGACCAGTTGATTGGTAACTG
>DUEH01000263.1 GCA_011192195.1 Chloroflexota bacterium | reverse complement strand
CTGGGGAATTTGGCGGGATTTTTGCCGTTGATTTCGCAAGTGGGCGGCGTTTCCATTGCCCGGGGAATGGATACCCTTTCCATCAGTTTCTTTTTGATTGGCCTGCTAATTGCCCTGCAACGCTGGCGACGCCCGGAGTTTCTGTTTTTGGTCGTGTGGTGGGCAGTGATGCTTGTTCCCAGTATCATTGCCCCGGAAGGCCCAATGCCTCATCTGCGACGCGCCATTGGAACGGCTGCCCCCGCTTTCATTCTGGCGAGCGTGGGTCTGGTTTTGCCGCTGGCCTATCTTGCGCAGCGTCGCCCGCGCTGGCAACCGGGCCTTATTGCGGCGGGCGCGCTAATTGCCGCCATCCCCCTGTTCACGCTGGCTCGCCACACCTACGTGGATTATTACCTTCCCCAATCCACCAACGAAGCCTACGCCCTCATCAACCACATCTACGACTTTGAACTGGCGGACGTAATGGCCGCCGAAGGCGACGCCAATACCGCCTACATCCTGCCGGTGGACACCTCGGCGGGCGCAATTTTCCCCGAAAGTTCTACGCTGGCATTTCTTTACCAGCATCGCGGTCAAGCCGAGTACGCCTACATCTGGGACAACGAAGCGGCGCTCTTTTCCGATACGGCCAATCTGCTGAACGGCAAAAATCGCGTAGGGCTAATTCGCTGGAAAGTGAGCAAACACTCCAAAGCTGATCCCCGCCATTTATTTGAGTACGTTTTAGAACGCGCCGGAGATTTCGATGGCCTTTCAACCCACAAATACGTTGACATCACCTATTATCAACTAGACTCCAACGCCAAGCCGGTCTACCCATCGGCGGTCGGCGGTCGGCGGTCTGCTGTCGCTTTCAGCGGCCAATTCGCTCTCACCGGCGCGGCTATCGCCCCCGAAACCCCCGCCGACGAGCCGCTGTGGGTGGAACTTACTTGGAAAAAACTGGGCGCGGAGCCGCTGGATTTGCAAGTCGGATTGTGGCTGGAAGATAACGCCGGTCACATTGCAGGGCGCGCCGATCACCCCCTGTTGAGCGACCAACTCCATCGCTACACCGCCAATTGGGAAACCGGCGCCGAAGAACGCGATTACGCGCTTATCTCTGCCGACCCCGGTACGCCCCCCGGCGACTATCGTCTGAAAGTCATTCTCTACTGGCTGGACGAGGCGGGGCAGAGCCATCGTCTTGCGCCACTTGCTGAAGATGTGGGCGCGGATTTGGCGCTTCAGTTGGGAGAAACGCGCTTGCTGCCATACAAAACGATTTTGCCCTTTGAAGCGCACAACATCCCCCCCACAATGTATGAAGCTATTTTGGGGGAAGACAGCTTGCACCTTTTGAGCGTCAGCGGTCTACCCGACGCGCTGCGCCCCGGCGACAGGGGAACGCTGGAGTTGTGGTGGCGCAGTATGGGCGATGCAACTTCTAAAGGCAGCGTCGCCTTGCAACTTGTTGCCTCCGGACAAACAATTACGCTGTCGCCAGCCCAACCGTTGGGCGGCGAGGATTATCCCACCCAAAAATGGCCGGAAGGGATGACTATTCGCCAGTATCTTGATTACGCCCTCCCCGCCGATGCGCCGGCGGGCGACTATCAGCTACAACTGACGCTGATTCCTTTCAAAACCGGCCGCATTTACCTTGGCAGCGTCACCCTTGCCGGCCGCCCTCGTCAATTTGAAGCGCCGCCAATGGCGCATCGTCTGAACGCTGACTTCGATGGTAAAATCACCTTGCTGGGTTTCGATGCAAGCCTGTCGCCGGAAAAAGCCGACATCACCCTGTACTGGCAAGCGCAGAGAGAAATGGACGCGCCCTACAAGGTTTTTGCTCACCTGCTGGACAAAGACGGGCAAATTATTGCCCAAATGGATCGGGAGCCGCAAAACGGCGAAGCCCCCACCACAAGCTGGCTGCCCGGCGAAGTGATTGTGGATAAAATAGAAATTCCGGGTCAAAACCTGGCGGCGGTAGACAAAATTATTGTCGGCCTTTACAACTCGGCTGACGGAAAACGCCTTAGCGTTCTGGAAACCGGCGAAACGAGTTATGAGCTACGAATGACCGCGAAGCGTGACAAATGACAAATGAGAGCCTGCCCCGCATTACCGGGTACAAAAATATAATTTCCTGGCTGCCGCTGGCGATCATTATCATTGCATTTGTGACATTGGGCGGTTACTACAGCGTCGCCACGCCGCTGTGGGAAGCCCCGGACGAGCCAAGCCATTTTCATTACGTCCGCTACCTGCTTGATCAAAAAACACTCCCCACGCCGGAAAGCGGCTTTGATACCTGGCATCATCCCCCGCTTTTTTATCTGATTGCGGCGTTGGCAGTGAGCGATATCGAGCTATCGGATTACATCAACTGGCGACGCCCCAA
Source organism: Chloroflexota bacterium (assembly GCA_011192195.1). Lineage (GTDB taxonomy): Bacteria > Chloroflexota > Anaerolineae > 4572-78 > 4572-78 > DUEH01. The sequence goes on along the minus strand of DUEH01000263.1, from coordinate 2,376 downwards.
CCCCAAATCCTTCATTGTTGACCAGACCAACCCCACTAACGGCCCGCCCGGCATCCAACTTCATTCCGCGCGCGAACTGCCGCCTTATCAAGACATCCCGCTGGCGGTTCATCGCCTGCGCTGGCTGAACGTTCTTTTTGGCGCTGTTACTGTTGCCGCCGCTTACCTGTTGAGCAAAAAGATTTTTCCTTTGCAGACGTGGCTGGCTGTTGGCGCAACCAGTGTGGTCGCTTTCAACCCCCAATTTCTTTTTGGCAGCGCCTCGTTGAACAATGATATTGCCTTGACGGCGGCTTTTTCGCTGGGCTTGCTGCCTGCCATCGCTATTGTGCAAGGCGACCATCGCTGGCGGCAATTTGTGGGGCTGGGCGCATTAACGGGCATTGCCATTTTGTTCAAGCAGAGCGGTTTGGCCTTGGTTGGCGTTGCCGGCGCGGCGATTTTGTGGGCTGCCTGGCAATCCCGCCAAGGGAAAAACCTGTTCAAGTGGAGCGCGTGGTTTGGGCTTCCGCTGGCGCTGCTGACCGGGCCGTTTTACCTGCGTAACGCGCTGCTCTACGGCGATCCTTTTGCCTATAAAATGCACCAGGCCGTACATCCGCCAACAGGCGCGCGCACTTTGTGGGACGTAATTGGCAACGCCAACACACTCAATCGTTTGCACCGGACTTTTTGGGGCTATTTTGGTTGGGCTAATCTCCCTCTGCCGGAGATAGCTTTCAAAATTTTGATGTTGATTTATCCGATTGCCCTGTTGGGGCTGGTAATTTGGCTTGGCTGGGGGCGCAATCGCTGGGCAAAAGCAAAAGGCGGCGCGGTAACGATAGCGCTTTTGCTGCTTGCCATTGTTGCTGCCTGGGCCATCCCCTTGCGATACATTATGACTTTTGGCGCCTTTGGCGTGCAGGGGCGCTACTTTTTCCCGATGATTGCCGCCTTGGGCGTCGTGGTCAGCCTGGGCTTTTACTCGCTGTTGCCCGGTAAAGGGCGCAGCCTGCCGGTGATTGGCCTTTCGCTGGCGCTTTTTGCGCTGGCAGTCTGGACGCCCGCCAACATTATCCAACCCGCGTATCCCTATCTTGGCGATACGTCATCCATCTTGCAGATGCGGCAAGTTGACCGCGCCGATGAGTTTGGCGGCGTTATTGAATTGGCCGGTTACAGCGCCAACCTTAATGGGCAGAACGGGCACTTAAGCTTGACTCTCTTTTGGCGCGCCACCGGCATCCCGCAGCAAGATTATACCATTTTTGCCCATCTGCTCAATCCCGATGATGGCGTAATGCTCAGTCAGGATGACCGTCGTCCGCTGGATGGCGATTTTCCCACCAACGTCTGGCGTCCCGGCGACGTGATGCGCACCGCCCACAGCCTTCAGTTACCGGAGGCGACTTCCCCGGCGCTTTACATTCTGGAGATTGGCTTGTATGATTGGAAGACCGGAGAACGCTTGCCGGTTTTTCAAGGCGGACAGGCGGCGGACAGCGCGGTTTATCTGGAGTATCTGGCTGAATGATGAATGACAAACAACGAGCGACGAATTACGAGTTACGAGCGACGAGCGACGAGCGACGAGTTACGGATGAAAAAATTCACCATTCGCCATTCGCCATTCGCCATTTCCCATACTTGATTCTTGCTCTGGCAATGGGGCTGGCAATTTTTTTGCGCTTCTACAAACTGGGCGAAGTTCCCCCCGCGCTCAACGGCGACGAGGCCGTTTTTGGTTCCGGCGCGCTGCAAATTCTGCAAGAGGGACCTGTTTTGTCGGTGGAAGGGCAGGGGGGCGCGGGTGTGCTGGCATCGTACATTGCGGCATTTTTCTTTGCCCTGTCAGAACCGGGGAAGATGGCTCTTCGATTCCAGACCAGCTTTTTTGGCGTCCTCACCGTCCTGCTTCTGTTTCTTGCCACTCGCGCTCTTTTTTTAAATGTAGGACGAGTTGCTAACTTGTCTTACAAAGATTTGCCAGTCCTGAATATGGAGCAGACGCAAGCTAACTGGCTTGGCGCAATTGCCGCCTTGCTGCTGGCCGTATCCTACAGCCACGCAACTATTAGCCGCATTTCCTTTGCCATTGTTCATTTACCTTTTCTGGAGCTGCTATCGGTGTGGCTCTTTTGGACAGCCTATCGCAGCGGCAAACGATGGCATTTCATCCTGGCCGGGGCGTCGTTGGCCTTGGCGATGTACGGCTATGTCGCCGGATTTGTGATGCCCGGCCTGTTTTTTGGCTTTGTTCTTGTGAATTGGGCTATTGAGACAAGAAGACAAGGGGACAAGGAGAGGGGGAGACAAGGAGAGGGGGGGACAAGGACGCGAAGCGGTTTCTTTACCAGACAAGGGGAAGTTCCGAATTACGATACTTCGGCTTCG
>DUEH01000262.1 GCA_011192195.1 Chloroflexota bacterium | reverse complement strand
TTCTTTGCAATGAATGATTGGCGCTCGTCCTTTCACGGCATCAACGACCACGAATCTGACTGGGAGCAGATTTTTGTCTTTCTCACCGAAGACGATGGCGAACTGACGCCTCGCTGGACAGCTTACGCCTCTCACGACTTTAAAGGCGATGACCTGCGCCGCCGTTGGGACGATCCGGAACTGCTGCGGGTAGACGAAACCCACCCGCTTATCTTTGCCGGCGCCGGTTCTCACGCCAGCTATTTTGAGCAGGGCGAATACCTGATGAACGCATCCCCCCGTTTTTTGCAACCCCTTGTGGGCGTTACAGCCTGTTTGCGTAAATTTTGGGTGGAACAACTGGGTCAGGGTCGCAGCGATCACGTAGACAAGAAAATAGAAGCTTCGGTTAGCGTGCCTTTTGTGGATTACGCGCGCGGCGACGGCATAAGCGTTGGCCCCGGTCAGCAGCACCAATGGACGCCCATCCTGATCTCCGATGAAGATGGCTGGGTTGACGGCTATCGCGGCTTGTGGGGATTGGACACTAAAGACCCCTTTGGCGGCGAACGCGCCCCTTCCGGCCCCAAATATAATCGAAACGGATCGGTTCGTCTATCCTGGTACAATCCTTTGGGCTGGGCTTCGTTGGATAAAGTAGCGCCGCCCAAACAAACGCTGCGCTGCCTGAACACGCGCATCGCCAGACTGGAAGAAGATCAGAATGACCTTGAAACGCAAATTACGCAGGAACGGAGCGAATTGCGCTTACTGGCTTTAGAAGTTCAATCCTTGCAACAAACCGATTATTTCAGCAACTTGCATACGCAACGCCTGGAAGCCCTGACAGAAAAACAGGAACACCTGCGCGGTCTGCAAAGCAAACGTCTTGCTAACGCCGAAACCCGCAAAGCCGCTATCTCTTACCGGCATCGCATAGAGCAAGGCGATTGGGGCGACCCGCAGGCGCATATCAAGCGCGTTCACCACCCGGAACCGCCCACGCCGCCGCAGGCGCGCATTGTTGAACTGTGGGCGGCCATCAGCGGCGCGCTGTTGCTATTGGCGCTGGTGGCCGTATTGACGCTTTTCCCCCGCAACTGGCCGCTTTGGTTATTGGGCATTGGCGTAATTTTTGGCGCCATTGAATCTACGGTGCGCGGGCATTTGTTTAGTTATTTGTTGAACCTGACCATCGTTCTGGCGCTTATCACCTCGGCTATTTTGGTCTGGAAATTCTGGTGGATTTTATTGGCGCTTAGTATTCTGGGGATGGTCATTTTTATGATCCGCGAAAATTTGCGGGAAGTATTGCAAAGTTAGTTTGCATTTTTTTAGCTTTGCGCTACAACTATTAAGTGTAACAAACTAACCCTGTACCGCGTGTTAAACGCAACTAAATACGCAGTACCGCAAAAGTCGCACACGAGGCGACGAAGGACGAAAATTGTTGTTTTCACGATCGATTCGTCTTTCGTCCTCCGTCATTCGTCCAACTGTTCCAGGTGACTTTTGCGGTACTGCCTAAACACTATTTTCAGGAGACTTTTACTATGGCACATCAATTACCCAAACTCCCTTACGCTTATGGCGCATTGGAACCTTATTTTGATACCCGCACAATGGCTGTTCACTACAACTTCCATCACGGCGGTTACGTGACAAAATTGAACGCCGCCCTGTCCGGTTATGAAGACTTGCAAGACAAGAGTATTTTTGAATTACTCGCCAATCTGGAAGCCATCCCCGAAGAAATTCGCGGGGCGGTGCGCAACAACGGCGGCGGACACGCCAATCATTCCATCTTCTGGCCTGTTCTCAGCCCCAAAGGCGGCGGAGAACCGGACGGCGACCTGGCTGCTTTGATCAACGATGCGTTTGGCTCTTTTGGAGCCTTCAAAGAGACCTTCAACAAAGCGGCGGCTACGCGCTTTGGCAGCGGTTGGGTCTGGCTTTGCCTCGATGCCGATTTCAAAGCGGTGGTCATATCTACGCCCAATCAGGACAACCCCATCTCTCAGGGACTCATCCCCATTATGGGTCTGGATGTCTGGGAACACGCCTATTATCTAAACTATCAAAACCGCCGGCCGGACTACATTTCCGCCTGGTGGAACGTGGTCAACTGGGAGCAGGTTGATAAGAACTACCAGTCTGTACTGGTCGCCAAAAACATCAGTGAAGTGGCTGATCAGGCCAAAGCCGTTTGGGGAAAACTTCAGGATAGCTGGAGTGATTTGCTGAAGACGGTTACAGGCTAAAACGCTTAGGGTAAAACATCAGGACGAAAGACGAAAGATGAATGATGAAGGTTGATATTCATCAGCCATTCGTCGTTCGTCATTCGTCTTTCGTCATTTCACAAAGGAAATAGCTATGTCAAAAAAAACAGTCCTCTTTGACCACGATGGCGGATTGGACGACTATCTGGCCTTAATGCTGCTGCTGACAATGGAACACGTAGAAATAGCGGGCATTGTTGTCACGCCCGCCGATTGCTACATCGAGCCTGCGGTTAGCGCCACGCGCAAAATTATTGACCTGATGGGGCAGTCGCACATTCCGGTGGCGCAAAGCGTCGTGCGCGGACTGAACCCTTTTCCGCGAGCCTTTCGCAAAACTTCTTTTCAAGTTGACCATCTGCCAATTTTGAATGAAAAAGAAGAACTGACTACGCCGCTGGCAGCGGAAAGCGGGCAGGAATTTATGGCCCGCGTTTTGCTTGAAGCCTCGGAGCCGGTAACGTTGCTGGAAACCGGTCCGATGACCACTTTGGCCGCCGCGCTGGATATTGCGCCGGAAATTGAATCGAAGATCGAGCGCATTTTGTGGATGGGCGGCGCGCTGAATGCGCCGGGCAACATCTCCCATTACTTTGATGGCAATCAAGACGGATCGGCGGAGTGGAATGTGTACTGGGACCCGCCCGCCGCGCATCAGGTGTGGCAAACCAACATCCCCATCACCCTTTGTCCGCTGGACATCACCAACAAGGTCAAAGTGACCTCTGAATTTGCGCATCGTCTGGGCCGCCAGCGACGACATCCGCTCTCTGATTTGGCTGGCCAGTGCTACGCGCTGGTGATGCACCAGGACTACTTTTTTTGGGACGTGTTGACCACTGCTTATCTGGGCCGCCCCGACCTTTTCCAATTACGTCAGGAGGAAACAGTCATCATTCCCACCGGCCCAAGCCAGGGACGCACCAAAATTCAAGCGGGTGGAAAAAAGATTGATGCGCTGGATTCGGTGGACGTAGAGGCTTTTTATGATTATATGCTGGCTCAGTGGGCTGGTTAGTTTCGAGTTTCAGGTTTGTGGTTTCGGGTTTAAGTTCAAACCTGAAACCTGAAACCTGAAACCTGAAACCAAAAACTCGAAACCCGCAAGGAGGTAGACAATGACAAACGCGCCAATCATCACCGTCATCGGCAGTTTTGCTGTGGGAATGACTTTGCGCGCAACGCGCATGCCGGTTTTTGGCGAAACGCTGCTGGGGTCTGATTTTGATATGGGGCCGGGGGGAAAAGGTTCTAATCAGGCGGTGGGCGCGGCTCGATTAGGGGCGCAAGCTCACTTTGCGGGGATCATCGGCGCGGATAAGCTGGGCGAAATTGCCCTTGATCTCTACGCTGCCGAAGGGGTGAACACCGATCATTTACAGCAGACCGATAAACTGGCTACCGGCGTTGGATTTATCATTTTGAATCAGGCCGGCGAAAACGGCATCATTCTGGATATGGGAGCCAATGAACTGATGGACGCCGATTTTGTAGACGGCGTTGAAGCGCAAATTGCCCGCAGCGATGTGGTGATGACCGTGTTGGAATTACCGGTGGCAGCGGCGGCGCGGGCAATGGAACTGGGACGCAAACACGGCGTACGCACCATTCTCAACCCCGCCCCGGCCACAGTCTTGAGCGATGATGCGCTGGCTAATGTGGACTATCTTACCCCCAACGAAACCGAACTGCGCATTTTGCTCGACTTGCTCCCCACCGACCCCACTCCCACTGAAGAACTTGCCGCCGAACTTCGACGGCGCGGCGCGGATAATTTGATTGTAACTATGGGCGAAGACGGCGCGCTGGTGATGACCAACAACGGCGTAACGCATATTCCCGGCGCGCCTGTTGAAGTGGTAGACACCACCGGCGCCGGCGATGCTTTTAACGCCGCCCTTGCCGTTGCCCTGGCCGAAGGGAAATCTCTGTTAAACGCCGTTAAATTTGCAATCCGAGCCGGCGCCGTCGCCTGCACCCGCCTGGGCGTTATCCCCGCTCTGGGCAGCCGGAAACAGGTAAACGAGCTACGAATGACGAATGACGAATAACGAATGACGAATGACGAGTTACGAGTTACATTTTCTCCGGCGCGGACATCCCCATTAGCCGCAGGGTGTTGGCTAAGGCAATCTTGGCCGCTTTTACCAAACTGAGGCGGGCGGCGCTGAGGGCGGCGTCTTCGCCCACCACCAGGCAGGCGTGGTAAAAACTGTGGAAGGCCGTTGCCAAATCCTGAGCGTAGTAGGTGAGGTGATGGGGCGCCAGATTGTTGGCGGCGTGTTCCACAACCTCTTCCAGGCGCAAAATCTGACGAATGAGGGCCAGTTCGGTGGGGTGGGTGAGCAGGGAGAGCTTGTCGGCGTCCGGCGAAAGTCCTTGTTCGGCGGCGCGACGAAGGATGCTGGCAATGCGGGCGTGGCCGTACTGCACGTAGTACACCGGATTATCGCTGGATTGTTTCACCGCCAGACCCAAGTCCAGGGTCATCTGACTATCGGCGGAGCGGGTGAGCAGCATAAAGCGAGTGGCATCCGCGCCAATTTCCTCCACCACTTCGGTCAGGGTGACAAATTCTGAACGTTTTCCCATCCGCACCGGCTTGCCGTCGCGTTC
>DUEH01000261.1 GCA_011192195.1 Chloroflexota bacterium | reverse complement strand
GGCCCGCCCATTGCCACCTGCGCGGACTACCCCGATGATGGCGACAAGCGTCTGCCGGACCTGAAAACGGCGCTCATTAAAGCCGGACTGCGCGACGGGATGACCATTTCTACCCATCATCATTTTCGCAACGGCGATTTGGTAGCCAATCAAATCTTCAAAGCCGCCGCCGAGTTAGGGGTGAAAGACCTGATCTGGTTCCCTTCCGCCTCCTTTCCCTGCCACCAGCCGCTCATCGAGTATTTGGAAAACGGCGTAATTCATCACATCGAAGGGAGTATGAACGGCCCGCTGGGGCGTTTTGCCTCGCAGGGAAAGATGAAGGGCGCGGGCGTGTTGCGCTCGCACGGGGGACGCTACCAGGCGGTGCAAGATGGTGAAGTGGTCATTGACATCGCCGTCATCGCCGCCCCCACCGCCGACTCTTTTGGTAACGCCAACGGTCTCACCGGCGATTCGGCTTGCGGGCTACTTGGCTTCGCCCTGGCCGATTCACTGTACGCCCACAAAGTCATCGTTGCCACCGATAACCTGATTCCCTTCCCCTGCATCCCCTGGCAAATTCAGGGAAACAACGTGGACTACGTGGTCGAAATGGACCAAATCGGTATCCCGGAACGCATCATCTCCGGCACTACCCGCGTTACCAAAAGCCCGGATCGCCTCTACATTGCCGAACTGACCGCCAAATTTTGCGACGCCGCCGGGCTGATTCAAGACGGCTTCTCTTTTCAGGCGGGCGCGGGCGGCACATCGCTGGCGATTGGTAATTATTTCGGCCAAATTATGCGCCAAAAGGGCATCAAAGCGCGATTTGCGCGCGGCGGCAGCAATCAATATTTGGTGGAAATGTTGGAAGACGGTTTAGTGGATTATATTCTGGACGGCCAAACCTTTGACCTGGAAGGCGTGCGCTCGATGCGCGAAAATCCGGCCCACGTGAACACCAGCCCCTTCACCAGTTACAACTATCACGGCAAGGGGAATTTCGCCTCGCTGGTGGATATTGCCATTCTGGGCGCCACCGAAGTGGACGTGAACTTCAACGGCAACGTCGTCACCCACTCCGACGGCTGCTTGCTGCACGGCATCGGCGGCTGGCAAAACGCGCTCTTTAGCAAAACTGTCATCCTGCCCATCCCCCTCTTCCGAGACCGCATTCCCGTCATCCGCGACGAAGTGACCACCCTCGTCGGCCCCGGCGAATTGATTGACGTCATCGTCACCGAGCGCGGCATTGCCATCAACCCCCGTCGCAGCGACCTGCTGGACGCGGTGAAAGATAGCGATTTGCCCATCAAAAGCATTCACGAGTTGAAAGAAGAAGCCGAAAAAATCTGCGGCAAACCCCAGCCCGCACAGTTTGAAGACAAAATTATCGCCGCCATCAAATGGGTTGATGGAACAGTGATTGACGTGGTGAAACAAGTGAAGGAGTAGCAAGAAAAAGACGGCGTTTTACTTGAAACTGTTTTGGATTTATAATACCGCATAGAGTAATTCGAAATAAGGCGCTACTTGGGGGCGACGATTATGCCAGAAATGTTAAGTGCAGTATACGAAGGGAATGGCATACTTCGGCTGGAACACGGATTAAGCGGCGTAGAAAGGCAATCACGGTTAAACGTGTTTGTGTTGCCTGCTAAATCTGATGATACGTTTGCAGTTGAAAAGACAGACGTAAATGGTTTGCAGCGGCAAATTCGTCAGTTTGAGAGACGCTACGCTTTGAACAGCGCAGATTTTATGGAGCGTTTTCAACGCGGTGAAATAGGCGACGATAGAGACTTTGTAGTGTGGGCTGGCTTGCAAGAATTATTGCAGCGGATGTCGGGATAAGGTTTTTTTACACCGATGGACATTATCGTCTATTTTGACAGTTTACAACGAAGTATTCGTCAAAACCATAACATTGGTGTTTTGGAACATCCGGTTGTTGCGCAAGCATTTGATGCGTATAGGGGTCTCTTTCGAGCGCAGGTTTTCTTTTGGGATGGCTCTCGTCTGCTGATTGACGAGGTGATTGACACAGAAGCAGGTTATCCGGAAATCCTGCGCTACTCTTATGCCTATCTCCAACAAAACACTAATGTTTTTCGTTACGATAATGCCCCGCATCATCCTGAATTAGCAACTTTTCCCCACCACAAACATATTGGTCCAAACGAAATACCCATAGCGGCAGAGCGCCCGACTTTGAGTCAGGTGTTCAAAGAAATTGAACGGATTTTGTTGCTTTAACCGCCTTTGGTTCCCAGACAGTTTGGGAACTGGAATTTTTAATTGAAACTAAAACCTGAAATCTCAATGACTAACTGCTTAACTTGCCAACTTATCGCTCGCCGGGATGCGGGAGAAGCGCCTTTGTGGGATAGTTTTTACCGCGCGGCGCACTGGGACGTGGTACACGCCTACAACACCTTGTTGCCCGGTTGGTTGGTGCTGGTTGCCCGGCGACACATCGAAGCGCTGGATGAGCTGAACGAAGCCGAATCACTGGAGTTGGGCGTTCTGATTCGCCGCGCGTCGCAGGGGTTGAAATTGGCAACCGGCTGCCGCAAGACCTACGTGGTGCAATTCGCAGAAGCCGCAGAGCATCCGCGCGCGCATTTTCACATCATCCCCAGAATGGCCGATTTACCGCCGGAATATCGCGGGCCGAAGATTTTCGGCTACTTGGGCGTTTCGGAAGCTGACAGCGTCAGCGAGGAGATGATGAACGAGATTGCGGGGAAAGTTCAATCTTTTTTAGAGCAAGAAAGAGACGGCGTTTTGCTTGAAACTGTTTTGAATTTATAATATCGTCTTTCACTAACGGACACCCTTTAAATTTGACATTGACTTCGCTGACAAAATTGTATTCTGGCGACCTGACCGCAGACCGCAGACGGACGACCGCCGCAAAAAACAACTTATTCGGCACATTTTGGCGGTCAGCGGTCAATGGTCGGCGGTCATTGCGCGAAGAATCTTTGTCAAATCACAGGGGTGTCCGTTAGCAAAATATCGTCTAAAAATAGTTGGTATAATAGTTGGTATAAATAAACAGGGCGGATACGAAACAGGGAGATGAAAGATGGAAATACAGACAACTTTGCAACCTGCTGTATATGAACAAAAACTTATGAGAATTATGCATAGGCTACCGCATAAACGCGTCTTGCAACTCCTTGATTTTGCTCAATTTCTGGAATTACAGATATCCGAGGATCACAACGAGTGGCAGGACAAGGAAAAAACCGGTGACGAAATGTTATCGCCGCGTATATTGGGGTTACATCAAGGACAGGGCTGGATGAGCGATGATTTTAACGAGCCTCTATCCGGTGCGTTTTGGCTGGGGGAAGAATGAAAACATTGCTTCTGGATACTCATATCTTTATCTGGATGGATATTGCCCCCGCCAAACTTTCATCGTTTGTAGCCGCGTAGTTGGCCGACAGGTCAAATACCTTGCTCTTGAGCGTAGTCAGCGTTTGGGAAATGCAAATAAAACTTCAGTTGGGAAAATTAAAATTTGATCAATCATTAGCCGATATGATAACAAGTCAACAACAAACCAATCATATCAAAATTCTGCCGGTAGTTTTGCCGCACGTTTTAGCGTTGCAACAACTTCCCTCGCACCACAAAGATCCCTTTGACCGCTTACTGGCAACGCAGGCCATCGTAGAAGGGGCTATTTTGGTCAGCAACGATTCCGTATTGACAAAATACCCTGTAGATGCGCTATGGTAGCCAACTGAAATTGAGCGGACCTCGAAACTACAAACCAAAAACCAAAAACCAGAAACCAAAAACCCATTTCAGGAGAAAAAAATGTCTAAAAGAACCATCGTTTCAATGCCCGGCGACGGGATTGGAGCAACTGTACTACCGGAAACCATTAGAGTGCTGGACGCGGCCGGCTTTGAAGCCGAGTACGTTCACGCTGATATTGGTTGGGAATTTTGGCGCAGCGAGGGCAACCCGCTGCCTCAACGCACTATTGATCTGCTGGCCGAACACAAAATCGGTCTTTTTGGCGCCATCACCTCAAAGCCCAAGTCAGACGCCGACGCCGAATTGGCCCCGGAACTGCGGGACAAAGGCCTGGTTTACTACAGCCCCATTGTGGCGATGCGCCAGCTCTTCAATCTGGACATCTGCGCTCGTCCCTGCCAAACTTTCCAGGGTAATTCCCTCAACTTCATCCGTCGAGGGGCAGATGGCGGCGTAGAAGAGCCGAAAGTGGATGTGGTCATCTTCCGTCAGAACACCGAAGGCTTGTACGGCGGCGTAGAATGGACCAACCCGCCCGATCAGGTTTACGACGCCTTGATGACCCACGCCAAATTCGAGCAGAATTTCGCCGATGCGCCCCGTGAAGAATTGTCGGTCTCTACCCGCATCTTCACCAAAGCGGCCACCGAGCGCATTTTGCGCGCCGCCTTTGAACACGCCAAAAAATTCGGCTACAAATCGGTGACGGTGTGCGAAAAACCCAACGTTATCCGCGAAACATCGGGGATGATGCTGGCGTTGGGAAAGGAAATTGCCAAAGAGTATCCCGGTATTTCGCTGTGGGATACCAACATTGACGCCCAAATGATGTGGTTGACCAAGAATCCGGAAGACTACGGCGTCATCGTTGCCGGCAATATGTTCGGCGACATTATCTCCGATGGCTTCGCCGGGCTGGTGGGCGGTCTGGGCTTTGCGTGCAGCGCCAATATCGGCGACGAGGTGGCGGTCTTTGAGCCAACTCACGGTTCCGCTCCCAAATACGCTGACTACGAGACCTCCATCGTCAACCCTATTGCGATGGTCCTCTCTGCCTGTATGATGCTGGATCACATCGGCGAGACGGAAAAAGCCAGGCGCATCCGCAGGGCCATTGCCGACGTGGTGACCGAAGGTAACGTTAAAACCTACGATATGATGAAGATGCGCGGTCAGCCCAACGTGGTGGAGCAAGGCGCGGCCTCCACAGCGCAGATGGCCGATGCAATCATCGAGAAACTGAAATAG
>DUEH01000260.1 GCA_011192195.1 Chloroflexota bacterium | reverse complement strand
ATTACTTGCAACCGGGGCAAATCTGCCACGAATTAGCGCGAATTTCACTGATTTTTCTTCAAATTTGTGGCAATTTGTGTTAATTCGTGGCGAAACTCTTGTCATCACGGTTAACTGCGGCACTACCCCCGTTTTTGCACTTTGCATTTTTAACTTTTAACTTTTAACTTTGAATTGGCGCGCTATGACTCAAAATTCCTCTAAAATCATCACCTACCAGTACCGTTTCACCTTTGATAACGCTGTAGAAAAAACGTTTAGCGTTCACCTGAACAATACCACCCTTGATTTAATTCCGGGAACGCAAAACGCCCCGCCGGACTGGACAGCGCTAACGCATCACCAATGCCCTGACTGCCCCTTGAATCCGGCGCAATATTCGCGCTGCCCCATAGCCGTCAATCTGGTTGAGATGATTGACTTCTTTCAGGAGTTTCCATCGTTTGAGCAAGTCACGGTTCAAATTGATTCCGACGCCCGCGTTTACACCAAACACACCTCGCTGCAAGAAGGGTTTAGCTCGCTAATGGGGCTGTATATGGCTACCAGCGGATGCCCCATTATGAACAAACTCAAGCCGATGATTCGCACGCATTTGCCCTTTGCAACCATACCGGAAACCTTTTATCGCCTGCTGGCGGCTTATGTGCTGGCGCAATATTTTCTGTACCGGCAGGGGAAAGAACCGGATATGGACTTGAGCGGCCTGAAAGCGCTTTTCAAAGACATCCAACACATCAATAAGGCATTTTGGCGCAGACTGGCTTCCATATCCATCAGCGATACCAGTTTGAATGCGCTGGTTCGTCTGGACAGCACCGCGCAGTACACCGCCTTTTCTGTGGATGAAGACAGTTTGCAGGAAATTTCGCTTTTGTTCGACGCCTATTTTTAACCTTACTAACATACTCCCCCCCGGATTTGACAGGCGTTTCGGCATCAAAGCCCCATTGTTTGCCAAAAGACCGCTGACGGCAGACCGCAGACCGCCACAAAATCGCTCTTTCGGCGGTCAACTGTCGGCGGTCGGCGGTCAAACGGGGGCGCAACCCTTGTCAAATTGCAGGAGTATATGTTAGTGAGATTTTTAACTATGGGATTTATAACCCCCGCCGCTTTAGGGCTATTCTTATTAGCCATCCCCATCATCATCTTTTATATGCTGCGCCTGAAACGGCAGCCGATGAAGGTTTCAAGCCTGCTGCTGTGGCAGCGCGTGCTGCAAGACCAGCAAGCCAACGCGCCCTGGCAAAAATTGCGTAGAAACCTGCTGCTGTTGTTGCAACTGCTGCTGTTGGCGCTCATTGCCCTGGCGCTGGCCCGCCCCTACCGATTGGTAGAAGCCAAAGTGCAGGGCAACGTTATCATCCTGCTTGACGCCAGCGCCAGTATGCAAGCCACCGATATTTCCCCCAGCCGATTTGAAGCCGCCAAAGCCGAAGCCCTCGCCCTCATTCGCGCTCTGACCCCCGACGATACCGTCAGCCTGATTTTGGCCGCCGATACCGCCACTCCCCTGCTCACCGCCAAAGCCGGAAATGACCGCGTTGCGCTGGAAAAAGCCATTGCCGATGCCCAAGTCACCAACGCCGCCGCCAACTGGGAACCCGCCCTGGCATTGGCCGCCGCCGGAGCCGCATCGCAAGCTAACACCACCATCGCCATCCTCAGCGACGGCGCAATCCCCGCCGACCTGCCCGCGCTGCCCGCTCCCGCGCGCTGGATTCCCATCGGCAGCGGGATGGACAACCAGGCCATTGTCGCTCTGGCTGCGCGCGACGGGCGCAGCGGGCCGGAACTTTTCATTCGCGTGATGAATTTCAGCGACCAAAGCGCCTCTCGCCTGTTGGAAATCAAGGTGGATGACCGCCTCTTCGACGCCCGCGATCTCAATCTGCCCCCCTACCCCAAAGGCAACGCCGGTCTCACCATCGCCCTGCCCGCCGACGCCCGCCGCGTGGAAGCCAGACTGGGCGGCAGCGATTTTCTTCTGCCGGACGACGCCGCGCAAACGCAGTTGAGCGGCTTGCAAGGCCGCGTCCTGCTGAATGGCCCCGGCAACCTCTTTTTGGAGCGCGCCTTCAGCCTGCTGCCCGGCATCTCCGTTTTTCAAGCCTCTGGGGAGGCTTTTAAACTTCCTCCCGTCAACGGGGGGATTGAGGGGGGTGATAACGCCCCAAGCGCCGCAGGCAGCTACGATTTGACCATCTTTGATCGCACCATCCCCGACACGCTGCCCGACGGCAACCTGATCTTCATTGCGCCGCCGCAATCCACCCCCCTCTTTGAAGTCAAGGGCGTTTTCAGCAACACCCGGCAAATCGCCCTGTCCGCCGAACACCCCATTTTGAATTACGTGGATTTTGCCAATTTACACGTAGCGCAGGCGCAAAAGGTGCAAGCGCCCGCCTGGGCAAAGACCTTGCTCAATAGCCAGGGCGGCCCGCTGCTCATCGCTGGAGAAAAAAGCGGGCGGCGCGCAGCCATCATCACCTTTGATCTGCTCAAATCCGATCTGCCGCTGCAAATTGATTTCCCCATTCTCATCGCCAATCTTTCGCGCTGGCTGCTGGCCCAACCGCTCATCATTGAAGAAGAAACAGCCTCCTCGCAATCCGCCAACCCGCTAAACGCCGCAGAATCAAATATTCGGCCTGAGCAAAATCAGATTTTTGGGACGGAACAAAGCGCCGCGCAACACAACGGGCTGCAAGGTCGGCAGGAATTTTGGCCGCTGCTGGTCGCTCTGGCGCTGCTTGTTCTCTTTTGGGAGTGGTGGGTCTACTGGCAAGGAGGTGGCGCGTGACATTCGGGAGACCCTGGGCGCTGCTCCTTTTTGCGCTGCTGCCTGCGCTTATTTTCATCAGCCGGGGGCGATTGATCCACCTGTCGCCGCTGCGGCGCGGGCTGGCAATTGGCCTGCGAATAGCGATCTTCGGTTTGCTGGTGTTGGCGCTGGCCGATGCGCGCCGCTCTCAAAACGCCGATAATTTGAGCGTGGTCTTTTTGGTAGACCAATCCGATAGCGTGGGACTGTCCGGCAACGAAGAAGCCATTGCCTTCATTCAAGCCGCTTTGCAAAGCCCCCCCCCCGACGATACCGCCGGCGTAATTGCCTTTGGCGCTAACGCGCTGGTAGAAGAACTTCCCCAAATCGGCCTGAAATTGAACGATATTGCCTCTACGCCCAGCGCCGGCTACACTAATTTTGCGGACGCCATTCGACTGGGAATGGCAATCTTTCCCCCCGATTCCCCCAAACGCCTGATCCTGCTCAGCGACGGCCAAAATAATCTGGGCGACGCTAAATCCGCCGCGCAATTGGCTGCCGCTGCCGGAATTGAGCTGTCTACCCTGGCGCTCCCCCGTCAAAGCGGGCCGGAAGTGCGTTTGCAAAGTTTGCGCGCGCCCTCTGCGCTACACGAAAGGGAAGGCTTCGATCTGACGCTGAACGTAGAAAGCAATACAGCCACATCCGCCGATGTGCAGCTCTTTGCCGATGGACAGCTCATCGCCCTGGAAAACGTCAATATTCAGCCGGGCAGCAACCGCTTTGCCTTCCCCCTGCTGGCCGGCGCGCAGGGATTCAGTTCCTGGCAGGCGCGTCTGGTTCCCCAGGAAGACACGCTGGCGCAAAATAATCGTCTGGACGCTTTCAGCCTCATCGAAGGCCCGCTGCAAGTGTTGGTGGTTGCGGCGAAAGAAATTGAAGCGCGCCCGTTGGTGGATGCCTTAAGCGCCGCCGGATTGCGCCCGCAGCTTGTATCGCCCCGTCAATTGCCCGCCTCGCCCCTGACGCTCAGTCAGTACGCCGCCGTTGCGTTGGTCAATGCGCCTGCGCCGCTGTTCAGTCCGGCGCAGCTTGAGTTGCTGCAAGCCTACGTGCGGGATTTGGGCAACGGCCTGGTCGTCATCGGCGGGCCGGAAAGTTACGGCGCGGGCGGCTATTTTCAGACCCCGCTGGAAGAAACGCTGCCCGTAGAAATGACGCTAAAAGACCGCGAACGTCTGCCGGGAATGAGTATGTTTATGGTCATCGATAAATCCGGCAGTATGGAAAGTTCCGGTACCCAGGGGATGGGCGGCTTGCGAAAGATAGAACTGGCAAAAGAGGCCGTTTACCGGGCGGTAGACTTGCTGGCGCCCTGGGACCGCGTGGGGGTGGTCTCTTTTGATAACGCGGCGCGCTGGGTGGTGAATCCGGTGGCGGTAGTGGGCGCGCAGCGCATCAAAGACCAGGTGGGTACGCTTCGCGCCAGCGGCGGAACCGATATTCTGGCCGGTCTGCAAGCCGCCGCCGATTTAATGAAAGGCGAAGTCAGCCGCGTGAAGCACATCGTCCTGCTCACCGATGGCGGCGCGAACCCGGCGGGCATCCCGGAATTGGTGGATGAATTGGCAGCCAACGATGTATCGGTATCGGTAGTAGCCATCGGCGACGATGCCGCCCCCTTTCTGAAAGAACTGGCAGAACGCGGCAACGGACGCTTTCACCTGGCCCGCGACGCCAGCGCCATCCCCCAAATTTTTGCGCAGGAAGCGGCGCTGGCAACCCGCGCCTACATCATCGAAGAGGAAGTGACGCCCAAACTGAGCGCATCCAGCCCCATCCTACAGGGACTCACTGCGCTGCCAAAGTTGTACGGCTACATTGCCACATCGCCCAAAGCAACGGCGCAGACCGCGCTGGTCAGCGACCGCGACGACCCGCTGCTGGCGCAGTGGCAATACGGGCTGGGGCGCTCGGTGGCGTGGACATCGGATGCCTGGGGGCGCTGGGCCAAAGATTGGGCGGCCTGGGAGGGCTTTGCGCGGTTTTGGGGGCAAACAGTGCGCTGGACAATCGTTGAAGGGGCATCGGGCAGGCTGGAAGTGCAGGCTGCGCCGGACAGGGAAAAAGGCGTGACGCGCCTGAGCGTTGAAGCGCTGGACGCGCAAGGGAAGACCCTCAACAACCTGGACGCGCTGGGCAGGTTACTGGCCCCCGGTTTGGCGCAAGAAGACGTGATTTTTCAGCAAACTGCGCCCGGTCTGTATCAAGCCGAAATTCGCCCCGACGAGACCGGCGCGTACTTGCTGCGCGTGCAGGGCAGAGACAAGGACGGCAAACTGGTGAGCAACGGCACGCGCGGTTTTGTGGTCAATTATTCGCCGGAGTACGCGGGCGACATCGCCGAACCCGGTCTGATGCGCGATTTAGCTGAATTGGGCGGCGGACGCGCGCTGACCACCGCAGACGCCGCCGAAGTCTTTGCGCACACCCTGCCGCCGGTCAGCGGATCGAGTCCCCTGTGGCCGCTGCTGTTGACCCTTGCCGCGCTGCTGCTGCCCGTAGACGTGGGGCTGCGACGCATCATTGTGGGCAGAGAAGAATTGCAAAAATTGTGGCAAAAAACGCGGAGCTATCTTCCTCGCCGCCAAAGCCGCGCCGCCGCGCCGCCGTCGTCGCCCGCGTCAAGCAGCGCCGGGAAGTTGTTGTCTTCGGTGAAGAAACAGCGGGTGAGCAGGAGAGCAGGGGAGAAAGTGGGCAGGGGGGAAAGTGAGCCGGTGAGCAGGGGTGTAGAGGAGCAGGGGAGTAGGGGGGAAAGTGGGCAGGTGAACAAAGGGGGAGTTTCTTCGTCTGTTAAGCCTGTTTCGCCGCCGAAGAAGGATGAAGCGGAGGATCGGATGAGTCGCTTGCTGAAGGCCAAACGGAGAGCTGGCAAAGCGACGAATGACGAATGAAAAAGAAGCCTAACGCTTTGCCACAAAGATCAACTCGCCGGGATATTTGGAGCCAAAGGGGGATTTGTCATAATCGGCGTAAAGGTTCTCTACCTCAAATCCGGCGCGAACAAGCAGGTGTTCGGCTTCATAGCGAAAAAGATAGCGCATTTGAAAACGATGCACCAGGCGTTCCTGCCGCCCGTCGGGGTGGGTGATATAGTAAATCAGTTCAGAATCCTGCACCTGCCGAAAGTAGTCTCTGGCAGCAATTCGCGCCCGACGCAGCACTTTTCTGCCATCGGGCATTGTAAATTCCGCTTCGTCGCCGAATTCTTGCAGTTTGGACTCGTCGGCCAAAAATTGCACCGAGGGGTTGAATAAATCCAGGATCAGTTTTCCGCCGGGGTTTAGATGGCGGTGGATGGTCTTCAAACAAGCCAGTTGATCCGCTGCTGTGACCAAATGCTGAAAGGGTCGGAAAGGGAGCGTTGCCAGATTGAAGCGTCGTTCCAGATTGAAATTACGCATATCGCCCGACACCAATTGCGCTCTGGCCTGCACGTCTTCCGGCTCTTGCGCCAGATTTTTACGACACACAGCCAGCATAGAAGGGGATAGATCCAGTCCGGTGATTTCAATTCCGGCGCGGGCGGTGGGAATTAGCACCCGCCCCGTGCCGCTGCCGACTTCAAGCGCCGGGCCGCCCGTCTGCCGGGCCATTTCTACAAAAAAGCTCACATCTTGTCGCTCTCTATAAGGCGTTATAAAATCGTAAAATTCGGCAGTGTGAGCGTATTCGGT
>DUEH01000026.1 GCA_011192195.1 Chloroflexota bacterium | reverse complement strand
GTGAGCATGATGTTGCTGGGCTTGATGTCTCGGTGCAGGACGCCCTGGTCATGCGCGTAAGCCAGCGCATTGCACACAGGGCGCATAAGGCGCAGCGCTTCGGCGGGCAAAAGCGGGCCGTTTTGCAGGTGAGGCTTCAGGGTGTCGCCCTGCACGTAACGCATTACCAGATACGGCTCGCCTTCGTGTTCGCTGAAGTCATAGACCGGCACAATATTGGAATGTTCCAGTTTGGCTACAATTCGGGCTTCGCGCTGAAAGCGACTAAAGAATTGGGGGTCGTTTTTGAAGGCCGGATGAAGTACTTTTATGGCTACGTCTCTATCCAGTGGCGCGTGGTAGGCTTTATAAACCGTAGCCATCCCGCCATGCCCAATCTTTTCAATAATTCGATAAGAACCAACGGTTTCGCCGGGGGTAAACGCCATAATCAACTCCCTTTCAAGTTACGAGTTACGAATAAAATGTACTCGTCATTCGTCATTATACGAGATTTTGCCCCCAAATTCAATTGAGAAAAGGGGGACATTGGCCTATCCTTCCGGCATTTTACACTCTTTTTACAAAAGGCGGTAGCAGTAGAAAAACAAATGATATGTCATTGCGAGGGCGTAAGCCCGAAGCAATCCCCGGCTTGCAGACAGGGAGATTGCTTCGCCTTCGACTCGCAATGACATTCCCCATCGCTTACAATTTAAGCGGCACCCAAAAAGCCAATATCTATATCGGGCTGGCTATAAGACCATTTGCCCATAGTGAATCTTAAAAGTTCCTGAAAATAGCTTGTGACTCGGCAAAAATAGTGTTATAGTAGAGAGTAGCAGTCTTCCTTTTGAGGAACTTAACAATGCTAAAATGTCCCTTTTGCCAAGCCTTACATGTGGACAATACCTTATTTTGCGATGAGTGCGGAACCTATCTTCTTGAAGAAGAAGGTAGAGATACGTTTCAATTAAAAGAAGACCAGCGCGAACCGGCGGCGGAGTTCTCTCAATCATCCGAAGCCGCCGGCGTCCCCGGCTTTTCCAGCAATTCCCCCCCTGTCATTCGGCTAAAAATAGCCAACACCCATAGAAAACTGGAAGTAAAACCAGAGAATATCCTCTATCTGGGGCGGCTGGATCCGGTAGCAAATATTTACCCGGAGATTGATCTAAGCAATGACAATGGTCTGGAGTTTGGTGTTTCCAGGCAACACCTTAGAGTATTGCGCCGAATAGAGGGTGTTTTTATTGAAGACCTGGGGAGTATCAACGGCTCATTCATCAATGGGCAGAAATTAGCGCCCTACCAGCCAGAGCCCTTGGTTGATGGCGATATAATTCGTTTGGGCAGGCTGGATGTAGAGGTGTCTTTTAGTCTTCAATGATAACCGGCAAAACCATCGGCTGGCGACCGGTTTCCCGGTAAACAAAATCAGATAATGCCTTGCGTACCGCGTCATAAGGCTTTTTGGCCGGAAGAACCTTCATCACCACTTCTTCCGCTTTGGAAAGCAGGTCGCCGCTTTCGCGGATGTAGATGAAGCCGCGCGTGATGATTTCGGGCCGTGATGTGACCCGCCCATCCTCATGGTTGATATGCACTACAGCCAGCACAAAGCCATTTTCAGACAACATCTCCCGGTCTCGTAATACTACGCGCCCAACATCTCCTACTCTATTGCCGTCTACAAAGAGATAGCCGCCCGGTATCCGCTCGGTGATTTCAAGCCCCTTCGAGCCGAACTCGGCTACCGTTCCATTTTCTAAAATCTTGATGTTTTCCGCCAACATTCCCTGTCGCTGGGCCAGTTTGGCGTGCGCGTGCAGGTGTTGCAATTCGCCGTGAACGGGTATGAAGTATTGAGGTTTTACCAAACTCAGGAGCAGTTTCAACTCTTCCTGGCTGGCGTGACCGCTGACGTGAACATCAGTTCCCTTGCCCAAAATCACGTTAGCGCCCTGCTGAAAAAGCCGGTTCACCGCGCGATTGATGACAATTTCATTGCCGGGGATGACGCGAGACGAGTAAACAACCGTGTCTCCCTTTTTGATGGTGATGTGCCGGTGCTGTCCGAAGGCCATTCTACCCAAGGCGGCGGCGGATTCGCCCTGACTGCCGGTGGCAATGATGGCTACTTTATTATCGGGGCGCTTTTTCAAAGCCTTCAAGTTCACCAATACGCCCGATGGCGCTTTCAAGTAGCCCAATTCCTGGGCGCGCTCCACGCTTTCTACCAAACTGCGGCCATCCACCGCTACTACGCGACCATGCCTGGCCGCCACATCCAGAATCTGCTGCACGCGAGAGATGAGCGAGCCAAATGTCGCCAGAATGATCCGTCCCGGCGCTTCGGCAAAGACTTGATCCAGACCATCGGTGACGGTTCTTTCAGAGGGGGTGAAACCGGGGTTGGTGGCGTTGGTGCTGTCAGACATCAGCAGCAACACGTCTTCGCCACCAAACTGAGCCAGCTTGGCAAAATCGGGGGGCGGGCCCCAGGCCGGGGTGTAGTCAAACTTAAAGTCGCCGGAGTGAATGATGAGTCCAACCGGCGTGCGAATGGCAAAGCCAACCGCATCGGGAATGGAATGACACACGTGAAAGGCTTCTATCTCAAACAGCCCGCCGATGTTGAAACTTTTTCCCGCTTCAATGATATTCAAATCGGCGGATTCCCGCATCCCGCGCTTGTTGAGTTTCACTTCTATCAGGCCAATGGTCAATCGCGTAGCGTAGACAGGGGCATCTACTTCCTTCAGCAGGTAGGGCAACGAGCCAATGTGGTCTTCGTGGCCGTGAGTGACAATGATACCGCGCACCCAATCTTTCTTGTCTTCCAAATAGTGAGTATAATCCGGAAGCACCAAATCAATGCCGTACATATCGTTTTCGGGAAACATTCCCCCCGCATCAATGATCAACACATTGCGACCATATTCAATAGCGGTCATATTTTTGCCAATTTCCCCCAATCCTCCCAGGGGAATGATTTTTAATTTATTTACTGCCATAATTTTCTTAAGTTACTCCGTTAATATAATAGTTGATACAAAAACAGCCCCAGTGTCTCACTGGAGCTGCATAGCAATTTCAATAATAGACACAAAAAAACCGCCCGGCATAACTACGGCCCACGCGGTTACAACGTAAGCATTGTACCTTTGCATAAGAAAAGAGTCAAAAACCACAGTTGATAAGAGAATTTCAGCCTTTCACCCTTTTTTCTGGAGACCGCAATTGACCTCTGAAATTATTTTAGTCCTCAGCATTCTCACCATTGCCATTGCGCTCTTTGCCTGGGAGAAATTTGGCCCGGATATTGTGGCAATGCTGGTTTTGATTACGCTGGCTGTGACCGGATTGGTCTCTACCGCTGAAGCCTTCAGCGGTTTTGCCAGTCCGGCGGTAGTCACGGTATGGGCTATTTATATTGTCAGCGAGGGGCTGTTCAAAACCGGCGTGGCCGATTTTTTTGGCGCCAAAATTCTAAAAATCGCCGGCCCTAATGAGACGCGACTTATTGTCGTTATCATGCTCACTGTGGGTCTGCTATCTGCGTTTATGAATAACATCGGCGCAACAGCCGTACTGCTGCCCGCTATTATTGGCATCAGCAAGCAGACAAAACTCTCCCCTTCAAAATTTCTCATTCCCCTTTCTTTTGCCTCGCTGATGGGGGGGAATATGACCCTCATCGGTACGCCGCCCAACATTCTGGCGTCCGGTATCTTGCACGTATATTCGCCGGATATGGCTTTTGGCTTTTTTGACTTTCTCCCAATGGGAATAATCATTCTGGCCGCCGGAATACTCTATATGACTTTCATTGGACGGCATTTGCTGCCCGAAAGCGAGGTAGAGAGCAACCTGACCCACAGTTATCACTTGCGAGACTACGCCACCGAACTCAAAGTTTTGCCGGGTTCACCGTTGGTGGGCAAAACAATTCAAGAAAGCCGCTTTGGTCAGGATTACGATCTATCCATTGTCAGCCGCCTAACCGACGCGCCCGCGCAACATCTCCCCGCCCACCTTTCCAGCACCCGCCGGATAAGCAGTAATCGCCTGCCTGTTGGTAAAAAGGAAAGGATACAGGCCAATGATGTTTTTTTGGTTCACGGTAATCTGGAAACCCTTTTAGCAATAAAAGATGTGCAAGGGCTGGAACTGGGAGAGGATATAGAACTGCGGGATGCAGATTTGCAGACAAAAGGAACGTCCATTGTTGAAATGGTCGTCACCCAAGCCTCATCGCTGGTGGGGCAAACATTGAAGGTGGCTCACTTCAGAGAGAAATTCAACCTGTCGGTGTTGGCGTTGTGGCGGGGCGCTCACCCAATTCAACAAAAATTAGCCCAAACGCGCCTGCAATTTGGCGATGTTTTGCTGGTTCAAGGCTCCAAAGAGCAAATTTCATTAAGCCGCAGCGACCCGGGACTGCTGCTGCTGGAGCCGGTTCCCCATACCAGCCGACGCGCCGACAAAGCTCCTGTCGCGCTGGGGGCAATGGCTTTTATGTTGCTTATGGTAACAATGGGCTGGCTGCATATTTCGGTGGCGGCGGTGATTGCGGCAATGATAATGGTCATTTTTAATGTTTTGTCAATGGATGAAGCTTATCAAGCCATTCAGTGGCGCTCGATTTTCTTGATTGCCGGGATGTTGCCCTTGGGGATTGCTATGGAAAACACGGGCGCCGCTCAATTTCTGGCCGATCAAGTGGTCAACCTCACCGGTCAATGGGGGGCGATGGGCGTTTTGATGGGCATTTATCTTATGACCCTGCTCATCACCCAACCCATGTCTAATGCGGCGGCCACGGTTTTAATAGCCCCCATTGCCATTGACGCCGCCTTCAGTCTGGGCGCAGACCCGCGACCATTCCTGATGGCCGTAGTCATTGCCGCGTCAACGGCCTTCCTTACACCTATTGGGCATCAAGCCAATGTGCTGGTCTACGGCGTGGGCAGCTACAAATTCAGCGATTTTACAAAGGTTGGGCTAGGTTTGAACCTGATTTATATGATATTAGTGGCGCTGTTACTCCCCGTAATCTGGCCGCTCTATCCGTAGCGCAGATTTACGATTTTTGATTTTGGATTTACGATTGGTCTTTGCGCGCAACCTTAATCGTCAATCGTAAATCTGCAATCGTAAATCAGAGGCGGCTATTTGCTCTCAAAAATGCTTTCATCATAGATGCCGCCGGCGTTCCACCACATCCAGCCAGCCGAGTTGGCGTCGTTGGCGGCTTGTTTTTGTAGCAGCATTTCATCGGCAGAGTACCAGTAGGCTTGCAGCCAGGGGCGCACCTGGGTAGCGCCGGTGATTTTTTGGCTGGCCTCTATTTGGCTAAGGTAGATCACTTCGTAGGGCGAAGCAGATGGATTGCTTAAGCCTAAATTGCCGGGAATGAAGGTTGAAGGATATATCATTGGCGCAATGATGTCCACAAAGGGGGCAATATCAATAACGCGCTGCCCGATGTTCATATCGCTTTCTGCTTCAACCCACACGGTCAAACCAAAGAGGTCGGCAGAGAGGGCCGCGCCAGAAGGCTCCAGCGCCTCATCCATTCTTTGCGCAAAGGCGCGAATGGCGGCGGTGCGGGTTTTTGCAGTGTTTTCTTGCGCGTAATAGATGCTGCCTAAAGCGCCATCGGAAGGGAAGCGGATGTAATCCAGATTGATTTCGTCCAGCCCCAATTCGGCGGCCTCTTTTGCCAGGGCAATGTTGTAATCCCACACTTCTTCAATGAAAGGATTTACCCAGGCCGAAGCAGAACTATCCTGCCAGACCGCGCCGTCAGGGTAGAGAAGCGCCAGATCAGGGCGTCCATAAGCCAGCGTATCATCCTTGAATATCACCATTCGCCCGATGGTGTAAATATCTCTGGCCTTTGCTTCGGCCAGAAACGCTTGCAAAGACATCCAACTTTCTCTGCCGCTATCCGCGCCCAGCCAATCGGCTTGCTCAACTTGCGTATCCCAGGCCAACTCGCCAGCGTCGCTTTTTATGTCCAGCACAACGGCGTTCAGTTCGCTTCGCTCAACCAGATCAAAGAGGCCGCGAATAGTATCCGGCTGAGAAAGCAGGCCAAAGGGAATGTAGATAGCCCGCGCCGCAAAGGGTTCCAGTAACAAGTCCAGACACAGCGGCGCGTTATCGTCCGGCGCGCTTTGACATGCCTGAGTTTTAACCTTCGCCAGCGCGGTCAGCGCGCCGGTGTGAGTGATGGGCCAGGCAAGCTGAATGGTCTTGTAGCCGGGATTCCTGACAGTCAGGGTAAACTCCTGACTCAAGTCATTCAGCGTATAGTGGGCGTGGGAATCAAGCGATTGGGCGTTGCCGTTCAGAAAAATCCGCGCGCCGGTCAGGGGAAGACCGCTTAGCGCGTCCAGAATGCGGCCCTGCATAGCGTTTGCTTCAAGTGAAACGGTGATTGGCTGCGACAAGGTGTAAGCAAGGGTCTGCTTGACATAGCCGGCGCGTTGAACCTGAAGAATTCCCTGCGGCGGGATGCGCGTCAGTTCCGCAATTCCGTTTTTGCTGCTCGATGCGCGCCGGTTGGCCGATTGCACCTCTACCCCGGCGACGGGGGAGCCGGTCAAGCGGTTGCGCACGTTCACGGTCAAACCCTTTGCTTCCAACGCGATGGTAGTTGTTGTTTGATCTTGAAACGTGAAGCGAACAGGAATGAAACGATCATCGGGCTGCACAATAATTTCGGTGTTGGGGAGTACCCGGCTCAAGACAAAACGCCCCTCGCCGTCGCTGCGGGTAGTGACGCTCCCCGCTTTAATGGTAACGCCGGGCAAAGGCTGCCCGTCGTCGGCAGATTGAAGCCATCCCTCCAGCGTATGCGGCTCCAGCCGGATTAGCAAGGGAGATTCCGCCGAATCCTGGGGTAAGCGCGTCAATTCTCGCTGCCAGGGCAGGTAGCCGGAATGTCTGATTGAAATAGTAGCAGGCGTTTTCAATTCAGTGAGGGGTAGATTAGCTTTGCCGGAACTGTCGGTGTGGATAACTTGCCCGGCTATGTGGATAGTTACGCCTGCCAGAGCTTCGGCGGACCAGGCGTCAACCACGTAGCCGGTGAAACCGGTTGGCGCCATCTGCACCTTCACCTCCCCCATCTTCAAATACCAGGGAAGATCAAAGGTGAAGCGGGCGGGCAGATAGCCGGGGGCGCTGGCATGCAAGTCTATTTGTCCGTTTTGCTGAATATAAGTGATAAATTGACCCTGATTATCGCTAAAAAGCCTCTCTGAGCCAACTTCAAGGGTGGCCAAGGGGACTGGCTTGCCGGAAGCAGCATCAATGATCTGCCCTTTCACTTGCTTTTCCTGTAGAAAAATAAAGGAAAAGGTTACACAAATAGTAAGAGCAATGAAAGCCAAACTTGTCAAGAAGAACGTTCGATATTTGGTCAGCACAAAAACCTCAGATTATAGTGACATAAGAAAATTATAGCACACACCTGCATCTTTGCATAACAGGTCGACATAAAAAAACAGGGGTTGTCCTTTTTTATCCCCAAGTTACTCCCCGTAGAATCAAGGGATTCTCCACAGCTTTTCAACCTTTTTTTTGAGACTCATCATAACATATCTTAAATTGATTTTTTTAGCCCTTTTTTTAAGCTTGAGGGGCTTGTGGATATGAGCAAATTTTGATACACTGGCAAAACAGTTTGTTGGAGGGAAGGAAAATTGCAATTATGATGCGTCTATCGGCAGAGCAAACCTGGCATGCAGCTCACACCCAATTACAGCTTCAAACTACAAAAGCAACTTTTGATACCTGGCTCAAAAATGCGTCTCTGGTAGAATATGTAGATAATCTGTACACTATTGGCGTTAAAAATATCTACACCAAAGACTGGTTAGAAAACAGATTGTCCAGTACAATAAAGCGTACCTTAAGTAATATTGCCGGCAATTCAGTTGGCGTAAAATTTGTTGTCCTGGCTCCTCAAACTCAGGACGGTCAGGAATTTCTTGTTATGGAGACAGAAGAACAAAAACCGCCGCGAAGCGCTAAAAAAAACGGGTCTAAAAACGCTTCCTTGCCTTTTAACGGCGACCTGTCCTCCAGCCCAAATGTAAAGTTGCGTCAGCATTATACCTTTGAGCGCTTTGTGGTGGGATCCTCAAACCGCCTGGCTCACGCCGCTGCATTAGCGGCGGCAGAACGGCCTGGACAGGCTTACAACCCACTCTTTTTGTACGGCGGCGTGGGCTTGGGGAAAACCCACCTGCTGCAAGCCATAGCCCATAAAGCCGCAAAAAGCGCGCAGCGAGTCATTTACGTTTCTTCAGAAACCTTCACCAATGACTTTATCAATTCTATCCGCCGCCAAACAACTGAGGAATTTCGCGCTCATTACCGCAACACTGACTTTTTATTGATTGACGATATTCAGTTCATTGCCGGCAAAGAAAGCACCCAGGAAGAATTTTTCCACACCTTCAATGATATTCACTCTGCGGGGGGGCAAATTGTTCTTACCAGCGACAGACTCCCCAAAGCCATCCCCACGCTTGAAGCGCGGCTCAGTTCCCGCTTTGAGTGGGGTCTTTTGGCCGACATTCAACCGCCTGACCTGGAAACCAGACTGGCAATCTTGCGCTTCAAAGCCGATGAACTTGGCGTAGTTGTCAACAACGAAGTGATGGACTTTATAGCGCGACGCGCCCAAAACAATATCAGAGAGTTAGAGGGCGCGCTAAACCGCGTGGTTGCCCATGCAGCGCTAAGCAGAGAAGTTATTACCGTAGAACAGGCCAAGTTAGCCTTGCAAGACCTTGTTCAACGCCGCGCGTCAATTACCGTAAAAATGGTTATTGACACCGTTGGCGACTATTACGATATCAGCGTTGAGGATATTTTGAGTAACAGCCGCAGCAAACGAGTTTCCGCCCCACGCCAGATGGTAATGTATTTATCCCGTGAAGAAACAAAAGCATCGCTGCCTCAAATTGGAGAATTTCTGGGGGGGCGAGACCACACAACGGTTATGTACGGTTATAATAAAATCAAGAAAAAAATAGAACAAGATGACCCCCTTAGACGCGATGCTATGCGCATCAGGGAGCGCCTGTATCAAAAAGTCTCTTGAACCCAACCTTAAAATTTAAGTTCGCATAAAAAGGCTTGCTGCACAGCAAGCCTTTTTATGTCTCCTGAAACCGTTAAATTTGTGGATAACCGTCAAATTTGTGGATAAGTACCCTCTAGCTGTGGATAAACGCGCTCGGTTGGGGATAACTTTTAATATTCGCCACACCTTTTATGTCTAATAAATCCTTCTTTTTGTCACCAATCCCTATATGTTGATTACAATGCCTTTCTAAACCTTCATTTAGTATCTTGAAAAAGACATCCTTTTTTCACACCTTTAAATTTGCCAAATACAGCTTTTTTTGACTCAAAAAACAATCAACATACACTTGACAAGTTATCCCCAGATACAAAAAAATATCTCAGTCACTCACCACAAAATAAGATTTATTCTCCTGTCCCATTGCGTATATGTGGGCAAAGAAGACAGAAACAGAAAAGAATCCACATATCCACAGCCCCTACTAAGAATACTAAAATAATAATTATTATTGATATGCGCCTGTGTATAAAAAAAAAGGAACCATCAAGTCATTTGCAACTTGACCACTCAAGGTTATATAATACATGCTCTGCGCAAAAGAGCGCATAATTCACTGGAGATTTGGAGACTGGAATATTACTTTCCTTGATCTCTAATCCCTAATCTCCCGCAATAACAAGGACTCAATGAACAATTTTGGAATAGACCCGGTTGAAATAAACGATATGATAGACGGAATTATGGAGCATCCTCTTTTGATCATCAGAGATGCCGTACTTTTCCCGCAAATCTTGACTCCTTTGATGATTCTTAGAGACACCTCGCTGGCAACAATAGATGCCGTTAACAGCGGCGACGGAAACCTGATTGTTGTCACTCAGCATGACCCTGAGTTGGAAGATCCGATGTCGGATGATGTATTTAGCGTTGGCGTTAGAGCCTCAATTGTGCGCCACCTGCGCTTACCTGATGGCACCTCCAGCGTTTTATTGCAAGGTTATGAGCGTGTAGAACTGCTGGAGTGGCAGCAACTTTCTCCCTACCCGCTGGTAAAAGCGCGGCGTATTGTCGAAGCGGAAGCGGGAGAGCCTGGTCTGGCTCTGGAAGCGCAAATGCGCGCAGTGCTGACAATGTTTGAAAAATGCAGCAAACTGGACCCGCACATCCCGGAAGAAGCCTATATTGCCTCCTCAAATGTTTCGTCGCCGGGGGGAGTGGCTGATCTGATCGCCTCAACTCTGGAGGTCAGCCTGGAACAACGGCAGGACGTTTTGGAAACCATTGATCCAATGGAGCGCTTGCAGCGCCTGACTACCATTCTGGCTCAGGAATTGGATGTGTTGGAACTGGAAGACCGCATCCAACATCAGGTAC
Organism: Chloroflexota bacterium; assembly: GCA_011192195.1. Classification (GTDB taxonomy): domain Bacteria; phylum Chloroflexota; class Anaerolineae; order 4572-78; family 4572-78; genus DUEH01. The sequence goes on along the minus strand of DUEH01000026.1, from coordinate 17,889 downwards.
AGCAAGAGGTAGATAAAAGCCAGCGCGAATTCTTCTTGCGCGAGCAGATTCGGATCATGCAGGATGAACTGGGCGAATCCAGCGGCTTATACGGCGACATCAACGATATCAAAACGCGCCTGGAAGCGTTGTCCCTGCCAGAAGAAGCCCGCCAGAAAGCCGACAAGGAACTGAAGCGACTGGCTGAAATGCCGCCGATGGCTCCGGAAATCGGCATCATCAGAACCTATCTGGACTGGATTGCCGACCTGCCCTGGTCTGAGGCCAGCGAAGATAATCTGGACGTAAGTCACGCCGAAAAAGTGCTGGACAAAAATCACTATGGTCTGGCTCGCGTTAAGGAACGTATTCTGGAATACATTGCCGTCAGAGCGCGTACAAAAGGGAATAACAAATTGCGCAGCCCCATTTTGTGCTTTGTTGGCCCGCCCGGAACCGGAAAAACCTCACTTGGCAAATCTATTGCCGAAGCTATGAATCGCAAATTTGCCCGCTTTAGTCTGGGCGGCGTGCGCGACGAGGCCGAAATCAGAGGCCACCGCCGCACCTACATTGGCTCTATGCCCGGACGCATCATTCAAACAATGAAGCGCGTGGAAACCGTCAATCCCTTGATTATGCTGGATGAAATTGACAAACTGGGCTACGACTACCGCGGCGACCCGACATCGGCGCTGCTGGAAGTGCTTGACCCGGAACAAAACTTCAGCTTTGCCGATCACTATCTTGATTTGCCTTATGACCTGTCTAAAGTACTCTTCATCACCACCGCCAACGTTATTGATCTTATCCCCTACGCTCTGGCGGATCGTATGGAGATCATCGAATTTCCCGGCTATATTGATTCGGAAAAAATAGCCATTGCCAAAGAGTACCTTATCCCCCGCCATCTGGAAGAACACGGTCTGGCGACTCAAGACCTGACTTTCGCCGATGCGGCTATCCAGTGCATCATCAGGGAGTACACCTACGAGGCCGGGGTACGCAATTTAGATCGAGAGGTTGGGCGCATCTGCCGAAAAGTGGTTCGCCGCCTGGAGCAGCGCAAACGGGCGGCCAAAAGAATCACCGCCAAATCCGTGTCAAAATACCTCGGGCCGCCCAAATTCAGCGATTTTCTGCTGGAAGAAAAAGACGAAGTTGGCGTGGCAACCGGTTTGGCCTGGACCGCCGGCGGCGGCGATGTGCTGCCGGTAGAAGTGAGCCTGTACGAAGGCAAAGGGGGTATGACCCTCACCGGCCAACTGGGCGAAATCATGCAGGAATCGGTGCAGGCCGCGCTTTCTTACACCAAAGCCAACGCCAAAAAATATGGCATAGACCCCGCCAAATTTGAAAACACCGATATTCACCTGCACGTGCCGGAAGGCGCCACCCCCAAAGACGGCCCCAGCGCCGGAATCACTATGGCCACCGCCCTTATCTCCGCCTTCTCCGGGCGCAAAGTGAAGCGCCACGTTGCCATGACCGGCGAAGTGATCCTGCGCGGCAAAGTGCTGCCGGTTGGCGGATTGCGCGTTAAGGCTATGGCGGCGCATCGCGTGGGCATTAAGACCATCATCATCCCCCGGAAAAATGAAAAAGACCTGGTAGAAATCCCCAGGCGCATTAAAAGTCATTTGAACTTCATCCTGGCCAATGATATGGATGATGTATTAGCGGCAGCGCTTCTTCCGTTGGATGAGTAGTTGACGTAATGTTAAAAAGATGGTAACATTATGTTATCTTTTTTGAGATCGTTAATTGGGTTCAGGTGAAGAAAATGATTAAAAATGTCCTTAACGCATTCGCAACAGTGCTTGTAATAGGAGCGCTTCTATTGATTGGCGTGGCTTTAGCCGCCAGACTGTTTGGTATTGATCCAAAACCAACTGAAAATAAGCTGGCCGAGCTTACAAGCAGCGGCAGGTTGGTAAATTTTGATACCATTTATGATAATGGCAGCGCCACCAATTTGCGGGTGTGTAAAGTAGAACGCAAAGATACTGATGGCGACGGCTTCAAGGAGTGGCTGGTTTATTATCAGTTCGATACTGTTGGCCCCGCGAAGTTTGGAAAGCCCTGCCCCGATAACTCGCCGCGCTCTGTCTCAATTTATGATTCTGATCGCGGGAACCCGCCTATTGTTTTTCCCTACAACCTCAAGGCGCCGGACAGAGATTTTTTGGGAGAGAACGGCGTTAGCCTTGAACAGCATGAAATTGTCGAGAATATAGCAGCCGGACCGCCCGCTTCCGGTACCGTTGGTGAAGTTCCTGAACTTTTCTTCTTTGGCTGGGGAGGCGGAACGCGCAACCAACTGACCATCTTCAAATATCAGTACAACACCGAAAATTGGGAATCGCCCACCAATATTCCTGACCGCTACGTACTTATAGGCTCTTTCAACGGCAGCGGCGGGATATCCTTTGATGAAGAAACCAACGAGATCACCGTAAAAGACCGCGGTCCCTTTGATCGCAGCCAACTGGCTGTAAAAACAGTTTACGAACTGCATGGCGAACCCGGCTATAAAACCTATATGCAGTCCTTTGGCGCCTCTTCTCTCAGAGACCCCATTCGTTCAACCATTGATTTTGCCGGAAATCCGCCGGAAAAAATCAGGGAAACCGAATATCCGGAAAAAATTATGTTGGCGTTTTACCAATCTCTGGACCCCGGCTACAAGCGCGGTTGGAATACAAGCAACTTTCTGACCAAAGGCAGTCAAGCGGCGGAACATTTTAGCAACGATGATCTTCCCTATTTTGGCTTTGCAAACCGAGAGCCTGTTTCTAACTTGGCGGTGGTTGCGCTGAAATACTACCCGCTGGTAGAACAGGTCAACGCTTCTGCCACCATCGAAGGCCCCCGCCCCCAATACGGCTACGTTGAAGTGGCTATTGCCGCCAAACAAGGGGATGTTTCCATAACCCCGGAAGTCCTGAGATTTTTAGTAATAAAACAAAACGGCCAATGGAAAATTGATTCCAGATGGGGCGATGACCAATTCGACCAGACGCACATCTCCTCCACGCCCACGCCCCCCCCCTACTGAGTCGTCCTCGACAAGCGTTGTAGCGCCAACGGCCAGAATATATGTCTTCTTGCGCGGCAAGGATGGCCTGACCTTCGGCTTTGATGGCAGTCAATCCGCAGCATCAGACGGTAAGATTGTTGCCTGTGAATGGAATTTTGGCGATGGCAGCGCAGGTTCCGGCGACAAGATCATCTACACCTGCGCCCAGGCGGGAACCCACACCGTAACCCTGACCGTTTATGACGATAAAGGCCAGAGGGGGGACAACTACGGTGAATGTCCCGTAGTCAGTCCCTTGAGATAATGCCGAAAACAAAAGCCCTGATTGAAACGCTTTTGGGCAACCCGGCTCAAACTGCTTTTCTCTCAAGCGCAGCCAAACCAAAAATTATTGCCCAAACCTTGATTGCCCTGGCTAATGGCAGCGGCGGGGCTGTGGTGATGGGCTTGAGCAAAAACGGACGTCCCCGTAAACTCCCCTCTCCTGAAGATAGTCAAGACCAAATTATGCAGGCCGCTCTGCAATGCGACCCGCCCCTTATCATCCCTTCGCCGGAAGCGCATCGCTACAAAGGCCATCCGCTCCTGATTGCCGTCATCCCCCCTGATTTACCCCACGTGTACAACTTTCAGGGGCAATACCTTATTTGGGAAGGTGGACAGCCTGCGCCCTTGCGCGGCTCTGTTCTGCGACAATTTATTTTCAATCGAGGGGAAGCGGGTTTTGAGGGGATGATTTTCGGGGATGCTGCGCGAAGCGCCTTGAACTGGGAGGCAGTTCAGGCTTACGTCAGCTCTGTGGAAGGGCTGCGACACCTTTCGCTGGAAGAAGCGCTGCTGCGACGGGGATGCCTGAAGCTTGATAATGGCGAATTGCGCCCCACTAACGTCGGATTGCTCTTGTTTGCCTCTGACCCGCAACGATATTTCCCCCAGGCCGAAATTACCGTGGCCCGCTACACCGGCTTACAAATGAGCGACGCTTTTGTGCGGGCCGATATTCGCGGAACCCTGCCGGAGCAGGTGCGCCGCGCCGAAGCCTTTGTGCTGGAGAACATTGGACTGGACGTGCGTATGGACGGCCTGCAACGCAGCGAAGCCACCCTTTACCCGCGCAGCGCTGTGCGCGAGGTCATTGTCAACGCCCTGGCCCACCGCGACTACAGCATCCGCGGCGATAATATTCGCTTGCTGCTTTTTGCCAATCGCCTGGAATGTTACAGCCCCGGACGCCTGCCCGGTCACGTTACGGTAGACAACATTGTCCGGGAACGCTTTAGCCGCAACGCCGCTATGGTGCAGGTTTTATTTGATATGGGCTTCATCGAACGATTGGGCTACGGCATAGACCGTATCATCCGCAGTCTGGCCGAACAGGGATTGCCCGCCCCTGAACTGGCCGAAACCGCCGCCGGTTTTCGTGTTACGCTCTACAGCAACCCCCAAAACGCGCATCTGCAAGACCGCGCTTCGCTGCGCCGCTGGCTGAAAATGGGCTTGAATGAGCGTCAGATCAAAGCCCTCGCTTTCTTGGCCGACAAAGGCCGCATCACCAACGCCGATTACCAATCGCTCTGCCCCGCCGTCAGTCAGGAAACCCTTCGCCGCGATCTGAGCGATCTGGTCAACCGCAACCTCCTCCTCCGCATCGGCGAAAAACGCGCCACCTTCTATATTTTGAAGTGAGGCAAACGGCAAGGATGAAGGATGAATTTTACTGGTTCTGACGTTTTCTATGGTTACCCCATTTACTGAAAAAAACGAATTTGTAGTAAAGAAAAAGATTTGTAACCGTTCACCCTCCTCCAACCTCCCCCGAAATCAAGGGGAGGCTTTTAAACTTCCCCCCCGTCAACGGGGGGAGAGCCTGCCCCGCTTTACCGGGCATTGAGGGGGGGGAGGGTGAACGATTACACGCGCTAAAGTGGCTGATGAAGATCAATCTCCGGCTCATAAGCTCAATGGCCGGATTTATCACAACAATTGGTTACATAACCTCCTCATTTCAGCCTCTATGGGAGGGTATCGTCAATAATTTGAGTAACCACAGAAACCGTCAGAACTAGATTTGTGTTAGTGGATAGTGGTCAGTAGGTAGTAAAACTATCCACTGACCACTCGATTGTATCACAGAAGAAATGGCGCGGCAATCTTTTTGGGATCATCATTCATTATTCGTCAGAATTTGTCATTTCTCCCTTGCTGAGTATAATTTGGGTGTATTTCATTTGAGTAGGAGAAAGAGGGGAGAAGATTGGGGAGACACCCCCCAGGCCCCCTGCCTGCGGCGCTTTTTTAAACACACCTGTATAATTTTTGCTTGGGGCGGTTAGCTCAGTTGGTTAGAGCGCCTCGCTTACACCGAGGAGGCCACAAGTTCGAGTCTTGTACCGCCCACTAAATCAGTGAAAAATGAATAGTGAAAAATGAATAATTGTTCACTGTTCATTTTTCATTATTCATTGCCCTAAAGCGTTGACCGGAATGAGTAAACAAACGCCCCTGTCACAGAGAGTGGTGGTCACTAGCTGAAAGCCGCCTGACACGCAATTGTTGAAAACCCTCCGGGAGCGGACTTTAGAACGGCCTTAACTCAGTAAAAAGTCCCGATTGGCCCCGTTAAAAGCCTCCAAAGAGCCGCTGTTAGCAATTAAACAAGATTTGCTAATTGCTAATTGCTAATTGCTAATTGGTCATTGCTAATTCGGCTAAAATTGGGTGGAACCACGTGGATTAACCCCTCGTCCCTTGTTGGATGAGGGGATTTTTTTATTTACAGGAGTTGCCTATGGCGCGGGGCTTCATACGCGCCAGATGTAAATGGTTCGTAGTGAGCCTCGCAGCGACAGCGAAGTGGCGTTTCACGGCGGCGCTCCACTACGTTACGTACCTAACTACAAACCCGTTTTCACAGGAGATGCGCTATGTCCAAAAAAGAATACGAACAATCACACCTTTACAAAATCCGTCACTCGGCAGCGCACGTGATGGCTCAGGCTGTGCTGGAAATGTTTCCAAAGGGAAAAGTCGCCATTGGCCCGCCCATTGAAGACGGCTTCTACTACGATTTTGACCTGCCCCGCGCGCTGACTACCGATGACCTGAAAGCCATCGAGAAACGGATGCGCAACATCATCAAAAAGAGACATACTTTTGCTCGCCGGGAATTAAGCGCAGAAGAGGCCAAAGAAATCTTTGCCGATCAGCCTTACAAGATTGAGTTAATTGAAGGGCTGGAAACAGGCGGCGTAGATGAGTACGGCGAAGCGCTCCCCGCCGGTGAAACGCCGGTCATCAGCATCTACAAACACGACACCTTTGCTGATCTGTGCAAAGGCCCTCACGTAGAAAATCTGGGCAAAATCAACCCAAAAGCAATCAAACTACTCAATGTGGCCGGGGCTTACTGGCGCGGCGACGAAAATCGCCAGCAGTTGCAGCGCATTTACGGCACGGCCTGGGAAAAGCCGCAAGAGCTGAAAGATTATCTGGCTCGCCTGGAAGAAGCCAAAAAGCGCGACCATCGCAAGTTAGGCAAGGAACTGGGTCTCTTCAGCATCGACGCCGAAAATTTGGGGGGCGGTCTGGTTCTGTGGCAACCCAAAGGCGGCCTCATTCGCCACATCGCTGAAGAGTTCTGCAAAAATGAACATCTGGCCAACGGCTATGATATGGTCTATTCGCCCCACATCGGCAAAAGCGCTCTGTGGGAAACTAGCGGCCATCTTGATTTTTACAAAGAAAGTATGTATTCAGCGCTGGACATTGACGGGCAGGAATACTACTTGAAGCCAATGAACTGCCCCTTCCATATTTTAATGTACAAAAATGACCTGCGCTCTTACCGAGATTTTCCCCTGCGCTATGCTGAATGGGGAACGGTGTACCGCTATGAGCGCAGCGGCGTGCTGCACGGCCTGCTGCGCGTGCGCGGCTTTACCCAGGACGACGCGCATCACTTTTGCCGCGAAGATCAAATGCCGGAAGAGATTGACTTTGTGCTGAAATTCTGCCTGCACATTCTGCGCAGCTTTGGCTTTGAAAACTTCCACGCCTATCTCAGCACGCAGCCGCCGGAAAAATCGGTAGGTGAAGCGGCTCAGTGGCGCGCCGCCGAAAAGGCGCTGGAAGAAGCCTTGCAACGAGCCAACATTCCTTACGACGTAGACGAAGGAGGCGGCGCTTTCTACGGCCCCAAGATTGACCTGAAGATCAGCGACGCCATTGGCCGCGAGTGGCAACTAAGCACCATTCAATTCGACTTCAACCTGCCGGAGCGCTTTGATATGAGCTACATTGGCAGCGACGGCAAAGAACACCGACCCTATATGATCCATCGCGCCTTGATGGGGAGCATGGAGCGATTCTTTGGCGTTCTCATCGAGCATTTTGCCGGCGCTTTCCCCGTTTGGCTGATGCCTACTCAGGCAATGCTCATTCCCATTGCCGACCGCCACGTAAAGTACGCCGAAAAAGTAGCCGCGCAACTCAAAATCGCCGGTCTGCGCGTGGAAATTGACGACAGCAATGATCGGATGGGGAACAAAATTCGCAAAGCGCAAAAGCAGAAAATCCCCTATATGCTGGTTGTGGGCGACAAGGAAGCGGAAGAAAACACCGTCGCCATCCGCCTGCGCAGCGGCGAGAATCTGGGGCCGAAGCCGCTTGATGAATTTGCGGCAATGGCGCTGGAAGCGGTAGAAGAAAAACGCTCGGTATAAAAATGTGACCGCCGACGGCTGACCGCTGACCGCCGAATTTTACAGCGGTCGGCGGTCTACTGTCGGCGGTCTTTCGACAAAAAATCGCTTACCCGGAAAAGGTGATAAATGACCATCAAGCCCGACATCTGGATTGAAAAAATGGCTCTGGAACACAAGATGATCGAACCCTTTGTGCGGGAACAAACCCGCGACGGGGTAATCTCTTACGGCGCTTCATCCTACGGCTACGATATTCGCGTGGCCGACGAGTTCAAGATATTCCACAACGTCAACTTCACCGTGGTTGACCCCAAAAACTTCGATGACCGCGCCTTTGTGGAGTTTCAGGGAGAAATTTGCGTCATCCCGCCCAACTCCTTCGCTCTGGCGCGCAGCATCGAGTATTTCAGGATGCCACGCAACGTGACCGGCGTGGTACTGGGGAAATCAACGTATGCCAGATGCGGAATCGTAACGAATTTTACGCCTTTGGAAGCGGGCTGGGAAGGTCACATCACCATCGAGATCAGCAATACCACGCCCTTGCCCGCCCGCATCTACGCCAACGAAGGCATTGCGCAAGTCCTTTTCTTTGCCAGCGACGAAGCGTGCCGCGTCAGCTACGCCGACCGTAAAGGCAAATATCAGGGTCAACGTGGGATCACGCTGCCCAAGTTGTAGCAATTTTTCCCCCTCTCGTCTCCTCGTTCCCACGCAGAGCGTGGGAACCGAGGAGACGGGGAGGAACTATTTACAGCCGGTTGGCGTCTGTATTACAACTGGAAAGTGTAATACAATTCTATCTTCTGTAGTGTAGGCCAGAAAGCCTGCGCTACAATTTTATTTCAGGAGAGGTTCACAATGAACGACAGCGCAAGAAAATTGTTTGGCAAAAAAATAATGGCTCTGGTTCTGTTGGTGGTTTTGAGTATGGCTACTGCTTGCGGGGCATCGCAGCAGTCCGCAGACATGACAATGGAATCCCCGGCAATGGAAGCGCCGCAAGCGACTATGCAAAAAAGCGCCTATAACGCAGATATGACGGTTGACGAAAGCGCCGCTCAGGACGCCATTCCACTGGATCAACCGCGCCTTATTGTCTACACCGGCAATATTGATCTGGTGGTCAAAGACACCCGGCAAACTATAGAAACTATCACCAAGATGGCAAAAGAAGCGGGGGGCTACGTGGCCGGCGCCAATATGTACACCTACAACGGCGCGCCGCAAGGCAGTATGACTATCAAAATACCGGCGGAATCCTATCAAGAGGTTTTGCAGCAATTAAGAGCCTTAGCCATTCGCGTGGAGGGGGAAACTTCCAGCACGCAGGATGTTACGGAAGAATTTGTTGATTTAGAAGCGCGCAAAGCCAATCTGGAAGTCACGGAGCAAGCCTTGCAAGAACTGCTGACAACTCGCCAGAAAACCGGTAGAACAGAGGATATTCTGGAAGTTCACCGTGAATTGACCAACATTCGTGGGCAAATCGAGCAAATTCAGGGACGTTTGAATTATCTGGCGCGTTCGGCGGCAATGTCAACCATAGAGATAGCGTTAACCCCCGACGAACTGGCTCAACCGTTAGCTGTTGCCGGATGGGAGCCTTCCGGTACTGCCCGCGAAGCGCTGCGCAGCCTGATAAGCGCTTTTCAGGGATTTGTAGATTTCTGGATTTGGATCATTATTTTTGTACTGCCGGTAGCTTTTGCCTGGCTGCTGCCGCCGATTATTGTGATATGGCTGTTTGTTCGCTGGCTGCGCGCCCGACGCGCCAGGAAAAAAGAGGCAAACGCGCAGACAGTTGATAAGTCAGAAGCTCCAGCAGTGGAAAAAGAAGAATAGAAAGGACTCCCTTGATGATTCCACTCACCTTGAAAATTGCCCAGGTTGGCCCCTGGCCGGTGAACGCCTACGCGCTCATTTGCCCCACTACCGGCCAAAGCGTCCTCTTTGACCCCGGCGCAGACCCCGATGCGCTGACGGCGCTGCTGGCGGACTCCACGCCAACGGCGATACTGCTCACGCACAGCCACCCGGACCACATTGGCGCGCTAGACGAGATGAAACGGCGGCTCAATGTCCCGGTAATGGCCCATCCAGGACGCCGAGGCATTGGCCCGGAGGCGGATATTTGGTTGAAGGAGGGGGATAGGGTGAAGGTTGGCGAACACACTTTGCGCGTGTACTACGCGCCCGGCCACATTGACGACCAGATTTGCTTTGCCGTAGAGAACGACAAGCGGGTCATTGTCGGCGATACCATCTTTGATGGCGGACCCGGCAAGACCTGGTCGGCGGAGGGCTTTCAAACTACGCTGCAAACCCTGCGGCAGGTGGTTATACCCTGGCCCGACGAGACAATTTGCTATCCCGGCCACGGTCCCCATTTTGTGTTAGGAGAAAACCGGGCCGATATTGCAACTTTCTTGAGTAAAGCCCACCCACCCGGCTTTTTTGGCGACGCTACGTGGGATATGTAACCCCCAAAAAAAAGCGAGCGGCGCTTATGAAGCGCCGCTCGCTTTTTTTAATCTCATTTTTCGCTAAACGGAAATTAGTAGAAAATGCCGCGATCAAGCGACTTGGCCTGAGCTACCCAATCTTGCACAACTTCCAGCCGAGGCAGACGCCGGACGTGATGTTCGGCGGCGACTTCTTTGATCTTGTCATAGAGATTGTCAGAATTGCGCTTGCTCAACTCTACAACGGTGTCAACGCCGGCAAATTCCAGCAAATCGGAATAGATGGCGCCAATGCCTTTGATACGAGCCAGATCGGCGCGGTTGCCCAGTTCCAGCAACTTACGCGCGTCAACACCCCACTTTTCCGCCAATGCTTTGCGGTCTTTGGGCTGAGCTACAGCGGCCAAAAACTTATTTGATTTTTCCAGCCCCGCTTCTTCAATAAAGCCGACCAGTTCAGGTATAACGCCGTGTAATTCAGTAATAAGTAGTGCTGCCATAATAACCTCTTCGATTTTGGATTTTGGATACTTCGACTGCGCTCACCTGCGGCAGGTTTACGATTGACCTTTATGCGCAACTTTAMTCGTAAATCGTAAATYGGCTTAGTTCTTCACTGCCGCATTCAGCATACGGTCAAGGCGCTGCTGGATCATTGGCTTGGGCATTGCGCCAACAACGCGGTCTATAATCTGACCGTTGCTGATAAACAGCATAGTGGGAATGCCCTGCACGCCGTACTGAATAGCGTATTGGGGGTTTTCGTCGGTGTTGACTTTTACCAGGGTGAATTTATCGTCGTAGTCGTTGGCCAGATCTTCTAAAATGGGCGAGACCATTCTACAAGGACCGCACCAGGGCGCCCAAAAATCTACTATTACCGGCTGGGGCGCTTCAAGCACTTTTTGTTGAAATTCGGCATCTGTTACGTGAATTGCTTTACTCATTTTTACTCCTTGAACAATAAGTTTTCAATTGGGGGCATTTCAAATAAGCTAAATCAGCTTATATATGAAACGCACCTTTCTAATTTTTAGAGTGTAATTATACACATCTTACATCAGACGCAAAATAATATAAAATTCTTACGTTTCTTCTCCGCTCTCTTCTCCGCTCAAAATAGCCACAGAAGCTACGGTAGCGCCTTTGTATAAATTCATCACTCTGGCGCCCTGGGTAGCGCGTCCCATTTTTGGGATTTGATTGATTTTGGTACGGATCATTTTGCCATCGCTGGAAATCAGAGAAATATCTTCGTCTCCTTTGATAACGTGCATATCAATGATAGCGCCGGTTAGGTCAAAGGTTTTGCTTAAGGTGCGCACGCCGTAGCCGTAACGCCCCTGTTGATTGTATTCGCTAAGAGGGGTGCGTTTACCCATGCCTTTGGCGGTTATTACCAGCAATTCCCAATCAGGAATTACCACACCCATTCCGGCCAACTCATCGTCTGCGCTTAGTTTGATGGCGTTTACACCGGCGGCGGCGCGGCCCATCGAGCGCACTTCGCGTTCGGCAAAGCGAATGGATTGCCCCAGTTTTGTCACCAGAATCAAGTCATCTTTCCCTTTGGTGAGTTTCACCCAGCCCAGTTCGTCGTCATCATCCAGTTTCAGAGCAATCAACCCGCTGGGTCGCACCGAAGCGAAACTTTTCAGATTGGTGCGCTTGATGCGTCCTTTGCGCGTGACCATTGCCAGGTAATTGGCGTCTTCAAAGGAGGAAATAGCGACGGCGGCGGTGATTTTTTCATTGGGCAAGATGTTGATCAGGTTGATGACCGAAACCCCTTTTGCCGTGCGACTGGCATCGGGGATGCGCCAGGCTTTTTCAGAGTAGACTTTGCCCTTATCGCTGAAGTAAAGAACGGTGTCGTGGGTGCTGGCGGCAAAGAGAAAGGCTACATCGTCTTCCTCTCGCGTGGTCATACCGGTTATGCCGCGCCCGCCGCGCCCCTGTAGCTTGTAGGTGGAACTGAGAACGCGCTTGATATAGCCGCGCTGAGTGATAGAGATGAGTACTTCTTCATCTTTAACAAGGTCCTCTTCGTTGAAGGTTCCCGCGCCGGCGGCAATGATCTGGGTGCGGCGTTCATCGCCGTATTTGGCTTTCATCTCTAAAATATCGTTTTTGATAAGTTGCAGCACTTTTTGCGGACTAGCCAGCAGGTCTTTCAAATAAGCAATGGTTTTCATCACTTCCTGATATTCGTCTTCAATTTTTTGACGTTCCAGCGCGGCCAATCGCCTGAGTTGCATGTCCAGAATAGCCTGCGCCTGCGCCGCCGAAAGGCTGAAGTTGTCCATCAATTGCATTTTGGCGTCGTCAACGCTGTCGCTTTGCCTGATGGTGCGAATGATCTGGTCCAGATGGTTAAGGGCAATGCGTAAGCCTTCCAGAATATGAGCGCGTTCTTTGGCTTTGTTCAGGTCAAATTGCGTGCGGCGAGTGATCACTTCCTGCCGGTGTTCAATGAAGACGCGCAGCGCCATTTTTAGCGGCATCACTCTTGGTTCGCCGCGCAGCAGGGCCAGCATATTCATCCCAAAATTAGTTTGCAGCGAGGTGAATTTATACAGTTGATTCAGTACGCGCTTGGGCTGCGCGCCGCGTTTTAACTCGATGATGATGGACATTCCGTTGCGGTCAGATTCATCGCGCAGGTCAGAGATGTCTTTGAGTTTGCCGCTTTTTACCAATTCTGCCATACGAATGATGAGGTTGGCTTTGTTGACCTGATAGGGAATTTCGGTGACGACGATGCGGTAGCGATTGGCCTTCATCTCTTCGATTTCGGCTACGGCGCGCATGGTGATGGGGCCTCTGCCGGTGGCGTAGATATGGGATAGTTCGCTGCCGCCCAATACCAGCGCGCCGGTGGGTAAGTCCGGGCCTTTTACAAATTGCATCAGGTCTTCAACCGTCACATCGTCTACATTATCAAAGTTATCAATTAGGTGGACGGTGGCGTCGCATAGTTCGTTTAAGTTGTGGGGGGGGATATTGGTAGCCATACCCACGGCTATACCGCTGGCGCCGTTTAGGAGCATATTGGGTACGCGGGCGGGCAATACAGTTGGCTCTTGCAGCGATGCGTCAAAGTTGTCTTGCCAGTCTACAGTGTCTTTGTTGATGTCAACCAGCATTTCGCCGGCCAGTTTTGCCATTCTGGCTTCGGTGTAGCGCATAGCTGCCGGACGGTCGCCGTCAATAGAGCCAAAGTTGCCCTGACCGTCTACCAGCATATAGCGCATAGAGAAATCCTGGGCCATTCTAGCCATTGCATCGTACACAGAGCTATCGCCGTGCGGGTGATATTTGCCCAGCACGTCGCCGACAATACGCGCGCTTTTACGGTAGGGCGTGCCGGGCTTGTTTCCCATATCGTGCATAGCGTACAAAATGCGCCGGTGAACCGGCTTCAAACCGTCGCGGGCATCCGGCAAAGCGCGGCTGACAATAACGCTCATAGCGTAATCCAGATAAGACGCTTTCATTTCGCGTTCTATGTCTATGCGTTCTATGCGCCCCAGGTTTTTGTCTGGAACCAACTCCAGCGTATTTTCCATATTCTCTACTCCTTAATTCCCCGTAACCATTCACCCCCCACCCCCCTCAATCCCCCCGCTCACGGGGGGAAGTTCAAAAACTCTCCTCCTCGTGAGGGGGGAGTTGGAGGGGGGTGAACAATTACAATTCCCCTACTCCGTACCGCAAAACAACCTTGTTATTATACTTGAAAAGGGGCGATAAAGCCATTACACCGCCCCTGACAAGCTTCATTTATTAACCCAAAAACGCAAGGCTCTCCCCCCATACGCATCAAGCTGATAAAGTGAGTAACTCGATAAATGTACAGGTTCAGGGATGTTGGTTCGAAAATCGTCAGCTACGAAACCAGCTTGTGTTGCAGGGCCAGCGCGACAGCTTCGGTGCGGTTGCTGGCGTCTGATTGTGCAACTTTGTTTCTGTAAAATGAGCATCCTGAGTAGCCTTGAAAAGGCGTATCGAAGGGTGCGGCTCAAGCGGCGAGTCCTGATCAACCCGCACCTTTCGATACGGTTTTCGCTGCGCTTCAACCTACTCAGGATGCTAACTTAATGACATTGAAGTAGTAACGATTAGCTCACTACGAACATTTTATACGAAGAAAGAATAAAAAAAACGCTCGCAGACGGCGCTGTCTGCGAGCGTTTTTTTATTGCGTGAATCTTATTCAACTCCCCCCGCCCAGAATTATCAACATTTGCACCTCATCGCCATCTTGTAGAAGGTGGTTTTCATCTTCTACCTCCTGTCCGTTGACCAAGATGCTGCACTGGCGGTCAATTTTCAGGTGAGCCAGCAGGTGGGCTGCTGTTGCGCCGTTGGGCAAAGCGAGGATAGTTGTTCCTTTTGTTTCGGGAGGCAGGTAGTCTCTGAGAATAGAATGAAGTTTAAGACCGATTTGCATAAGGCAGTTCAAGTGACGAATGACGAATGACGAATGACGAATGACGAATGGCGAATGGCGAATGGCGAATGGCGAATGGCGAATGACGAAAATTCTCACCCGCACACCTGCACACCCGCCCCCACTTACCGCCCCAACTTATCGGCCAGGTTTAGCAGATACGCGGCAATGTCTTCCAGTTGGCTGCCAAATGCGGTTTCCTGCATTTGCAGGCTGATAGGCACGTCCATTTTGATGGGGATTTGCGTATCCAGGGCAACGGTGCGGCTGATGTCTACGGTTATTTCCGTGTTGACGGGAACTTTAACCGGAATTTCGGTTTTGATGGGCACTTCTGTTTTGATGGGAATGTCAACGCTCAGGTCAATGGGAAAATCTGTGTTGATGGGGACATCAAGGGTGGTGCTTTGGTTGAAGGGGAGCGGAATGGTCACTTGCGTGACAAGGTCAACGGGGACGGTAGTTTTGATAGGCACGCTGAAGGTGTCGTCAAAGGGAACAACGATGTCTACGGGGAAAACTTCGTCCACTTCAAAATCTACGACTATGGGGATGGTTTCATTGAAGGGGACTTCCGCCTGGATGGGGACAATCTGATCCAGCGTGAAGGTGTAATCAATTTGCGCATCCGCCAGCGTTTCGGCCTGTTGACCGGCTTGATAAATGGCATCAGCCACCATTGTTTTGGCGTAATAGAGCGAGGCAATCAAAATGATATTGAGCGCCAAAGAGATAACGGCAATGATGAAGGTTGTAATTGGAAACCAGTTTCGTTTTTTCATAATTTAGTTCCAGATAAAGTTACGATGCTCGCTTTCCGGGCTTATGGATATGCCGGTTCCGTCGGGTTGCACTGCTTCAACGTATACGTACCAGGTGTATTTATATTCCGGCCCATCGGCATCATGATAAAGGTTAAAGGGGACGGTCCATTGGGTTTCTTTTAACTGCGTCCCTCGATAGACTACTTCAGAGTTATGAAAATACACCAGCCGAACAGCGTATTGTTCGTTTCCGGCTAATTCGCCTACCGATTTCCATTTCAGGTCAATGGTGTTACCCGGAATAAAGTTGAAATTATCCTCCGGCGAAATCAGTTCCGGGGCGGCGTATTCGGGGCCGGGGGTGAGAGTGGGGGTGTTAGTGGCTTGCGGGGGCGGCTCTGCCGGAGCGGAGGTGTTGGTGGGCGCAGGCGTGTTGGTGGGGATGGGAGTTGGCGTGTTAGTTGGCTGCGGTGTGTTGGTTGGCGGCGCGGGCGCAGGCGTTTGGGTAGGCGCGCTAACGGGAGAAACGCTGCTTGGCTCAGTTGTCGCTGTTGCGGTAGCGATGGGCGTTTCAGTAGGCGTAGGCGTTTCAGTAGACGTAGGCGTTTCGGTAGGCGTTGATGTTTTGGTGGGGCCAGGGGTGGGTGTGGCTGTTTTCAACTCAACTACGCCCGCAATTTCTTCCGGCGTAGGCGTGGTGGATGCGTTTCCCTGTAGTTTGGCAAGTTGGTCCGCTAAGAAAACAAATCCGCCAATGCCCAGACCAACGCACAGCAAGAGCAACAGTCCTCCGCCAACAAGAATCGCCAAACGCAGTTGTTTGGACGCTGGCGATGGTTCAGCGCTTGCTTTTGGCGGCATTTTTGGCTGAGGAGCGGGCGCTTCTTCCGTAAGCAATTTGGATGCGGCGGCTGCCGGCGGGGTGGTTTTTTCCGGCGACGGGGCAGCCGGCGGTGAGGGAACGATGGGCGTAGGCGGAGCTTTCTCTTTAACCTGTATTCTTTCCGGCGCTGAGGGCGGCGGCGCGACTTTGAATGGGGGCGGAGCTTGTTTGCGTGGCAACGGGCCCAAATCAGGTAAATTTTCTTCTGCAATGGTCTGCGCGGTAACTACCGCCGCATCCGCAGCCGCAACCGCCGAGGGCGCTGGCGGGGTATAATCCTCCAACAGCGCTTCAACGCCTTCAGGTGTCAAGCCTTCATCGTCATCGCCGGGGAAGATAAGTGTGATGGGACGGTCCGGTCTAATGAGCAACCAGGCAATCAGGGCGTTTTTGGCGTCTTCGGTAAGCGAAACTTTGCGTCGTTTGCCGGTTTCCTGATCCCACACGTTTACGTGCGGGTCGCCGCCTGCCAGATTCAAATCTCCCAAAGTCAGGCCAATTGCTTCGGCTGAGGTGAGTTTTGCTGTATGAATAAGCGCGTGTAGCGCGTGAGTTTCTTCATTCATTGCATTATCTTACCATGCGAATGGGCGAATGGGCGAATTTGTATTTATTCGCCCATTCGCAAATTCGCCCATTAGCTCATTTCATCCAAAAAGCGATCCACCTCAGCGGCGGTGTTGTAGTGAGCAATGCCCACGCGAATCATTCCGCCGTTTTCATAAAGGCCCAATCGCTTGACTACTTCGATGGCGTAGTAGTGACCATCCCAGACAAAAATGCCCGCATCTCCCAACTTTTTGGCAATATCCGGCGTAGCCACGCCTTCTTTGGTGAAAGCGACGGTTGGGGTACGCCGATCATAAAGCGCTTCATTAGTGATGCCGTAGATGCGGATGCCGGGGATGGCCTGCAAGCCGTCTATCATTTGTTTTAACAGGGGGCGTTCATAAGCGGCAATAGCGCTCATTGCCTGTTTCAAAGCCAGCCGACGCCCGCTGAAGCCTGCTTGCCGGTAGGTGTTGGCAAACTCAGCGCCAAAAGTTTCGCCCAGATCAGCCAGATAGTTGACGGCGGCGCTAATGCCGGCCATCGCTTCAAAATTACCGGTTCCCAACTCAAACTTGTGCGGCGGCACGTCTTCGGCGGGGCGAACTTTGTAAGCGGGGAGTTCGTCCAACAGCTTGTAGCGCCCCCACAGCGCGCCGGAGTGGGGGCCAAAGAATTTATAGGGGGAACACATAAGAAAGTCACAGTCTATGGCCTGTACGTCAATGGGCGCGTGGGGCGCCAAGTGAACGGCGTCTACCCAAATCTTTGCGCCAACAGCGTGGGCCATCGCGGCGATTTCTTTGACCGGATTGATGGTTCCCACTGCATTTGAAGCGTAACCCACCGCTACCAGTTTGGTTTTTGGCGTTATCAGCGATTCAAGGTGAGACAGGTCAAGGGTGCAGTCTTCCACATCAAAATCAGCAAATTTGACCACCACGCCCTTCTCTTGCAGGGCCAGCCAGGGAGAGATGTTCGCATCGTGATCCAGACGGGTGACAATGATTTCATCGCCGGGGGATAGTTGCGCGCCGATGGCTCTGCTGACGT
>DUEH01000259.1 GCA_011192195.1 Chloroflexota bacterium | reverse complement strand
TTGATGCTGTTGGCTTTTACTTTACAACCGGCAGCGCTGGCCGCGCCGCCCTCACAAAATAGTGTAACCTGCGAACATGAAGCTGTCGTTCAGGTCAACGATTGGCTCTCAAAAATAGCTGAAAAGGTTTATGGCGACGTATTTGCTTATCAAGCTATTACCGAGGCAACTAACGCAAAATACGCTGAGGATGCCACCTTTGCTCATATCAAGAATGTTGATATCATTGAACCTGGCTGGAAATTGTGTATCCCCGGCGCAAGCGAGGCCGAGTCTATACTCAATCGCCCCTTAACATCGTCTGATGTATCATCTTCATTAGATGATGGAGCGCCAGAAGTTGGTCGTCTGGTTCTGGCAACTACCACCAGCACCGATAATTCAGGCCTGCTGAATGCTATTTTCCCCGATTTTGAAGCGCGTTACAAGGCCGATGTAGAGGTGATTGCCGTGGGTACGGGACAGGCCATTCAATTGGGCGAAAACGGTGACGCCGATGTGATCCTGGTTCACGCCCGCAGCCGCGAAGACGCTTTTGTGGCTGATGGCTACGGCGTTAATCGGCAGGATGTGATGTACAACGATTTTGTCATTGTTGGCCCGTCAGAAGACCCGGCAGGCGTTAAAGGTATAACGGATGTTGCGGCCGCCCTGACCAAAATTGCCCAAAGCCAGAGCAGCTTCATCTCTCGCGGCGATGACTCTGGCACGCATATCAAAGAGCAAGGGCTGTGGCAAGCGGCCAATGCGTCACTGGTAGAGGGCGCCAGCATCAAAAACAGCGAATCGACCTTTGTCAAACCGGAGGGCGAGTGGTATCAATCGGTGGGGCAGGGAATGGGGGCCACGCTGACCGTAGCCAACGAGCAGCAAGCCTACACCATTAGTGATCGGGCAACTTATCTGGCTCGCACATTGGAAGGGATTGACCTGGAAATTCTGGTAGAAGGCGATTCTCGCCTCTTCAATCCCTACGGCGTGATTGCCGTGAACCCGACGCTGCACCCCACCGTCAACGCGGCGGGCGCAGAAGCCTTCATCGAATGGTTGACCTCGGTAGAGACGCAAAAGCTCATTGCCCAATTTGGCGTTGATAAATTTGGAACGCCCCTCTTTACGCCTGATTCGGCGGCGTGGAACGCGGCAAAATGATTAATTGTAAATGGTAAATAGTCAATTGTGAATTGTGAACGATTTCTACGCTCAAAATTTCATTTACCATTTACCATTTACAATTTACAATTTACAATTCATAATTGTATGAATGATCTTCTACAGGGCCTCATCCAGGCCATTATCTTGATTTTTGACCTGGACCCGGCCCTTTATGAAATTATTATCTTTTCGCTCTACGTTTCTGGTGTGGCGCTGGTAATCAGCACGCTCATTGGTATTCCTTTGGGGGCGCTGATGGCTTTGAAGCGTTTTCCCGGCAGGCGGCTGATGATGGCGCTGCTGTACACGGGAATGGGCTTTCCACCGGTTGTGGTGGGTCTGTTTGTCTATCTGACGCTCTCGCGCAGCGGACCGGTTGGCTCACTGGGATGGTTGTTCACGCCCAGCGCCATCATCACGGCGCAGACCATTATCTCTTTTCCGCTGGTGGCCGGTTTTACAATGGCGGCGGTGATGGGCGTTAATCCCAACTTACGGCGGCAGCTTTTTTCGCTGGGCGCAACGAACTGGCAGGCAACGGCTGCCATTCTTGCCGAAGCCAAAGTAGGGGTGATTGTGGCCGTCATTGCCGGATTTGGAGCGATTATCTCGGAAGTGGGCGCGGTGATGCTGGTTGGCGGCAACATCGAGGGCAAAACGCGCACGCTAACTACCGCCATTGTGCTTGAAACGCGCAAAGGAAATTTTGATCTGGCAATTGCGTTGGGGATAATTCTTTTACTTATCACCTTTGCCGTCAATGCAGCGATGATGCGTTTGCAAGGAAAAGAAGTTGGAGACAAGTGATAAGCGAGGAGAGAAAAATTCACGGGGTTGATTTGTTGTATCCAGTTTAGATTGTTAGAATAGACAAAATCTACCCAAAGCGTAATAAATTCATTTATCTGCCTGCTATATTCAAAGGAATGAAAATGTCGACAGGGCAATACAAGGATAAAATAGTATTAGGAGATGGCCTGCGCATTTTAAAGAAGCTTGAAGCAGATTCGGTTGACTTGGTAATTACGTCTCCGCCATATTTTCAACAGAGAGATTACGGAAATGGACTTTTAGGAATTGGAAACGAAGAAACAGAACAAGAATATCTGGATAACTTGTTAGCTATATTTTTTGAATGTGTCAGAGTAACCAAACCGACGGGAACGATAGTTTATAATGTAGGAGATAAATATATTCAAGGCGGCTTGCGATTGCTTCCATATCGCTTTGCCGCCAAAGTAATAGAAAGCGAAAAAGTTTTTCTTGTCAATGATATAAAATGGATGAAGCTAAATCCAACACCGCGGCAAGATAAGCGTAAATTGATTCAATCCACCGAACCTTTTTTTATCTTTACAAAATCAAAACAGTATTATTTTGATTTGAGCAGCTATTTAAAGCATCTTGATGTCTTGAACAGAAGCAGAAATAGTAAACCATCAAACAAGTTGGGTAAAAAATATTTTGAACTGATTGACAAATCTGACTTGTCAGAAGATGAAAAAAACAAGGCAAAGAAAAAGTTAAAGGCAGCCATTCAATCTGTTTTTGCGGGTGAAATTAGCAGTTTCAGAATGAAAATAAGAGGAATACATAAACTTGCTTATGGCGGGCAGGCAGGGGGCAGAAATAACCAGATTATCAATAACGGTTTTACCATTATCAAAATTAGGGGAGATAAATTAAAACGGGATGTTATTGAAAGTCCGGTGGAAATAACCAAAGACAATAAACATCCGGCAGTATATCCACTTTATATTGTTCAAGAATTGATAAAATTACTCTCACAAGCAGGCGCTATTGTTTTAGACCCTTTTGTTGGAAGTGGGACAACTTGTTTGGCAGCCAGAAATCTCGGTCGGCATTATATAGGTATAGATATAAACCCCGAATACGTAGAATTGGCAAATAACCGTTTAAAAGGAAGTAATTATCAGCACGAATTATTCTTATGAACGAAAAAGAAATATTAGAGCGAGCGTATCTGGAAGCCCAAAAAATAGTATCCGAAAATAGCTTTAGGGAGTTTGATACATCCCTTTGTGAAAATGTGGATTTTTTGATAGATAAAATTGGCAGCAATAAATCTATAGTTTCTGCATTGGCAACAAGTTTACTCAAAAAAATAACAAATCCAGAGCAGGATATTCGGCTGCATCGGACTGATTTTGAAAATGGATACTCAGCGCGAAGTTTAGATACTAAGGTTGTTACCCCCTTTTTCAAAAGACACTTTCCTAAATATGCAAATAAAGAGAGCGCATTTCTAACCTTATCAACCAGAGAGCGAATCAAGTGGAATAAAAATGAGGGGAAAAATTTAAAGATAAGGAGCAAAGCGCTCAAAAGAAGTTTTTTAAATGTTTTTGAGCAAATTGAAGACGGAAATGCTAATCCCAGAGTGTATCTCAACTATCTTTTTGCAAAACTACAAGCGCTTTCAAGCAAGGATGAGTTGATTTTTCAATTGGCAAAAAAACAAAGCGGGAGATCAGGCGTTTTAAATATCAATTTGATAATTGAAATGCTGCAACGGCATTTTGCTGAAAAACTAAGTTCACGGTTGCCGGTTGTAGCAATCTATTCTATTTATGAAATACTTGTTCCCAATTTAAAAAGGTATGACAACAAACGGCTGTTGCCTCTACAAGTTCACACGTCTTCCGACAAACATGGGTTTGGAGACATTGAGATTTACGGTGACGATGGCAAGCCTTTTGAAATTATTGATATAAAACATAATATTTCCATTGATGCGGATTTGATATTTGATATTATCAAAAAAACTACAACCACGTCTATTGATCGTTATTATATTTTAACCACTTTTCCAGATGGATTTGAAACCAAAGAAATAGAAAAAGCGGTTAATGAATTTATTATTCAGACTAAAACACAAAAGAAAATTGACATAATAGCAAACGGGATAATTCCTACTTTAAAATATTATTTACGTTTTATTGATGATTATAATTTATTTATAAAGAAATATACAAATAATTTAGTCAAAGACGCTAAAAATTCTACCGAAATAAAGACATTCCATATTGATAAATGGATCAAGATTTTGAAAGAATACAAAATCAATAATGTCTGATCCAATTTATCGTATAAAAAATCTAACGCAAGCCTACAATGGCCGCACGGTGTTGAAAATAGATTCGCTGGAGATTTACGCCGGAGAGATTTTGGCGCTGGTGGGGCCAAGCGGGGCGGGGAAAAGCACCTTGCTGCGATTGCTCAACTTTTTAGAGCAGCCGACGGCGGGGAAGGTGTTTTTTGCGGGCGGCGCTGCGCTGAACGGCAGCGCGCCTTCGCTGGAAGCGCGGCGAAAGGTGACAACGGTTTTTCAGCAGCCGGCGCTGCTCAATCGTTCGGTGGGAGAAAATGTAGCTTTTGGGCTAAAATTGCGGCAAAAAAGTAAACGCGCTGCCGAACCGCTGGTTGCCCAAACGCTGGAGCGCGTTGGGCTGGCGAATCTGGCTAAATCTTCGGCGCGCACCCTCAGCGGCGGCGAAGCGCAACGGGTGGCGTTGGCGCGGGCGCTGGTCATTCAACCGTCGGTGCTGCTGTTGGATGAGCCGACGGCCAATTTAGACCCCTACAACGTGAAACTCATCGAAAAAATTATCCGGCAGGCCAATCAAGAGCAGGGCGTTAGCGTGGTGTTGGTTACGCACAACGTCTTTCAAGCCAAACGATTGGCCCATCGCACAGCTTTTCTCCTTGACGGCAAGCTCATCGAAGTGAGCGATACTCCTGCTTTTTTCAATAATCCCCAAGACCCGCGCACAGCGGCTTTTGCGCGCGGCGACATGGTGTACTAAGACAAGGGGACAGGGAGAGGGGGAGACAAGGAGATAAAATTCTCCCTGTCTCCCTGTTTCCCTGTCATTTTTCTTCGTCTAGTAAATCCCGCACTTTACGCGCCAGAGCGCCGGCGGAAAAAGGTTTTTGCAGAAATGAAGATCCTTTGCCGGGCATGCCGTAACGAAAGATGGCGCTGTCGGTATGACCGGAAATATAAAGAATTTTGAGCGTTGGCTGTAAAGCTTGAAGTTCTTTTGCCAGTTCTACGCCCCCCATTTTTGGCATAATCACATCGCTGATCAATAGATTGAGCGTTGGGTTGTTCTGCGCTTGAAGTATTTGTAAAGCGTCTGCGCCGTTTTCTGCTTCCAGTACGGTGTAGCCCATATCGCGTAAAATTCGCGCCGATGGGTCGCGCACAATAGCTTCGTCTTCTGCCAACAGAATAGTTTCATTACCACCGGGAATATCGGCGGCTAATTTTTGGGTAGATTCCCTCTCGCCGGCTTGTTTAACGCGCGGCAAGTAAATTTTGAAGGTTGTCCCTTCCCCAACTTCGCTATAAACGCTGATGTGTCCGTTGCTCTGCTTGATAATGCCATAGCAGGTTGCCAATCCCAGCCCTGTGCCCTTGCCTGCTTCTTTGGCGCTAAAAAACGGCTCAAAGATATGCGCTTTAATTTCATCGCTCATACCAATGCCGGTGTCTGAAACGCTAAACATAACGTATTGACCGGGAGGAATGTCAAAGTGCATTCTGGCGTAGTCTTCGGTTAGATTGATGTTGGTCGTTTCAATGGTCAAGCGTCCGCCTTGGGGCATTGCGTCGCGGGCGTTGATGACCAGATTGGTCAGAACTTGCTCAATTTGACCCACATCAACTTTTGTCGCCTTCAGGTCGGCGGCCAGGGAGAGTACCAACTCAATGTCTTCGCCAATCAATCGGTAGAGCATTTTGTTTAAGTTGGAAATCAGCTTGTTCAAATCAATGACTTTGGGTTCAACCATCTGTTTACGGGCAAAAGCCAGAAGTTGCTGGGTAAGGCCCCCGGCGCGATGGGCAACGGTGTTGATTTCTTTAATTTCAGCGCGGGCCGGGTTGCCGTTGGGAATAGTTTTTAAGCCCAATTCTGCGTAACTCATAATAACCGTGAGCAAATTATTGAAGTCATGAGCCACTCCACCGGCCAATCTACCAACGGCTTCCATTTTTTGGGCTTGTAAAAATTGTTCTTCAAGTTGTTTGCGCTCGGTGGTGAGCGTGAGCGTTATCAAAACCTGAACGGGGCATCCAACTTTGTCGCGTGAAAGGACAGTCTTTCTGTTTTGCACCCATTCCATTTGCCTGTCTTTGCTGATTATTCGGTATTCAATAGGGTCTAAATTTTGATTATCAGGAAGCAGCATCTCTTCCCAGTGGGCAATGGTCAGATAATGGTCATCCAGCGCAACGGCAAAGGAGATAGGGTCTGCATCTTCCAGTTCTTGCCTGGTGTATCCCAGAAAAGAGTCTCTATTGACAAAGGTGATAATTCTAGTGGGAACATCCACCACAAATATCATATCGGGATAGTTGACAATCAGGGTTCTGAAGCGCTGTTCGCTAATACGCAGTTCACTCTCCGTTCGGCGACGTTCATCGAGTTCTTGCCGAACGCGCTCTAAAGCCCTGCCTATGCTGCGGTTTGCCAGCGCAATGAACACAGCGACAGCGATGAAGTTGATAACAATGCCCGCCCAAAATGATGAAGGCGTGACCGGCGAAAGGGCTTTAGGCAGCAGGCCGCGCATTTCTGCGTAAAGAAGCCCCAGGCTATACAAAATGCTTAGAATGGTGTAAATAACGGCGGCTCGGGTTCCCAGTAAAAAACCGGCCCCAAAAATAATCAAAATCAGGCTGGTGAAAGAGGGGTTGAAGATGCCGCCCAAAAAAAATGTCATTCCCGCTACAAAAATCCATAAAATGGCAATCGAGATATTAGCCGTCATTTTTATCTTGCCCTGTCGCATCAAAAAGAACGTAACAATGAGAATCAGGATGATTATTCCCAAAAACAGGCTGACAGGCGCCGGGTTGGGGGTTGTGAAGGGCAGGATTAAGCTATACAGCGCAACCAGAACAGTAGCGAACAATAACAGGGTATTCAACAGGTTCGCCAGACGTGTTTTATCTTCATCCTCAAAAATTGGAGGGGTCAGAAATTGTTTTATTTTGGACAACATAAGCTTACCTTTTTGTAAACAACACGAATGAAATTGGGAAAGCCGTATGCTTCAATTATAGTTGCTGTGATTGATTTTTTCAATGGCACACTTTACCTAATCAATTTGACATCTCTGTCTCTCTATTTATACTTCACGTTATGAAACTTGCCGTCTTAGCCGATATTCACGCCAATTTTGCTGCTTTGCAGACCGTTGCCGCTCACATTGAAGTTTGGCGGCCTGACGCCGTTGTTGTGGCCGGTGATATTGTCAATCGCGGGCCGCGTTCGCGTGATTGCCTGGATTTTGTACAAACCAAACAACAAAAATCCGGCTGGCGCGTGGTGAGAGGAAATCACGAAGACTACGTAATTGGCCTGGATGATCCAGACGCGCCTCGCAGCGGGCCGCAATTTGAGTTCTATCGTCCGGTCTACTGGGCTTACGATCAACTTGGCGGCGATGTGTCTGCCTTGAAAAAAATGCCCTTTGCGCTCAGCCTGTGGACGGAAGACGCCGCAGAAGCGCGTATTACTCACGCTTCTATGGCGGGCATCCGCGACGGCATCTACCCTCAGATGTCTGATGAAAAATTGCGCCAAAAAATCCTTCCGCCATCTCCCCTCTTGTGCGTGGGACACACCCACCTTCCCTTAATTCGCCGGATTGATAATACCCTGGTAGTCAATGTGGGGTCGGTTGGCCTGCCCTTTGATGGCGATACCCGCGCCAGCTACAGCCAACTCACCTTGCAAAACGGCGCGTGGCAGGCTGAGATCATTCGCCTGGAATACAATTTACAGCAGGTTGAACGCGATTTCTACGAAACAGGTTTTATAGATGAAGGCGGCCCGCTGGCGTTGATGATTTTGGATGAATTGCAAAACGCCCGTTCTTTGATGTATCAATGGGCGCTGCAATACAAAGACGCTGTCTTGTCCAGCCAAATCACTATGGCCAAATCCGTTGAACAATTTATGCGTTCGCTGTAACCTCTCACTCCCCTCTTCGATTCACCTACACCTTTTTTGACTCCAGAACAAATATTCGTATAATCACTCATTAGAACGTGTGTTCTAACAGGGACTTCTATGCGCCAAATACTGGAGTATCAAGCGGATCAAATTGAAATGGTACTGCATAGCCATCGAACCCCGGCGCGGGTGACTGGCGGAACAGTGACGCCCAGATGGGTGCGTTATCAGGTAACGCCGGCCATTGGCGCGCGAATCAACGCTATCAGCAAACTTTCAGAAGAAATTGCGCTGCGTCTGGGAGTGGGAAATGTGCGCATCACACGCCAGGGCGGAAGAATTCATATAGAAGTCCCCCGGCAAGATGCCCAAGCGGTGCGATTGTTGCCGTTGCTGAACAGGCTGCCGGAGACTCCCCGGCAGAGCGCCGTATTGGGGCTGGATGAGGGGGGCGTGCCGCTGTTGCTGCGACTGCCTTCACCGGATGTGGCCCACGTGCTGGTAGCCGGAACCACCGGCTCCGGTAAAACCGCTCTGGCGCGTTCTATGGCGCTGAGTTTGGCGGTGAACAATCGGCTGGGCGAGATACAGTTGGTTATGATTGATCCAAAAGGCGGCGGCTTTGGCCCGCTGATTGGGCTGCCACACCTGCTGCGCCCGGTAGTAAGAGAAATTCATCAGGCGGTTTTCTTGCTGGGCGATCTGGTAGAAGAAATGGTGCGCCGGGACCGGGACGGCATCAGCGAGCCGCGCGTAGTGGTCTTCATTGACGAAGTAGCCGATCTTCTGGATCAAGGCGGCAACGCTATGGGGCGGCTGCTGACTCGCCTGACGCAGCGCGGCAGAAGCGCGGGCATTCACATTGTGGCCTGCACTCAAAAGCCGCTGGCGGCAAGCATTGGCAGCCTGACTAAAAGTAACTTTCCGGTGCGACTGGTCGGCAGCGTTGCCAGCCCGGACGACGCCAAAGTTGCGGCAGGCATTGGCGGCACCGGGGCGGAAAAATTATTAGGGCGCGGCGATTTCCTGTTGGTAGCCAAAGGGCGGGTAACGCGATTTCAAGCGGCCTTTGTGAACGGCGTCGAGATGAGGCGCGTGGTAGAAAAAATGAACGAAGGCGCGCGCCGCAGCCGTCGCTGGCTGGCAGAAGAAACGCCCATAGCTCTGGCCGCTACCGGCACAGACGGCGGAAGGCCGGTACTTCCTGGCGGCGGAAATACGCCGGCGCGTAAAAGCGGCGTTAGAAGCCGCTTGAGAGCGCTGTTTGGCACGCAATTAAGATTGATCAAGTGATTTACGATTTCAGATTTACGATTGACGACTAAGCCTGTGCGCCAAAATCAATCGTAAATCCAAAATCGTAAATCCAAAATCGTAAATCCTATGAAACGCTTCATATTCATCATCAGCGCTATATTCTTCACCACTTTGGCCGTTGTAGTTGGCATTAGAATGAGTCCCGATGCTATGGCGATGATAGTAGGGGTGATGCTGGGCGTGGCAGCTACTATTCCCACCACCTTTTTGCTTTTCTTCGTCTTCAGGCAAAGAGAAAAACAGGCCGAGACACAGTATCGGGCGAGCGGGTATCCGCCGGTGGTGGTGGTCAACGGGCAGCCGGGCGCGCAGGGACACACTTCCGGCGTCAATCCGGCCCTGCTCCCCCCCGTTGGCGAGCGCTCATTCAAGGTAGTCGGTCAAGACGATATGGCTTCGGAAACGCTGGGCGGCGCCTTCAATATCACTTCAGTTTGGGACGAGGTAACCTAATGGGCGAAGTTGTGCAAGTGCTTGAACGAAAATTCGGACTCTTTCCGGCCAGGTTCAAATTCAATCGCAACGGTTCGGTTATTACCATTGACGCTGTGGAACGATGCTGGACGAATATGCAAAACCAACAAGGCCGCGTCAGCCACCAATTCAGAGTTCGCAGCGGCAGCAATCGCTACCGATTGAATGAAGATACGGCATCGGGACGCTGGACGGCCTGGCCGGAAAGCTGAAAACGCCATTTTACATTTCCTTTACAATTTCCTTAGTCTCCTCTCAGGGTACCAGGCTAAACTTACAGTCAAGCTAACAGACAGCAAGTTAGCGAAAAAACGAGGGTAGTGGTGAAAGAGTAAGTGATGGAGCAACAAAGTTTAACTTTGTTGCTCCGAAGCATCACTTACCGCGTAACCACTACCAAAACGAGTACCTGTTACTGTCTGAAAGGAGACAAAAAAATGAAAAAGTGGATCAAAGTAGTTGGGATTATTAGTGTAGTGTCCGTTGTGGGCGTTTTGCTTTTGGGGGCCGTAGCCTTTGCCCAAAGACCTACGGATGGGACTTTTGGTCCCGGTGGAAGAATGGGACACCCTTCCTTTGGAATGCGCGGGTCGGGCGCTTTTGGCCCGATGGGGCATCCCGGCGGGTCAATGGGCGGCGAAGTTCTGGCCGAAGCGCTGGGAATGAGCGTTGAAGACTTTCAAGCTGCTCTGGCCGATGGTCAGACCCCGCAAGAAATTGCCCAGGCGCAAGGCATTGACTGGGCCGATGTAGAAGCGGCGCTGCAAGCCGATGCAGAAGAACGCCTTCAGCAAGCCGTAGAAGACGGAAAATTGACTCAAGAGCAGGCCGATGCCATTTTGGAACGAATGGCTGAACACCCCTTTGACGGCGGCGCTTTTATGAAGCGCCCCGGTGGGCGACCCGACGGACAAACTGGCAGACGCCCCGGCGGCCCCGAAATGGATCGCGGTAATGAGTTGCCCGAAGTTTTGGGAATGACTCAAGAGGACTTTAGCGCCGCGATGGAAGAAGGGCGCAAGCAAGTGCTGGTGGACATTGTAGAAAGTCAGGGCATGACAATGGAAGAAGTAGCTCTGGCCCTGTACGACCAAGCCGTTGAACGCCTGGAAAGCGCCGTTGCCGACGGCAAACTTGGCCAGGAACAAGCCGATCAGATTTTAGAAAAAATCACTGAACGCCGCGATGCCTGCGTCAACGACGGCGACTGCACTCTCGCCCCGCCTCGCCCATCTCGCCCGTCTCGCCCGCCAATGCCCTTCGGCAACTCTGGCCGATAATCAATCAGTCAAATAAGTAAAATCAGCGTATCTTGTTTCCACGCTCTGCGTGAGAACAAGATACGCTATTTGTCAGTATGGGAAAAGCCGCCTTGAATTTCAGGGCGGCTTATTCTTTGACAACTTGTTCAACATACGTAAAATGCAGTACTGTTGTAAAATATATCGCTTGAGGCGCCCAATGACAGAACACTCTTTAAGAAATGTAAGCATAGTGGGCATTGCCCAAATACCGGTACTCAAAAAATCGCCTCTTTCGCTGCGAGAGATGGGGGCGCAGGTGGTGAAAATGGCTATGGAAAATGCCGGAGTCACCCAGGTTGACGCGCTTTTTGCGGGCAATATGCTGGCTGATGAATTGCAAGGCCAGAAACACATTGCCACCCTCATCGCCAGCGAAGCCGGATTGCGCGGCGTTGAAGCCTTGCAAGTGCGCGCCGCTACCGCCACCGGCGCCGCCGCCCTGCGAATGGCTTTTTTTGCCATTGCCAGCGGCGAAGCCGATCTGGCTATTGCCATTGGCGTAGAAAAAATGAGCAGCGCTCCGGCTGCGCCTGTTTTGGCTAAAGCTCTGGACGCCGACCATGAAACGATACACGGCGCTACCCTGCTCAGCCAAAACGCGCGCGTAATGCAGCAATATATGGAAACATACAACGTTCCGGTGAGCGTATTTGATAACTTTGCGCTAAATGCCCATCAAAATAGCCATCTCAACCCCAACGCGCTCTTCAAAGATAAAATTGTCACCCCGAAAATGGTCAGAGACGCGCGCGTCATTACGCCCCCGCTGCGATTGTACGACTCTTCCCCTGTCTGCGACGGCGCCGCCGCAGTCGTTCTGGCTCCCACCGACGAAGCGCGCGCCTACAACGACCATCCGGTAAAAATTCTGGCCTCCAGCGTAGCCACCGACTGGATGCGCGTGGCAGACCGCCCCAACCCCCTTGACCTCTACGCCGCCAGAATATCGGCCAGAAAAGCCTTTCGGCGCGCCAATATCAACCCGCTGGACGTGGACTTCTTTGAACTGCACGATGCGTTTAGTATTGTCTCTTGTCTATCGCTGGAAGCAGTGGGATTTGCTAAACCCGGCGAAGGCTGGCGTCTGGCGGCAGAGGGCGAAATTTTCCCCACCGGACGCATCCCCGTCAGCACAATGGGCGGCTTGAAGGCGCGGGGACACCCCATTGGCGCAACGGCGCTCTACCAAACTTGCGAAATTTTCTTGCAACTGCGCGGGCAAGCGGGTCAGGCGCAAATAAAAAACGCCAACGTCGCCTTGCTGCAAAGCGTCGGCGGCGTGGGCGCCACGGTGTTGACTCACATTTTTGCCAATTAGAAATGATGAATTATGAATTAGGAATTGGGAATGGTGAATTGTAAGACAGTTTCAACCCGCGCAAACTTCACTTTACGTTCGCAATTTACCATTTACCATTTACCATTCACCATTTACCATTTACAATTTACAATTCATTCCCCCAACTCCACCGTCCTCGGGTCATCCTCAGCGGGAACCACCCGCCATTCCTCTTCATTTTCATCAAAATTCGCTATTTTCTCGATGGGAAGTTTGAGATACTTACCGCGTCCCGTCACCGCTACCGCGCCGTCTTTGAGCAAAATTTCGCCGCTTCCTTCAAAATAGAGCCGCGTGTCTTTGATAACGCGCCCTACTACCCGCACTTCCTCATCCAGTGGAACCGGATGTTTGAAGCGGACGGTAATTTCCATTGTCACGCCCCAAACCGTTTGCGGGTTAGTGATGGTAATGGATCGGCCAATGGTTTCATCCAGAATAGCAGTGGCAATTCCCCCGTGCAGACGCCCCGGATAGCCCTGGTGCGCTTCTTCCGGTTTGAAGATAGCCAGCAGCTCATCATTATCCAGTTCATAGAAAAAAGAGCGCAGCCCGGCAACATTTTTTAGTCCGCAGACAAAGCACATTTTAGAGTTAGGTTGTTTGATTTTGACAGTATGACGCATTGAGATGCTCCTTAACTTTTGGATAAAGTATAGTGACCCCCATTGTCAAGACCACAAGTTGGTGATTTTAAGGTGATAGACATAATATTTACAAGCGCCATAGTAGCAGTAGTAGCGCCTGTGGATAAGTGGGAAGCCTGGAGCGCAGCGGAAGGTTTTCCACTTATCCACAGGCGTCTTTTTACGCAACCCAGACCTCTGCCGGCTTTCGGTAATTCAAACTCTGGT
>DUEH01000258.1 GCA_011192195.1 Chloroflexota bacterium | reverse complement strand
CAGGCGGCACTTTCATCTTTGGCCGTGGCGGCGACTCTGTTCAGCTTGATCCGGCTGTCGTCACCGACGGCGAGAGCTTCCGGGTAACCGGTCAATGTCTGGAGCCGCTCTACCAATATGAGCCTGGTTCCACCACCCCGATCCCCGCCCTGGCCACCGGCTGTACCGCCAACGAAGACAGCACCGAGTGGACCTGCACGTTGCGCGAAGGCGTCAAGTTCCACGATGGAACCGATTTTAACGCCGACGCGGTTATCTTTAACTACGATCGTTGGCGCTTTACCGATAACCCGGCTCACCTTGAAAGCCAGGTCTTTGAGTACTACGAGTATATGTGGGGCGGCTTTGACGACTCCAGCATCATCGCCAGCGTCGAAAAGGTTGACGACTATACGGTTAAATTTGTTTTGAGCGACTCGCTGGCGCCTTTCCTGGCCAATCTGGCTATGGATATGTTTGCCATTTCCAGCCCGGCAGCCATCGAGGCTAACGGCGAAGATTATGGCCTGCCTTCAGTGGGCTGCGTGGGCACTGGCCCCTTCAAGTTTGTGGAATGGGTTGAGAGCGACCACATCACCCTGGCCGCCAATGACGATTATTGGGGCGGTCGCCCAACGGTTGACGAGGTCATTCTCCGGGTAATCCCCGATGACTCGGCCCGCTTCCTGGCTCTTAAAGCCGGCGACATCCACGCTCTGGAACAAGCTTCGTCTGAAGACGTTGCCTCCGCTGATGCCGACCCCGATCTGTACGTTGACCCCAAACCGGCGCTGAACACCGGCTATCTGGCCTTCAACTACAAGATCGAAGAATTCAACGACATCAACTTCCGCAAGGCGATAATGCACGCCATCAATCGCCAGGGCCTGATAGACGCATTTTACGGTCCCTACGGCGAGGTGGCAACCAACTTCTTGCCGCCGCTGGTCTGGGGCCACAACGATGCTATTCCTGGCTGGGAATATGATCCGGATATGGCCAAGCAATACCTGTCCGACGCCGGCTTCCCGGATGGCATTAGCGAAGTAACCGTTGCTGAGGACATTGCGGACGCGGAAGGCAATGTCGTCTACGCGGCTGGCGATAAAATCCCGCTCAAATTCTACTATATGCCAGTGACCCGCTTCTACTACCCCAGTCCCAAAGAAATTGGCGAGGGCATGGCGGCCGATCTGGCCAAAGCGGGTATCAATGTTGAGTTGGAACTGGCCGGCGACTGGCCAACCTATCTGGGCTTGCGACGCACCGGACAACTTCCCGGTCTGTATATGCTTGGTTGGGGCGGCGACAACGGCGACCCGGACAACTTCCACAACTACTTCTTCGGTTTTAGCGGGGACGACAAAGTAGGCTCCCCCGATGAGTGGGTGAAATCGCCCGATCCGCGCGAGGGCTTCTACGCCAACCAGGAAGTCGCCAGCATGCTCTACCAGGCCGCCACCAATCCCAATCAGGCTGAACGTCAGGAACTCTACGAGCAGGTTGAGATGTTGTTGTATGAGGACGCCGCTCGTTTGTGGGTAGTGCATAACAACACGCCGCTGATCTTCTCCAACAAGGTTAGCGGTTACGTGCCGCAACCTGTTGGCGCCGACTACTATGAAGGGGTTGTCATTGGGGAGTAATTCCTCTTGATTAGCCGTTCAAGGACAAGCGCTAACTTTTTTAAAAGACCTGTCAGGTCTTTAAGACCTGACAGGTCTAAAAAGCGATGTAAACAATAACTCAGGGGGTGCATGTGTATTCTGCGCCCCCTGAATTTGGAAAGGGGGCATCTTGGCTCGATATTTAATTCGTCGTCTCATCTCGCTGATTCCTACCTTGTTGGGCGTTACTTTTGTCATTTTCTTGTTGATGCGTCTCATCCCGGGTGACCCGGCTGTGGCTATGCTGGGCGAACACGCAGCCAAGGAAAACGTAGAGCGGATCCGCGAGCAGTTGGGGTTGAACCGCCCGTTATTTCTGGACAGCGACGCGTTGGATCAGGGCGACTACGCAGGCTTCTTCGACAGCCAGTACATTCGTTTTCTGAGCCGGCTGGGACATGGGGACCTGGGTAAATCAATTCATCGTCGCATGCCTATTGTCGATGACTTGAAACTACGCTTTCCGGCAACGGTCGAACTGTCTATGTTCGCCATGTTGCTGGCGATCATCATTGGTGTTCCGGCGGGTATCGTCTCGGCCGCGCGACGCAATTCTGTGTGGGATGGTATCAGTATGATCGGGTCTCTCATTGGCGTTTCTATGCCAATTTTTTGGCTGGGGCTGATGGAGATTATGCTCTTTGCCGTTATTTTGAACTGGCTTCCCATTGGAGGCCGCCTGAGTCACGATGTTGACCTCACAGTAATTACCAATTTCTACGTCATAGACAGCATTATCACCGGCAACACACCCGCCTTGTTAGACACCCTGAAACATCTGGCTATGCCTACCTTGGCCCTGGCCACTATCCCCATGGCCATCATTGCCCGTATGACCCGTTCCAGTATGCTGGATGTGTTGCAGGCAGATTACATCCGTACCGCTCACGCCAAGGGCTTGCGGGAACGTGTGGTTCTATCCAGACATGCCCTTAAAAATGCCTTTCTGCCCGTCATCACTATCATTGGGCTTCAGACCGGCACCTTGTTGGCAGGCGCAATTCTAACGGAGACAATTTTTGCCTGGCCCGGCATTGGTAAATGGATTTACGATGCTATCCTGGCCCGTGATTACCCGGTTGTTCAGGGGGGCACATTGCTCATTGCCCTTGTCTTTGTGTTTGTCAACCTGCTGGTAGATGTATCTTACGCTTATCTGGATCCACGGATTCACTACGATTGAGGATGATATGACAGAAACATTTCCAAAAGAGATTAGCCACAATTTGATTGCTCGCAAGCCCCGGTCATTGTGGGGAGATGCGTGGCGACGTTTACTCTCTAGCAATACTGCCCGGCTGGGGATGGTCATTGTGACCTTTTTTATCCTGTTTTCGACATTATCTCATTTTTTCTGGGAGTATAACCCCAGAACCGATCTTGATTATTCGCTGAAACTGATGCCGCCTAATCTGTTTCCAACGGAAGAGGTCGAATCGATTCATCCCTTTGGCACCGACAAGTTAGGACGGGACATCTTTCGCCGCGTGGCTCACGGCGGCTGGAATTCGTTGCGGGTAGGGTTGGTGGCTGTGGGCATTGCCCTGTCAATTGGAGGGCTTCTGGGCCTGTTGTCCGGATTCTATGAAAGTATGCCTATTAGCCGGACGGCCCAGATCATTCTCATAGGCGGTATCGGCCTCGGTCTGGGGGCTATATCGGCCTGGATTGCCGGGCAGCCTGTTCAGGCGTTTATATTCCTTGCTCTGGGCGTTGTTGTTGCGGTTCTGGAAAACTTTCTGGCAGACAAATTAGCGGCGCGTGTGGCTTTTTTTGCCGGAGTGGGGCTTCTATTGGGCGCCGGGGCGGCTCTGCTGATAAATTTCCCTACGGCTGTTGTATGCGGGGTAATTGGCCTGTTCATTGGGGGGATAGCGGCCCTGCCCTTGGGAGGGACCCTGATCTCCAGCGTAATTATGCGGATGATGGATATCATTCTGGCCTTCCCGGGCATCTTGCTGGCTATTGCCATTGTGGCTATGCTGGGGCCAGGTCTGGATAAGGGGATGATTGCCATTGGGATAGTGAGTATTCCAATGTTCGCCCGTCTGGCCCGGTCTACCGTGTTGAGCGTTGTCCGGGAAGAATATGTGACCGCTGCCCTGTCCGTGGGGGTTCCTCAGGGGCGTATTCTCTTTCGCCACATTACGCCCAATACCTTGTCTCCCATCATCGTTCAGGCTACAATGGGATTGGCCGGGGCAATTCTATCGGCGGCGGCGTTGGGCTTTCTGGGATTGGGAGCAATTCCCCCGGAACCGGAATGGGGATCGATGCTGGGCGACAGCTATCGTTACTTGACCACCGGCGCCTGGTGGGCGGTGGTATTCCCCGGTTTGGCTATTATGCTCAGCGTCCTGGGCTTCAACCTGTTAGGCGATGGCTTGCGCGACGCCCTTGACCCGCGCCTGCGCGTGTAATATTCTCTACGCTACGCCAGTTCTCTATCAGACAAACGAGTGACGCCCAACCCCGGCTTCTGGGGAAGATGAAGATACCCCTTTTCCATACGGACGCCGGTATAGGGATCGTTGGCTACGTCCAGATTGCCGTCCAGATCGGCAAAATCTACCATCGGAGCCAGATGGGCCGCGGCAGTGATCCCTACCGAACTTTCAACAGAACAACCCAACATCACCTGCATCCCCAATGACCGGGCCAGAGTAATCATCCGGCGCGCTTCTCGCAAGCCGCCGGCTTTGGTCAACTTGATGTTGATACCATCGGCGCCGCCGGCCAGAGCCAGGATGTCGCCGGCTTGTTGCGCGCTCTCGTCGGCGATGAGCGGCGGCATATTATCGGGTAGCAGCGGGCGCAGGCGATGCCAATCTTGAATATCGGATCGAGGGAGGGGCTGCTCGATGAAGAGTAAATCGTAGGCGGCCAAACGAGGGATGATGTGAGCGGCCTGCTCTACACTCCAGGCGCTGTTAGCATCCACACAAAGGCAAGCGTCGGTCTCCTCACGCGCTACACGCACAATCGCTTCGTCAG
The DNA here is from genome assembly GCA_011192195.1 of Chloroflexota bacterium. GTDB lineage: Bacteria > Chloroflexota > Anaerolineae > 4572-78 > 4572-78 > DUEH01. The sequence continues at coordinate 2,997 of DUEH01000258.1, read as the reverse complement.
CCTTCAAATCGCTCGCGCCCAACTTTAACTTGAGAATAGGAAAGCCTTCAACCGCCCGCACGCGCTTTCGCAGTTCATCCTCGTTCTCGCTAATACCGATGGTGATGGAAGTGGGAGGGGCTTGTTTGGGGTTCAGTCCCCACAAGCGGTAGAGGGGATATCCCAATTGCTTGGCCCAGAAGTCGTGCAGGGCGGTATCTATGGCGTTTAGGGCCGGCCCGGGACCGGGCGGAAGCCGGTCAAGGGCTTCTTCCAGCGCCAGCGGGTCATCGCCCAGCAGTGTGTCAAGGTTCAGATTTTGCAGGTAGGCCACCACGTCTGCCTGGGTGTAGTCGTAATAGGGCATTATTGAGCCTTCGCCCACGCCATCCCCCACGTGAACCAGTACGCTGTCACGCGTAACACTGGTACCGTGCGCAATGCGAAATGGGGTTTTGAGTTTCAGGGTGATTGCTTCAACAATCAATTTCATAATGAGAGAGTCTCCTTGAATATTGTGAATAGGTTTGGACAAGCATTTTAGCGCAAGCGTCATAAAAATGTAAATTCCTGCCATCGTATCTCAGAGAAAGAGAAAATCAAATGTTAAAACAAAAATCTATTTTTTTACTGTTAAGCCTGTTAGTGGTTTTGATTCTGATACCGGCCTGTGGCGGCGCTAAACCGGAGGCAACCGAAGTCCCGGCTGTTGCCAAGCCAACCGAAGCCCCGGCAGAACCGGCGGCAGTAGAAGGCTACCAATGCGACGACGTTCTGGGCTGCGTAGAAGTAGCCGATGGCGACCCCATCATCATCGCCTCTGCCCTGGTGACCAGCGGCCCCAATCAGGACTTGGGTATCGACAGTCAGCGTGGCGTGGAAATCGCTCTGGAATACAAAGCTTCGCTGTTGGGGCATCCCCTGAAATTGCAAGCGGAAGATGGCGGCTGCCGCATCGAAGAAGGTCAGGCCGCAGCCAACAAGATTATTTCCAATGAAGACATTGTGGCGGTGGTAGGGCACAGTTGCTTCAATTCCTGTAGCCCGGCCTCGCTAATCTATGAAGATGCCGGTATGACGATGATCTCACCGTCCTGTGCGGCGCCCTCCCTGACCGCGCCAGACCTGCACGTTTCCTCGATGCTGCGCTCCAGTCACAATGATAAGGTGCAGGGGGAGATCGCGGCAGAGTTTGCTTACAACGTGTTGGGCGCGCGCAGCGCAGCGACCATTCACGACGGCAGCCCCTACGCTGAACAGTTGCAGGCGGCCTTTGCGGACAACTTCAGAGAGTTGGGCGGTGAAGTGACGGCTCAGGAAGCCGTGAACGTGGGCGATACCGATATGCGCCCCCTGCTGACCTCGATAGCGACAGCCGGTCCGGACGTGCTGTACTACCCGGTTTTCATTGACGAGGGGGGCTTCATCACCGCCCAGAGCGCGGAAGTGAGCGGTCTGGAGAACACCATCTTGATGAGCGCGGGCGAGCTGCAATCGCCGGAGTTCATTGAAGCGGCGGGGCCTGCGGGCGAGAATATGTATCTGACCGGGCCAGACCTGTCCTTTGGGAGCAGTACCTATGACAAGTTTCTGGAAACTTACCAGAGCAAGTACGGGACGACGCCGATAGCGCCCTTCCACGCGCACGCCTTTGACGCCACGAATATAATTTTGAACGCCATCGAGAAAGTAGCGGAGGAGAGCGAGGGAACCTTGTACATTCCGCGTCAGGCTTTGCGAGACGCCATCTACGCCACCAACGGGATGGACGGGATCACCGGTTTCTTGAGCTGCGACGCCAACGGAGACTGCGCGGACCCGAAGATCAGTGTCGCGCAGATTCAGTCTGGCGGCTTTACCCGCGTCTGGCCTGAAGTAAAGGGAACCGCCGTCCGCACTGAAGACGGCGCAGGCGACCTGCTGGACATCACCGCCGAATGTAAAGACAATAAAGTGAAAGGGATCAAAGCCCTTGATGATATGACTGTTGAAATATCTCTGTGTAAGCCGGATCCGGTCTTCTTGTCCAAATTGGCTTTCACCCCCTTCTTTATTCAGCCGCAGGAGTGGATTGAGCAGACCGGCGGCGCGGGCGAACTCCTTGAACACCCCATCGGCACCGGCCCCTACATGCTGGAAAGCTGGAATCGCGGCGACAGTATCATTTTCAAGCGTTTTGACGCTTACTGGGGCGATTCGGCCAAAACCGAAACCCTGGTCTTCCGCTGGGCCACTGAAGGCGCGGCTCGCTTGCTGGAGTTGCAAGCAGGTACCGTGGATTACATCGTCAATCTTGACCCGGATGGCTATGATGCCGTGCAGAACGATCCCAATTTACAAATTCTGCCGGTGTCTAATCCCAATATTATGTATCTGGCTATGACCAATACCTTTGAACCCTGGGGCGACGCGCGCGTTCGCAAGGCCATTGCAATGGGCATTGACCGCCAGCGCATCATTGACAACTTCTACCCGGAAGGCTCGGAAATTGCTTCCCACTTCACCCCGTGTTCTATCCCCAACGGCTGTAATGGCGAAGATTGGTACGATTTTGACCCCGAAGCCGCCCGCGCCTTGTTGTCCGAAGCCGGCTATCCCGATGGTTTCAAAACTAAAATCTTCTACCGTGATGTCGTTAGCGGCTACCTTCCTGAACCGAGGATGGTTGCTCTTGAACTTCAGAGTCAGTTAAATAACAATTTGGGCATCGCTGCCGAAGCAGAAGCTATGGAATCCGGCGAGTTCGTTGACAAATCCACCGGCGGTAAACTGGACGGCCTCTACATACTTGGCTGGGACGCCGACTACTTGCATATAAGCAACTTCCTTGACTTTCACTTCAGCCGCTCTAACCCGCAGTTTGGCGCCTCATACCCTGAGATATACCAGACTCTGGAAGAAGCCTCTGTCATTGGCGACGAAGCGACTACCGCTCCCTTGTACGAGCAGGCCAACAATGCCATCAAAAAATTAGCCCCGATGGTCCCCATTGCTCACGCTACTTCGGCTGACGCTGCT
>DUEH01000257.1 GCA_011192195.1 Chloroflexota bacterium | reverse complement strand
CTGGGACGGTTTGTTTAGCGCCAGCGCCATCTTGCCGGTTTCTATTTTAGCATCTGGCATGGTCGCCGGATTTGCCCGCCAAACGCGAGCCAATATGCTGGATGCGCTAAACTCTGATTATGTCAGAACCGCCCGCGCCAAAGGCCTGACAGAAGTTACTGTGGTGGGACGGCATGTACTACAAAACGCGCTTATTCCGCTGGTCACCATCTTCGGCTTTGTGCTGGGCGGCGTTGTAGAAGGGACGCTGATTACCGAAACCATCTTTGGTATTCCGGGAATGGGACAACTGGCCTTCGATGCCATTGGCGCCAGAGATTATCCTGTCATCATTGCTGTTACCGTCCTGGGCGCGGTAATATTCGCTTTGGCCAATCTATGGGCAGACTTATTCTACGGGGTCATTGATCCGCGTATTCGCAATACTTAACGAATGTGCGAATGGCGAATGTGCGAATGACCGCGAAGCGTAGCGAATGAATGACGAATGACGAATGACAAAAAACCCCGTACAATGGCCGGCGATGCGTGGCGCAGATTTAGCCGGAATTTATCGGCGATGATGGGGTTGACCGTTGTAGCGCTATTTTATCTGGTAGCCATTTTTGCGCCCTGGCTGGTCACGGCAGATTACACCGCCATAGACCTGGATAACGTTGAATCCGGCCCTGCACTGGAACACTACTTTGGCACCGATGAGTTGGGCCGCGATGTCTACAGTCGCGTAATTTGGTCGGCGCGTTCGGCGGCATTTGTTTCAATTTTTGTGCCAGCTTTTAGTTTGAGTCTGGGGCTGTTTTTTGGCGTTTTGGCCGGTTATTACGGCGGATGGGTAGATACGCTGGTGATGCGTTTAAGCGATATACTCTTCGCCTTTCCGGGATTGCTCTTTGTCTTCTTCATTGCGGCTACCATTAAACCGGCGGTGTCGCTATGGGTCAAAGAATTGGGCTTTACAGAATTTGCTAAACAGGGCTATGTTGATTATGTAGTGGTTTTTACGGCTCTGGCATTGGTGGGCTGGCCCGGACTGGCTCGCCTGATCCGGGGGCAATTCTTGAGCCTGAAAAATCGAGAATTTGTAATGGCGGCGCAAGCCATTGGCGTTTCTGAATGGCGCATTGCCGTTAGGCATATTTTGCCAAATGCAATGACTCCGGTTATTGTAGCAGTATCCGGCGGAATTGGCGGAACCATTGCCGCCGAAGCCAGCCTCAGTTTTTTGGGAATTGGCTTACAACCCCCCAATCCCAGCTGGGGGCAGATGATCAGCGATTATTACGGTTATTGGCGGCATGCCACCTTGTGGCCACTCCTGTTCATCCCCTCGCTGATCTTGGTAGCGGTTATTCTGGCCTTTACTTTCATTGGGGATGGATTGCATGAAGCGCTCAACCCGCAAAGCAGTTGAGAGGGTAAAGCGCAAAATGTAAAATTTCTTCCTTGTTCCTGCGCAGAGCGTGGAAACGAGAAAGTAGAGATAATTTTTAACTCTGAATTTTGAATTTTTAACTAATTTTAGCGGGAGGATTTCTATGGCGAGACTGCTGGATGTAAAAGGACTGCAAACCCAGTTCTTCACTCAGGACGGGGTGGTGAAAGCCGTTAACGATATCTCATACACCCTTGACGAAGGAGAGACGCTGGGAATTGTAGGGGAGAGCGGTTGCGGCAAAAGCGTAGGCGTGATGTCGCTGATCAGACTCATCCCCTCACCGCCGGGAAAGGTGGTGGCCGGTGAGGTGATCTTTAACGGCCAAGACTTGCTCAAACTGAAAGATAACGAGATCAGGTCTATTCGGGGCAATAAAATCGGGATGATCTTTCAGGACCCAATGACCTCTCTCAACCCGGTCTTGACCATCGGACGCCAGATCAGCGAAGCGCTGGAACTGCATTTAGGCATGGATAAATCCAGAAGCCGAAAGCGGACCATCGAATTACTGGAACTGGTGGGCATCCCCATGGCGGCGGATCGCGTGGACGACTACCCGCACCAATTCTCCGGCGGAATGCGCCAAAGAGTGATGATTGCCATGGGCTTGTCGTGTAACCCGCAGCTTCTCATTGCCGATGAGCCAACCACCGCTTTGGACGTGACCATTCAGGCCCAAATTGTTGATCTGGTTAAAAAATTGCGCGATGAACTGGGTATGGCTATCATCTGGATCACGCACGATCTGGGCGTGGTGGCCGGTCTGGCAGACCGGATGGTGGTAATGTACGCCGGAATGATTGTAGAAGAGGCGCCGGTGAAAGAATTGTACGGCAACCCGCGCCATCCCTACACGCTGGGGCTGTTGGGCTCGCTGCCCAGACTGGATGAAGTGAGAGACGAAAAGCTGGAATCAATTGAGGGTCTGCCTCCTGATTTGATTGCCCTGCCCCAGGGATGCCCTTTCTACGCCCGCTGCAAATATCGCATTGACAAATGTGAAACGGAAAATCCCTCTCTGCATTCGGTGGGTGTGGGACACGGCGTGGCTTGCTGGATTGATATAGACAAAGACCCAATCACCACCGAAAACCCGTGGACGGAAGTTTAGGAGGCCTCAATGAGCGACAATAACAAAGCAGAAACATTGATGAAAATTAAGGACCTGAAGATGTACTTCCCTATCACTCAAGGGATCATCATTCAGAAACATGTGGGAGACATCAAAGCGGTGGATGGCCTGAGTTTTGATATTCAGCGCGGGGAAACGCTGGGGCTGGTGGGCGAATCCGGCTGCGGTAAATCAACTACCGGACGCGCCATTTTGCAACTTTACAAACCAACCGCCGGCAGCGTTATCTTTGAAGGCGAAGACATCACTACAATACGCGGCGAATCACTGCGCAAGATGCGCCGCCGGATGCAGATGATCTTTCAGGACCCTTACGCCTCTCTCAACCCCAGAATGACGGTTGGCAACATTGTTGCCGAACCGCTGGAAGTGCATAAAATAGGCGGAAATGCAAAGGAACGGCGAGAAAAGGTGAAAGACCTGCTCAACGTGGTGGGCTTGAACCCCTACTTCATCAACCGCTATCCGCACGAATTTTCCGGCGGTCAGCGACAGCGCATTGGCGTGGCCCGCGCTCTGGCCCTGAACCCGGACTTCATTGTCTGCGATGAGCCGATTTCGGCGCTGGACGTATCCATTCAGGCGCAGGTGATCAACTTGCTGGAAGACTTGCAGCAAGAATTTGGTCTGACTTACCTCTTCATCGCCCACGACCTGTCGGTGGTGCGCCACATCAGCGACCGCATTGCGGTGATGTATCTTGGTAAAATTGTCGAGCTGACCGACCGCTACACCCTCTACGCCAACCCCTTGCATCCCTACACCCAGGCATTGCTTTCGGCGGTTCCCATCCCTGACCCGGTGGCTGACGCGAAACGGCAGCGGGTCATTCTTGAGGGCGATGTGCCCAGCCCGGCCAACCCGCCCAAAGGGTGCAACTTTTGCACGCGCTGCCCCAAAGCCTTTGACCCCTGCTTTGAAACAGAACCGGAATTCAAGGAACATGAACCGGGACATTGGGCCGCCTGTCATTTGTACCAAGCTTAAATTTTTGAACATAAACTGAACCATTTTGGAGATGCAAGCGTATTTATATCGGTGGTTTTGCGTAGGCTAAGTGCGCAGATAGGCGATTTTGACTCGCGTATCTCGTTATGGTAGACTTGGAAAGAAGACCCTAAAGGTTTTGAAAACCTTTAGGGTCTGGTTGGCAAAAGCGGCGCGTGCATCTCCGCGCCTTGAGAAAAGGAGATTGATTATATGCTAAAATTCATTATAAGGCGCGTGTTGGGGTTTATCCCTGTTATCCTGGCCGTGGTACTCTTTACCTTTGTTTTGGCGCGGGCGCTCCCCGGCGGCCCCTTTGATTTTGCGGGCGACAAGAGCCTGCCCCCCACCACAATAGCCAATCTGGAAGCCAAATATCACCTGGATTGGCCCCAGTGGAAACAGTTCACTTCCTATATGATTGGCGATGAACTGACCTTCTTTGCCAAAAAATTCAAGGTTGACAACCAGAACGTGTATGTTAGCAAAGGGATGGCTGTAATCAATGGCAGCGTCTATGAAATGGATGGCAAAACCATTTGTCGGGAGGGCGAAAAACTGGTTTACGGCGGCTTCAAGGTATTTGACCTGGACCCCGAAGCGTGCGGATCCTCAAAGGGCGTTCTGCGTGGCGATCTGGGTCCCTCCTTCCGTTACCGGGGGCAGACGGTGAATGACGTTATCAAAGTCACTTTTCCTCTTTCACTTCAGTTGGGAACAATGGCCATTATGTTGGGACTGTTCATCGGCATCCCGGCCGGCATTATCGCCGCCTTGAAGCAGAATAGCATCTTCGACTACTCGGCCACCTTTGTGGCGGTTTTAGGCGTTTCTGTTCCCAGCCTGGTGATGGCGCCGGTTTTGATCTGGATATTTGCCGTCAACCTGAGCTGGCTGCCGGCGGCAAGCTGGGGCGCTAAACCGCCCTATCTTGAGAATATGTTCTTGAATCCTGGCTTTGACTGGGTCAACTATTTTACCCACGCCATTATGCCCGTTTTTGCAATGGGGGTAGGGTTTTCGGCTATTTTTGCCCGGCTGACGCGGGCCAGTTTGCTGCAAGTGGTGCGTGAAGATTATATCCGCACCGCTCGCGCCAAAGGCTTGAAGGAGAGTGTGGTTGTTTTTCGTCACGCCTTGCGCAACAGTATGATTCCGGTCATCACGGTTTTTGGCCCTTTGTTTGCCGCTGTCATCACCGGCTCTATGGTGATAGAGCAGATTTTTGGCCTGAATGGAATGGGCAAACATTTTATCAATAGCATTACCAATCGGGATTATCCGATATTGCTGGGCGTGATGTTGGTTTATACCCTGATTTTGGTCTCTGCCAACCTGCTGGTTGATATTATATATGGCTGGTTAGACCCCCGGATTAGTTATGACTAAAGCAATGAATAATGAATAATTATTCATTGTTCACTATTCACTGCTTTTTCAAGGAGATATTTATGGCAGTTGCAGAACTTTCTCAACAAGGGATTATCGCCCGTAAACCGCGAAGCTTGCTGTCCGATTCGGTCAATCGTCTGAAGAAAAACAAACTGGCTATGGTCAGTATGATGTTCCTGCTTTTAATGGTATTGGCGGCTTTTCCTTTTGCCTCGCTGTTCACCAGCGGCGATTTTGCCAAGCAAGACCTTATGGCTAATAGCGCCCTGCCTCAGTGGGTGGAATCTACCGCCATTGGCCGCGTTGTGTTTTCTATCATCATGCCGAACAATTATGAGAACTACGTCCGCTACAGCGATCAATTTCCTCTGGGCGCGGATGATCTGGGGCGCGATTTGTGGACGCGCACCATTTATGGCGCCAGAATTTCTCTATCTATCGCTGTGGTGGCTTCTACCGTCAGCCTGATCATCGGCACAATCTACGGCTTGATTTCCGGCTATATTGGCGGGACCGTTGATAATGTGATGATGCGCGTGGTAGACTTTTTGTACGGCTTCCCTTTCATTGTCGTGGTTATTTTATTGCAGACGTATTTCAAAGCGCTGGCCAAACATGGCGCAGAGGGGAGCATTGGTCAGGTGATGGTCAACCTCAATAATGCTATGGGGGGGATGTTCTTTCTTTTTATTGCCATTGGTCTGATCAATTGGCTGGGGATGGCCCGTATTGCCAGGGGGCAGGCCCTCTCTATTCGCAAAAAAGAATACGTGGACGCCGCCAAAGCTGTGGGCGCGGTAGATACGCGGATTATTTTTAGACACATTTTACCCAATATTTTAGGTCCCTTGATTGTGATGGAAACGCTGCAAATTCCCGGCTATATTTTTCTGGAAGCCTTTTTGAGTTTCATTGGACTGGGCGTAAACCCGCCCACGCCCAGTTGGGGCATTATGATTTCAGAGGCAGCCCCGGCGGTTCGTTCTTATCCCAACCAGCTACTTCCCCCGGCGCTGGCTTTGACCTTTACCACTTTGGCCTTTAACTTCCTGGGCGATGGCCTGCGGGACGCTTTTGATCCGAAGATGAAAGAATAGTCATTGGTCATTTGTCCCTTGTCCTTTGTCTCTTGTTTTTGAATCAAATAACCAATGACTAATGACTAATGACAAAATCTTGAAAGGAGGTGATGCGCAGCAAAAAAACACCTGTTTGACCCCCATTTTCAAACGAAGATGGGCTGAAACTTGTTTAATGCCTGCACCAGCGGGCAAAAAACTACTAAATTGTATGGAGGAGAGAACATAATGTTTTCGAAAAAAACCTTGTTGTTTGTGGCGATCTTTGCAATGTTGGCGCTGATTGCCGCGCAGTGTGGGGCCGCCCCCACCCCCGAAACGATCACCGTTGTAGAGACTGTCATCGTTGAAAAAGAAGGGGAAACCGTAACCGTTGTAGAGACCGTAGAGGTTGAAAAAATCGTAGAGAAAGAAGTGGAAGTAGTCAAGACCGTAGAAGTAGAAGTCCCCGCCGCCGCGCCGATGGATGAGCGCGTTACGCTGGACTGGAACTTCAGCACCGAGCCGCCCACTTTGGATCCTTCGCAGGCTTCCGATACGACTTCTGTTGACATCATCAACAACCTTTTTGTGGGTCTTACCCAGTTCGATCCGGTCAGCGGCGAAGTGATCCCCGCTTTGGCATCCGACTGGTCTGTCTCTGACGACGGCCTGGAATGGACTTTCAACCTGCGTCAGGATATTCCCTGGGTTCATTACGACCCCTCCACTGGCGAAACGTCTCAGGCCATTGACGATGAGGGCAACCCCCGCTTTGTGAACGCCAATGACGTGGTTTACGGCGCCCGCCGCACTGTGAACCCGGACACCGCCTCTGATTACGCCTACGTCACCTACATCATCAAGAACGCGCTGGAACTGAATACCGGCGAAGACGCCGACGGCAACCCCACCGAATTGACTCTGGAAGACCTGGGCGTGGAAGCTGTGGATGATTGGACCGTTAAGTTCACGCTGGAAAACCCGGCTGGCTACTTCCCCGCCATCGCCGGTATGTGGGTGGTAAAACCCATGCCTGAATGGGCCATTGATAAGTGGAATGTAAAATGGACTGAAGCTGGCCTGATTGACACCAGCGGGCCCTACATGCTGGGCGAATGGATCCACGGCGGCAGCCTGCAAATGCTCAAGAACCCCCTCTGGGTCAACGCCGACGATGTGCAGATTGAAGTCATCAACGGCCTGATGATTGTAGAAGCCTCCACCGCCTTTGCGCTGTATGAAAACAATGAACTGGACACCGTTGAGGTGCCCTCTACCGAAATTGACCGCGTAAAAGCCGACCCCGTTCTGAGCGCCGACTTCTACAGCGCCCCGGACGTCTGCACCTACTACTACGGCTTTGTCCAGACCAAACCGCCAATGGACGACGTGCGCGTGCGCCGCGCCTTCTCTGCCGCCATTGACCGCCAGAGCCTGATTGACAACGTAACCAAGGGCGGCCAGTACCCCGCCAGCACTTTTGCCCCTCCCGGCATCTTTGGCGCGCCGGAACCCGGCACCCTGGGTCAGGGCTACGACGCCGATCTGGCTAAAGCTTCCTTGCAGGAATTTCTGGATGAAAAAGGCATGACCATTGATGAATTCAACGCCGAATATGGCATTACACTGGGGCACAACACCTCTGAAGGCCACGCCAAGATTGCCGCAGCCATCCAGCAGATGTGGAATGACACTCTGGGCACCGACGTGCAGGTTGAGAATCAGGAATGGAAAGTCTATCTCAAATCCATCAACGCCGACTCCCCCGTTGAGGACACTTACCACATCTATCGCCTCGGCTGGTGCGCCGACTACCCGGATGAAAACAACTGGGTGCATGAGGTCTTCAACAGCCAGGTAGGCTCCAACCGCCTGCGCCGCAACTGCGCCGACCCCAACTGCGATGACACCACCGGCCCGGACGCCTTTGATGATCTGACCACCGCCGCCGGTCAAGAGCAAGACCCGGCCAAACGTATTGAACTGTACGCCCAGGCCGAAGATATGCTGGCCGGCGAAATGGCTGCCTACGCCCCCATCTATCACTACACCATTGTCCGCGTTACCAAGCCTTACCTCACCCGCAACTACCCGCCGCTGGGTGGTCAGGACTTCTACAACTGGAAGGTTGACCAGGACGCCAAAAAAGCGGCCCAAGGGATGTAAGCTTTAAGTTAGTCTGTTGAAAGCTATGCTTTGATGTGGCTTTTAACGCCTCATCTTCCCGGAAGCTTCAAACTTCCGGGAAACGGAGCAAAAAATATGAGCCGGATGATTGGTCATAAACCAATCATCCGGCTTTTTTTGTACACACGCTCTAGTCTGGCGGGCTTGTTGCGCCCAAGAGCGTTCGGCGCAAAGTTGGCAAATCATATTTTTTGAGATATGATAATTATGATAAGTAATCAAGATGCAATTTTCAGGTAGTGCAAGAGGATATAAGATTATGGCTGTCATAACCATGTTCTACGGCATCATTGTATCAATGTACTATTTTGACACCCGCAAACATCACCGTCCTCATATCCACGTCAGGTATCAAGAACAAGAGGTGGTTCTCTCCATTCCAGAAGGCGAGGTCTTGGCGGGAAAATTGAAAGCAAATAAAATGAAGTTGGCGCAAGCCTGGGTAGAAATCCATCGAGAAGAATTGATGGCTGACTGGGAACTTGCCAGTCAGGGGGAATCCATTTTCAAGATTGCCCCCTTAAAACAGGAGGTCGTAATGAATCCGCGAGTCAAAACAGTTAAACCTAATCCTGACTATACCTTGACATTGACATTTACGAATGACGAAGTGAAGATTTTCGATGTAAAACCTTATCTAGAGAAAGGGATATTCAGGGAATTAAAAGATATGAGTTCATTCAACTCAGTTAAGCCCTTTTTGGGCAGTATTCAATGGAAGAATGGGCAAGATTTTTGTCCTGATACATTGTATTTAGACAGTATCAGCCCCTCCAAATTGCCGGAGGTTGATGAGGGATTTGCCCGGCAGGGTTCTGATTTTATCGATCAATATCGCCTCGCTTTGGAATCTCTGGCTCAGTGACTCGTTATCTTATCTGTCTTCTTGGAAGTTCTAACTTGTTGGAAAGATGATTGAAAAAGCTTCCCGGAAGTTTCAAACTTCCGGGAAGATGGCTGTAAACAAAAAAAGACCTGTCAGGTTTTATAAAACCTGACAGGTCTTTTTTTGTTGCGGTAGAAATCTAATACCCAAAGGCCAGACGATTCCACAACTTGGGGGGAAACTCATAAGATTTCATCAAATCCTG
>DUEH01000256.1 GCA_011192195.1 Chloroflexota bacterium | reverse complement strand
TTTCAATCATCCCCTTTCTGGGCGCTTGCGTAGCCTTTTTCCTGTGGATTTACCAGATTGTGATGACCTATTTTATGCTCAAGGTTTCGCATAACTTAAGTTCCGGTAAAGCCTTGACCATTGTTCTGCTGCCGATTATTTTGGCGATTTTGTGCGCTATTTGCGGTGTGGTAATGATGGTTGTAACCGTAATGGGCGCTGCTGCTGGCGGTGGTAGTTTCTAATCTTAAGCGCAAAAACGTAACACAACTGAATACACGTCCGATTTCATAATCGAATCGGCGCATTTTTTTACCAAACCCTAAAGGTTTTCAGGTAGCGGTTAAAAAGTAAGTGATGGAGTCCAAAACTACAGTTTTGGACTCCGTGATCATCACTTACAACTTAACCACTACCGGTTTTCAAAACCTTTAGGGTTTTGTTTGCCTGTTTCAGCTTTAGGCCCTTCAATGGTATAATCCTCGTCACCAAGACGAAAGGATAATCAGGGCTATTCAGTTCTAAAGATTCTGCGTATGTCATTGCGAGGAACGAAGCAATCTCCGGCCTGCAATGTGGGGATTGCTTCGGTAAAATGCGCTTCGCAATGACAGAACAGAACAGCGACGAAAGGACAACAATGCAAATCACCTTACACACTGACGCCGCCGTCTTTGATGCGTTGGCGGACGAATGGCGAGACCTGATGGGGCGCGCAAAAGCCGCCCCCATTTTTATGACCCCGGACTATCAGAAAATCTGGTGGAAACATCTGGGCGAAGGCGAATTGCGTATTCTGGCGATCAGAGAGCCGGAATCGCAAGAATTGCTCGGTATCGCTTCTCTCTTTGTCCATGATCAAGAACTGCACTATGTAGGCTGCGTAGACGTGTCTGATTACCTTGATTTCATCATAGACCAGCGCTATTGCGCCCCGGTTTTTCAGGCCATTGTGGATTATTTGGCTGTAGAATTGGCATCGGAGTGGGACAAGGGCTTCTTTTGCAGCCTGTCTGAAAAATCATCTACCCTCAACGTGTTGGTTGAACTGGCGCAGGCCAAAGGCTGGACAACTGATGTCAGACACGAAGATGTCTGCCCCATCATCGCCTTACCCGCCACCTGGGACGACTATCTGGCGGGCATCAAAAAGAAGCAGCGCCACGAAATTAGGCGCAAGTTGCGCAAGGCTGAAAACGCGGCCCAAACGCGCTGGTATGTCATCGAGGACTCCGCCGACCTGAGCGATGAGGCCATAGACATCTTCATTGACCTGCATCAAAGGTCCACCACTGAAAAAGAAGCTTTTTGGGACAGCGCGATGATCGCCTTCTTCCGAGCGCTGGTTAAACGCTTTGCTCAACTGGGTTGGCTGAAGTTCTATTTTGTGGAAATGAATGGCGAACCCGCCTCGGCCCTGCTTTGTTTTGACTATCGCAACGAAATTCTGGTCTACAATTCCGGCTTTGATGTGGAAAAGTTTGGCTATCTTAGCCCCGGCAACATCATCATCTCCTATTCCATCCAACACGCCATTGAACTGGGCCGCGCGCGCTACGATTTTTTGCGCGGCGATGAAGTCTATAAATTTCGCTTCGGTGCCATCGCCGAAGATGTCCTCGGTGTGAGAATTTTTAAACAGTCCACAGATGCACACAGATAAGCGCAGATAAAATCAAAAAAACAAAAAACCTGTGTTGAGCGTAGTCGAAGTATCTGTGTCCATCTGTGTTAATCTGTGGACTGGAGAATTATATGACCAATATGATAAAACGCGTTGCAATGCTCAGCGTTCACACCTGCCCGCTGGCAATGCTGGGGGGCAAAGAAACGGGCGGGATGAACGTGTACGTCAGAGAACTGACCACCGAACTGGATCGGCGCGGCATCACCGTTGACGTGTTCACGCGCTCACAGGAACCGGGTACGCCGGTAGTACACGGTATTCTGGGCGACAGAAGCCGGGTCATCCACATTACAGCCGGGCCGGAAGTCCCTTATAACAAAAACAAGGTCTATGACCACTTGCCGGAATTCATCGAAGGCGTGCGCGCCCGCGCCGTCCGCGAGAACTTGCAATACGATGTCATCCACAGTCACTACTGGCTTTCCGGTCTTGCGGCGCGCGGCTTGCGCTGCGTGTGGGGCGGAACGCCCATCGTTCAGATGTTCCATACGCTGGGCGAAATGAAGAATCGCAGCGCCCAAACCGCCGCCGAATCAGAAATTCCCCTGCGCATTGATTCCGAAAGGGAGATTATGCGCTTTGCCGACCGGCTGATTGCCGCTACGCCCATCGAAGGCAAGCAATTGATTGACCTTTATCGCGCTTCGCCCGATAAAATTGATGTTGCGCCGCCGGGCGTAAACCTGAAGCTGTTCAAACCCATCCCCGGAAAAGAAGCCCTGCAACGCATTGGCGTGCCGGAAGACCACAAAATGATCCTCTTTGTGGGGCGCATCCAGCGGCTCAAAGGCATTGACAGCCTGATGCGGGCAATGGCGTTGATGTTGAAACGTAACCCTGAATTTAAAGACAATATGTGCGTCAGCCTTATTGGCGGCGCGCCCGACCCCGATTCTGACATCGAACAAGCGGAACTGAGGCGGCTGAACGCCCTGAAGCATGAGTTGGGTATAGACCGTCTGGTGACATTCTTGGGCGCCAAAGACCAGAACACGCTGGCTAATTATTATTCGGCGGCGCAGATGGTGGTGATGCCTTCTCACTACGAATCTTTTGGTATGGTTGCCGTAGAAGCAATGGCTTGCGGCACGCCGGTCATTGCTTCGGACGTGGGCGGGCTGACCTACACCATCCAGGACGGCTTTAACGGCTATCTGGTTCATCCCCACGACTGCGAAACCTTTGCCGATAAAATCACGCTCTTGCTGAAATACCCGCATCTCAGAGACCAACTGGGCGAGCAGGCGCGTCAGTGGGCAGAGCATTTTAGCTGGGAGAATGTTGCCGAGAAGATTTTGCTTTCGTACAAAAAGGCGCTGGTGGAACCAAAGACATTGCTTTGCACTTGACAGAAGGGCTTGATATGACCACTACTGACATCACCCAAAAAACCATCCAAAGCTACAACAAGCAAGCCTCGGCTTATGCGGAACGCTGGTTTGATTTTTCGCTGAATGAGGAACTGGATAAGTTTACAGCGTATCTTAAGCCGGGCGGGCTGATTTTGGATGTGGGGAGCGGGGCGGGACGCGATATGCGCGACTTGCGGCGGCGGGGCTATAGCGTAATTGGTCTGGATCGCTCGGCGGGGATGCTGAAAGAAGCCGC
>DUEH01000255.1 GCA_011192195.1 Chloroflexota bacterium | reverse complement strand
TTTGCTCAAAGCAATTGCCATTCTCAGCTACGGCGTCAGCATCTTCCTCATCGGCGCTATTTTGGCGGAGCTGCGCCCTCAATGGAAAATGACGGGGATGCTGGCCTTTGCCTGGAATCCGCTGGTACTGCTGGAAACCGCCCAAAACGGTCACAACGATATGCTGATGGCGACGCTGATGCTGGCTTCGCTGTGGGCGCTGGTGAAGGGAAAACACGCTTGGGTAATGCCACTGCTGGCGATGTCTGTACTGGTGAAGTTTATGACAGTGTTGGTAGCGCCGCTGTTTGCGTTGTATTTAAGCAGTATGCAGTATGCAGTATGCAGTAAGAGGGAAAGGCGAAAGGCGAAAGGCGAAAGGATGAAAGCGAAAGGAAATTTCACCCGCTCACCCGCTCACCGGCCCACCTGCTCCTCCACTCCTCCACTCCCCCACCCCCTCACTCCCCTGCTCCTCCGCGCCCTCGCTCATCTGCTCATCTTTGCCCTGCTGGTCATCCTCCCGATGCTTCCCCTTTGGCCGGGTCTGGAAAACTGGGCGGTGTTACGCGCCAATAGCGGCGCGGGGCGCTCTGCACTGGCTTTGATGGTGCTGATGCTGCGCGATTTCTCAGGAACCAGCGCCGCTTTCAGCATGAGCCGCCTAACGCTTCACGGCTTGTGGGCGGGAATTATCCTCTTTTTGATATGGAAAATCTGGCGCGAACTACGAACGACGAAGGACGATCACTACCCACTAACCAACGCGCTGATCTTTCTCAGTTGGACGGTTCTTTTTTGGTACGTGCTGTTAGCCGCGCCGGTTTTTCACGGCTGGTATTTGCTGTGGTTCATTCCTTTGGCGATACTGTTGCCGCCAAGTGACCGCAAAGCGGAACGAAGGGTGAAGTATGCCATTCGCCCATTCGCCCATTCGCCATTCGCCGCCACGCTGGTCTTCAGCTTCACCGCCCTGCTGGTCATCCCCTACTTTGAAACGCTGCGCGTCTGGTTTCCCATTTTGCTGGAAAACCATCTGCTGGGTCACCTGATTGGCGTAACGCTGTTGCTGCTGCCTCCCACAATAATATTTTGGCGCAACACAACTTAGCCGCCGCCTGAACAAAAAAAGAGACAGGCGTTAAGCCTGTCTCTTTTTCTTTTTGTGCATGGGCTGAGAGGGACTCGAACCCTCACGTCCTTACGGACAGTGGATTTTCATACCACTATGGCTTTCGCCACCCTTAATCGGTTTGTAGTCTGGACTTTCCCTTGACCTTAGTACCCACCGTAGGTCTCGACCGTCAAGTCTCTACACCTTCTTCTTGCTACCTCTATAATTATCAGTCATCGAATGACAATTAGGGCATAAGAGTTCAATATTTTGCAGTGTATTATTGGTTCTATCACCATCTTTATGATGAAATTCCAGCGGTATAGGATGGCCTAACCACTCAGTACTTCCACATCGCTCACATTGATACGCTTTAATCCCCTCTCGAAGCAGTCGGTTTTTTAATCGCCAGGTATTTTCCAGCTTTTTATGAACTAAAACCTCTTCTAAAGGGCGCGTATTGTAAGTATGTGTTTTTCCTCTGAGTATTGCCTGTCCCAAAAAATGAGATGTATCCAGATTAAGTTTCTGAATACGTTTTTTGATGGATTCGTAATTTCCACCCGCTGGGGTTAAACCAATCTTTTTAAGAACTGCACTTATTGAATGGCTGGTTTTTACCGCTTTTTCCAGTTGTTCGTCTGTATATTTTCTTGATTTCACTTTTTTAGGAAAAAGGGCATAAACACTGCCATCAGCAAGAAGCTTGGCTCGGGATTGCCACCGCCATTACGCGCTGAGGTTTCCCCGAATTTGGCCGAATTCACACAGAGTGTTTCCTGCTCAGGCGCTCAAATTACACTAAGTCCACTGCGTCTGCCATTCCGCCACCAGCCCGCTATTCTATTTGCGCAAAAATAATACACCGTTTAGGCATCATTGGCAAATCAGGACGATTTTTGACCGTCCACTTTATCCAGAAAAGCCAATACGTCATCAGCGGCTTTGAAGCCGGTTTCCAGAAAGTAACCGTGTCCGGCGTTGGGATACTCAATCAGGTTGGCCTGCGAAATCTGTCCGGCCAAAAGATGCGCGTTACCGGGCGGAATCAACACATCGTCCAGGCCGGTTTGAATGAGTACCGGCATTTTTAGCTCTGGCAAACGATCAAAGGTGTTATGCGTTTTGATGATCGTCTCAAATTGTCGCTCAAAGGCGTAGCGAGGCTGTTCCGGGTAGGCCAGTTTCAGTTCCAGTCGGCTTTCCAGCAGTTCGCGCTCAGATTCAATGAAGGTTGGCGTGTACATAATAGGCCATTTGCCTCTGGCATCTTTGGCCCTGTCACCCGATTTAGCTTTCAAAAGAACTCTGGTGACTTCGCGGGAACTGGGAACCACGCGCTTGCCGCCAGGCGTCGTACACCCCATAATCAAACTCAGCGTCCGTTCAGGATAATCAAGCGCAATATGCTGCGCAATCATCCCTCCCATCGAAATGCCAAAGATGTGCGCCTTATCTATTTTCAGCGCATCCATCAAGCCCACCGTATCGGCGGCAAAAAGCGCCATGCTGCAGGGCGCATCAGGCATATCGCTCTGACCGGAACCGCGATTATCAAATACAATCACGCGATGCTTGCGGGCCAGGCGTTTCACTCGTTCAATTTCCCATCCCAGTTTAGTAGCGGCCAGTCCCATCACCAATACCAAAGGAGAATTGGCTTCGCTGCCATAGCTTTCATAATAAATTGAAATGTCTTTTACTTTGACATAAGGCATCATATTCCTCGCTTGCGTTGATATTTTCCTCAATTTTACCTTTCCGCCGCCAAACAAGCAATTTGTATTTTACATTTTACGCGCTGCGTTATAAAATAGAAGGACAGTACAATAAATCACAAAGATATATCAAAATATGAAAGGACGGTAAATATGTCTGCAAATGGTAACAACGGCGTTCCTGGTGGAGTCAGTTTTGTCCTGACTGAAGAGCAAGAGATGATTCGCAAACTGGCGCAAGATTTTGCGGTGAATGAAATTGCCCCCAAAGCAGAACATCACGATAGAACGCATGAATCCCCCTGGGATATTGTTCACAAAGCGCAGGAATTGGGCTTAACCGTAATGAATGTGCCGGAAGAATATGGCGGACTTGGCTTGAATCTATTTGAAGAAATGCTGGTGACAGAAGCTCTGGCTTGGGGATGT
>DUEH01000254.1 GCA_011192195.1 Chloroflexota bacterium | reverse complement strand
TGATACTTCTTCAGGAACATCAGATGCGATTCCCATAGACATAACAAAATCTATGTTGGGCAGCGCATCACAAAGTTGGGCAGCTTGAGAAATATCCTTCAACAGCGGTAACCTGCGCTCGCCGGTTTCATAATCGATAACCGCAATTGTGTCGGAGCCTGTTCCGTAATAAGCATTCTTATCCTCTAGAAACAGGCGTGGATTTCCATTTCGGCTATCACAAAGCACAACGCGAGACGGAGCGGTGCGGATAGCCCATTCCACTAAATGCGGTTGGATTCTGACGCGATCACCTTTTACATCGGCCCCAGCTTTTTTCAGCAGATCAAGCGCTTGCGGCTCATGGACAGATACTCCCGTTCGGCGCAATATTTCAAGCGCTGCATTGTGAATAGCTTCTAATTGCGCGTCAGAGAGCAATCTAAACTGTGGTTTTTGGTTAATAACATCTTGATTTATCATTTTATCAATCTCCTGTGATTTTATATTGAAATTTGATTTTTGGATTAATGTTCGGAAAGGTATTATACCTCCTTGCCTTGAATTTGAGCCAATTTGCTATTGCGCCTGGCCGCCCAATTGCAGTTATTTGTATTGTATTCATAATTAAGTCAGAAATACGGCGTCAAAACAATTTCCGAATTTGATCAACGTCATCCAGTCTAATACTTTGACTTTATGAAATTTATTCAGCAGAAGATGACGCCGCCACAGTAAACCTTTTTATAAGTCTACCCTACCCCCTTCTTTTTCACTTCGTTGGAGAGATTGAGAGATTGGAGGTTCCGAATCTCCAATCTCTCAATCTCTATTTTCTACTCAAGCGATTCGTAATTATCGTCCAGGCATATCTGCGCATCCTCAACGGCGGGGATGATGAAGCCTTCTACATCGCGATCTCCCAGTTCCACGTAGTTGGTCCACACATCGTCAAAGATGCTGCCCACGCAGTCCCAGTAGAATTGAGAACGCAAATAGTTGGGGACGCGAGTTTCTTTGTTCAACTCGTCCCAGACAACGCTCAAGGTTTCATCTTCCGGCCAACCCATCGCTTGCCAAACCTCAGGCACGGCTGGAGTCCAGATGCCCGTTTCGGCGATGATCATACCTGCTTCCGGCCCGCTCAACCATTCCAGGAACTCCCAAGTCCGTTGTTTTTGTTCCACGTCGCTGGACATATAGTAGACGTAGGAGTCGGTCCAGGCAATGCCGTCGCTGTTTTCGTCGAAGCGCGGCGGGGCCACAATACCCCAGTTGAAGGGGGCTTGCTCGCGTATAGGAGGCAAATCCCAGGTAGCGATGTGCTGCATGCCGACCTTGCCGGAGAGGAAGACCAATTCGCCAAATTGCTCCTGCAATCCCGGCGGGGCAGCTACCTGATCTTCGGCGGTCAGATCCAGACAGAATTTGAAAGCATCGATAGCTTCCGGGGTATCCATATATCCGGCCACCATCTTCCCGTCGGGGCTGACGAAATCGGCGCCCATATTGTACGAGAATGTTGACCACTGGAAGCAGCCGGGGCTGCCCACAATGGCCCCAATGCCGTACTGGTCGTTGGCGGCGTCGGTCAGTTGGAGTGCGATGTCGCGGTAGTCATTGATGGTCCAGCCCGCTTCGGGGTAGGCTATGCCGGCGGCGTCGAACATATCTTTGTTGTAGGCAATGAAGCCGGCGGTGGCGTCGCGGGGTACGCCGTAGTAGCGGCCTTCATACACGGCTCGCTGCTGGCCGATAGGGAACCATTGTTGAGCAGGGTCAATGCCGGATGCTTCTATGTAAGGAGTCAGGTCTTCCAAAAAGCCCTGGGTGGCAATGTCGGCAGCGAAGTAAGTATACCAAACATCCGGGCCTTCACCGGCGGCAATGGCAGTAAGTACGCGGTTTGAGAAACCTCGGCTAGGAAAGAGGGCGACGGCGATTTTGGTGTTCGGGTGGCTTTCTTCAAAGGCGCGAGCCAGTTGAAAATGCAACTCGCGGGTGGCGGCGGTGTCGCGCCCTCGTTCCGTGCCCCACCAGGTAACAGTAACGACATCGTCTTCGCCCGCTTCAGTAATCGGGGCCGGCGCGGCGGTTACTTCGACTTCGACTTCCTTGACCACCTCGACTTCTTTGACTACCTCAACGGTTTCCACCACTTTGACTTCTTTTTCCACTTCAACCGTTTTAATCACTTCTTTTTCTAATTCTACCGTCTCCACCACGGTGATTGTCTCCGGCGTAGCCGCGCCGCAAGCCGCAATGGAGAGGGCTAACAGGCTTAGTACAAGAGTTAGAATTAACAGATTTTTGTTACGCATTTTGGGTTACTCCTCCTAAAAGTATGTTGTAAAAAGTGTTTGAAACTACACCGTAAAGGGTAAAACCTAATGATTTTTGCAACTTCACCTCCTTTCGTCACGCTTCGCGATCATTTGTCATTTGTCACTTGCCCCCGCGCCTCTTTGTCTCCCGCGCCCCCCTGCTCCCCTGCTTATCCTTTCAATCCTGTTGTCGCCAAACCGCCGAGGAGTCGCTTTTGGGTGAACAGAAACAGGATGACAGGCGGTATCATTGCCATCAACGCGGCAGCCATCAGCAAGTGCCAACTTGTGTCTTTGACCCCCTGAAAGAAACTGAGCCCCAGCGACACGGTGAATTTATTGGGGTCGTTCAGATAGATCAGCGGTCCCATAAAGTCATTCCACACGTCGGTAAAGGTGAAGACCGTCACCAAAATCAGGGCCGGCGTAGTCAACGGCATGATGACGTAAAGCAGAATCTGCCAACGGCTGGCCCCGTCAATAGTGGCCGCCTCATCCAGATCGCGGGGAAGCGTCATCATATATTGACGCACCAGGAAAATCAGGAAGGGACTGCCGCCAAAAGCGGGCAAAATGAGGGGAAGGTAGGTGTTGATCCAGCCTAACTTGGCAAAAAGGATGAACTGAGGCACCAGCGTCACTTGCTTGGGGACCATCAGGGTAGCCAGCAAGATCATGAACAGAAAGTTGCGCCCCGGAAAGCGCAGTCGGGCAAAGCCATAAGCAACCATCGCCGTAGCAAAAACCTGCCCCACCACATTCCAGATCACCAGCCAAGTCGAATTGAGGATGAATCGTCCAAAGGGAACCTCTTGAAAGACGCGGGCAAAATTTTGCCATTCAAGTGGATTAGGAACCCAGGCCGGGGGCAGCGTAAAAAGCTGCGCGTCCGATTTGAGGGCCGTAGCAAACATCCAGTAGAAGGGGGTCATGAAGATGACGCCCAAGCCT
>DUEH01000253.1 GCA_011192195.1 Chloroflexota bacterium | reverse complement strand
GGCGAATAGGCGAATAAGCGTAAACTCGCAAATTCGCCCATTCGCATTGTGCCTGTTGTTGAAGTTTGGTATAATTCTTCAGGATACAAGTTCTCATCCTTTATCCCCCACCCTTATTTTTCAGGAAAAGAGACAACTGCTATGGTTGCACCAAACCCCCAAACATCACAGAGTGGGCCGCAAGCTGCCAGAGGCGGCTATTCGCCGCGTAGTTTAAAGCAGGTTTTGGCAGAAGCAGATCAGATGGTGGTGCAAGGTGAATTGGGAGAATTTTTACCCATTCCCACCGGCTTTAACCAAATTGACCGCATTATTGGCGGTGGACTCAGGCGGACGGAGCTGGTTTTGCTGGGGGGGCGACAGGGTATTGGCAAAACCGTTTGCGCTTTACAAATGGCCCGTAATCTGGCATTGAACGAGACCACTTACGCCTTCTACATCTCATTTGAACACAACGAAGTTCACCTGCTCAACCGCTTGATCTGCCTGGAGAGTATTGACCCCACTCGGGATGCGGGCGAAAGCGGTATTCGTCTGAAAGATTTACATAATATTGTAGTCAGCGCGCGCGCCAGAGAGTGGGTTCGCAAAGACGGGCAGGTTGGCTTACAGCAAATTTTGACCAAAAATCCAAAAACCAATCGAGCAATGGCAACCATCAACAAATACGCCGACAGACTTATTTTGATGAAAGCCAGTCCCGCGGTTACTACGCTTAACAGTGTCCGCGATATGGTCAAACGAATGGCCGACGCCACCGGCGGCAAGTTGGTTTTATTTGTTGACTATCTGCAAAAGATAGCTATTTATCCTGAACGCGCGGCCAACGAAGCGGAAAAAGTGACCATTGTCGTTGAAGGGCTGAAAGATATTGCTATGACGATGAACATTCCCGTGCTGGCCATTGTTGCTGCGGAACGCGAAGGTCTCAAAGCCCGACGTTTGCACATGTTCCACTTACGCGGCGGTTCCGCTCTTGATTACGAGAGCGACATTGCCATTATTATGAACAATAAGTTCCAGATCTTATCCAAAGACCATATTGCTTACAACCCCTACAAAAGCGAAGCCTACCGCGATTGGGTCATCTTCACGGTAGAAAAAAATCGCGCCGGACGCGCGATGATCGATGTGGAATTTCAGCTTCGTCCGCAATATTTCACCTTCAATCCTAAGGGAAGAATTGTGGAGCAGAAGTTGATTGATGAAAAGATTATTGTGGAGTAGTTAAAGCGATGATCAACGGCGTGATTTTACAAAAATTGCAGACTCTCGATGAAATTCTCGTTGAATTGCGTTCTTTGGGCCGCGTTACCGTTAAGCAACTAAACAGCGATTGGCGCACCCAACGCGCTATAGAGCGAGATTTACAGGTTTTGGTGGAAATTGTCATTGACATTTGCCAACGAATCATCTCCTTATCCGGGCAATCTCCCGCTGCAACTGGCGCGGATGCCATTGCTCGTTGTATCCAATCAGGTGTTTTATCAGAACAAGACGCCTATCGTCAGATGGCGCAATTCCGAAATTTTATCGTCCACCGTTATGAACGGATAGATGTTGAAATTTTAGCCAATATGGTCAATCGCCATTTGAATGATTTCGAAAAATTTCGGGAAGATATTTTGGCTTATGCAAAAAACAACAAGGGTTGATGTTAAACAAATTGCCAAAGTCTTTGCTAACCGGCCAAAAATAATCGCTGTCTGGCTTTTTGGTTCCGCCCAAAAGGGCGTCCTGAAACCAGGCAGCGATTTGGATTTAGGCGTACTTTTCAGTTCTCCGCCCACCCTGTACCAGTTAGCCGATTTGCGGGCGGACTTGCAGCAGGCATTACAGATTGACGAGATAGACCTGGTGACTTTGAACAATGCCTCGCCCATTTTGCGCTTTGAAGCCGTTTCCGGGCGTTCTGTTTTTTGCCGCGACGCCGCTCAAAAAGCCGCCTTTGTTTCGCTGACCGCCCGCGAATATGAGGACGCTATGGCTTTTCTTCAACGAGGTCTAACAATGACAAGAGGACAAGGGGACAAGGAGAAGGGGTGAGGGGGAGACTATTATTAGTCGCAATCACCCTGCCCCCCTGTCTCCCCCTCCCCTTGTCATCCTTTCAGCGCGCTTCTCCCAATAACTATCCGCAAAATTTCACTGGTTCCTTCGCCAATTGCCAGTAAGCGCTGGTCGCGGTAGATGCGCTCTACCGGAAATTCGCTGCTGTAGCCGTAGCCGCCGTGAATTTGAATGGCTTTGAAGGCGGCGCGTTCTGAAACTTCGCTGGCGTAGAGTTTAGCCATTGCCGCTTCTTTGGTGTAGGGTTTGCCCTGTTCTTTCAGCCACGCCGCCTGATAGAGCAGCAGGCGCGCCGCTTCGATTTCGGTAGCCATATCGGCAATCATAAACTGAATGGCCTGATGGCGTCCAATGGCCTTGCCAAAGGTTTCGCGCTCATTGGCGTAGATAAGGGATTCGTCCAAAGCGGCTTGGGCCAGACCAACCGCCATCGCGCCGATGCTGATTCTGCCGCCATCGAGCGTAGCCAGCGTTTGATGCAGTCCGTACCCGCGCCGCCCCAGCAAGTTTCCTTTGGGTACGCGCACATCATCGTAAGTGAGCATGTGGGTGGGCGATCCCTTTAGCCCCATTTTCTTTTCTTTGGGGTGAATACTCAGGCCGGGAGTATCTGTTTCTACGATGATCATACTCTGGCTGTGGCTGCTGATTTCATCTTCGGTCTGGCAAAGGGTGATGATAGTGGGCGACAAGCTGGGATTGGTGATCCACGCTTTACTGCCATTAATGACCCATTCATCGCCATCCAGTACGGCGGTGCTGCGTACTGCGCCCACCAAATCGCTGCCGCTGCCCGCTTCGGTGAGCGCCAGCGCGCCCAGATAATTACCGGAGGTGAGCAAGGGCAGGTACTTTTCTTTCTGCTTCGCTGCGCCGTAGACGATGAAGGGCGTCATCCCCAGGCCGTTGTGCGCGGCCACGGACAGCGCGGTGCTGCCGCAAGCCCGGCCAATCTCTTCAATGGCAATGGCCGCGCTGACCGCATCCAGCCCCGGCCCGCCGTCCTCCTCCGGCACATTCAGCGAAAGCATCCCCAGCGGCGCCATTTTTTTAATGACATCTAGCGGGAGTTTGCCGTCCTCGTCCGTTTTGGCTGCCAGCGGTTTCAACTCGGTCTGACAAAAATTGTAAACCATATCAGACCACATTTTTTGTTCTTCAGTTAGTTGAAAGTTCATCCGGGAATCTCCTGTTACGGTTATTTTAGCGGCAATATCTTGTAGGTGATAAAATCTCTGACATCCGCGCTGTCATTATTTTTGTAAAACAGGGCAATTTGTTTGATGGTGCAACTTAGATTTATGGGGGTGTCTTTGTACGCGGCAAAGGCTTCACGGTAAAGATCAGCGTTTTGCTCTCCCGTAAACAGGGTGGCGTGGAAACGATAAGCCTCGCCATCAAAGGCGGCCCGCGTATTCTCAAAACGCTCGCCCAGTTCCCGGTTGATGCGACGGTGAAGATTGCGCAAAACAGGATTTTCCCGGACGGCCAGCCACAATATCCCCCATTCTGCCTTTTTAGTAGGCGCAATACCTCGGCTTTGACCGGCATAAGTCTGTAACTCAAGGCGGGTCAATTCCACTTTAAAAGGGGGAATACTGGCGGCCAGTTGCTCAAAATACGCCTCTACCTCTGCCAAATCAGCGATGGGGAATGGCTGCTTGAGAGAAATATGCGGCAGCGCAGATGCCGCAGAAAACCCCAGGGGATACTGACGGTGAATATCAACCGCCAAGCTTCTCATAAAATTGTGGATTTTGTGATCGAGCAAAAAAGCAATTGCGACTTTCATTGTTTACCCCTTATCATCCCTGCCTCAGCGCCCGAATAGCTTCTACCGCCTTTGGGTTGACCAGAGCGCTCAAATCGCCGGGGTCCTGGCCCAGATAGGCGGCTTTAATGACGCGACGCATGACTTTAGCGTTGCGGGTTTGCGGCACGGCGTCTACAAATTCAACCGTTTGGGGGGCCAGCGGTTTACCCAATTGCTCGCTGACCAGAGCGCGTAGTTCTTT
>DUEH01000252.1 GCA_011192195.1 Chloroflexota bacterium | reverse complement strand
GTACCAGCCGATGGCGGCGAGGATGTCGAGAACCGGAAAAACAGGCAGCAGATAGCGATCTTGCTTTTTGGGGCTGAGCAGGCCGAAGGCGAGCAGGAAAAGAACGAAATACCAGAGCAGGGCGGTTAGTTTCTGGTTTCCTGTTTCTGGTTTCTTGTTTCTGGTCTTAAATTTTGAATTTTGAACTTTGAATTTTGAACTTTGAATTTGCCAGACCAATACGCCAATACTAAACAGCGCGCCAATGGCGGTTACAGGGGTCAGGCGGAAGGCGGTAATGTAAGGGTAAAACCAGGGGCCGGGGTCAAGGGTAGGTTGGTCCATAAAGTAGACCAGATGTCCGGCGTCTACTTTGCCAAAGGTTTCATTGAGCATTTGCGCCAGCGTGCCGATGGGGTCCACCCACATAGAAGGCCACATCAGGACAAAAGTCGCCAGCGCGATGCCCCCCCACGCTAAAATATCCAGCGCGCGACGCTTGCTTAGCCTTAGGCGTTTTGCATTGAAACTTTGCAGCGCCCAATACCCGCCGACGGTCACGATTACAAAAATGGCGATGAGTTGCCCCGGCGCTTTGGTCAATGCCGCCAGCGCGCCGTTAATTGCCGAGAAAGCCAACATTTTCCAGCCGCCGTTGCGCAGGTGCAAAAAAAGCGCCAAGGCCGACAAAACCATAAACACCGCTACCGGCGCATCGCCATGAACTACGCGGGAGTGAGCCAGGAAGAAGGGATCGAAGGCGATAAGCAGGGCGGCGGCGAGAGGAAGGATGAATGGTAAATGGTAAATGGTAAATGGTGAACGATGAATTGAGTGACGAATTGCGAGTGACGGGTTACGATCTGCGGGCGACAAATTGGCTTCGTCTTTCGTCCTTTGTCCTTTGTCTCTCCTCTCTTCTCCCTTACTGCTTACTGCATACTGCTTACTGCTGTCCTTCAACAACTCTCGTAGCAAGACGTACACGACAGGAACAAAGAGCGCGGTAAGTAGCGCGTAAGGCAACCTCACAGCAACCAGCAAATGTAAAATATCGCTGTCGGCAAAGGCGGAGAGGGATAAACTTGTTGCGCCGGTAAAGCGTTCCAGCAGCCACAAGCCGCCAATGCCCAGCGCATCGAGCCAACTCATTGTCACGCCGGGATAGAAATGCCAGTAAGTTGCGCGAAAATCGCCGCGCAAAAAGGCTTGCAGCGCCGCGCTCCCGGCCAGGTGGATGTTGGTATGTTCATCGCTGATCAAAAATTGGCCCAAGCCAAAAATTCGCGGCAACAGCGCGATGAAGAATAAACTAATTGTCCAGCGATTCAAGAAACGATGTTTCAAGCGTCTACCTGCATTGCCATCCTAATTTATGGGACACAGATTTCACAGATGAACACAGATTTTTCTTTTTATTTTTATCTGTGTTTATCTGTGTAATCTGTGTCCTGTTAAATCTTGCGTAATACACGCTCGTAAACTTCAACATACTGCGCGGCAATAACATCCCAGGAAAATTGACGTTCGGCAATTTTACGGCTTTCTTTGCCCATCCGGGCGCGCTCGTAGGGGTTGTTGATCAAGCGTTGCAGGCGATTGGCCAGGGCGGCAGGGTCTTTCACCGGGACTAAATACCCGTTTTTGCCATCGCTGACCAGTTGATTCATTCCGGGAGCGCTTGTGCCAACGATGGGCAGACCGCAAGCCATCGCTTCCAACACGGTGTTGGGCATTCCTTCCCAGGTAGTGGCAGTAACAAAAATATCGGCTTGACGATAATGCTCAATCAACGCCGGATGTCCCACCCAACCGGAGAACATAACTTGTTTGCTCAAGCCGCGCTGAATGATCATCTGCTCAAGCAGGGAACGCTGCGCCCCATCGCCCACCAACTCCAGCGCAAAGGACGACGTTTCTTGTTGATGCAGCAAATCAATAGCTTCAATTAACACTTCCGGCGTTTTTGAGGCTACCAACCGCCCTACGTAAAGCAACCGAAGCGTATTAGACGGAGACTGATTCAAGGGGGGTCTGAAAACGCTCAAATCAATGGCGTTGGGAACCACCTCGATGGGAACCGGCGCGCTTTTCAAGGCGTGGCTGCGCAGACCGTTTGAAACGGACACTACGGCATCGGCATCTTTGAGCAAGACGGCAAAAATGGGGCGCAGCGCTTTGTAGGCGGCAGCAAAGCGTTTCACCTCATCCGTGGGCACGTCCGCCCCGCGCAGCGAGATGATATAAGGGCGTTTGTGGCTTCGCTTGAGCAGCCAGCCAATCGGCCCGTCGGGAATGGCAAAGAAGATGTGAAGCGCATCCGGGTCAAAATCTTTCACGCTGCGCAGCAGGTACCAACTTGCGCTCAACACAAAGGTTCCCATCTCTAAAATGGAAGACTGATCTTGCCGCCGACGCGCCACCGACACGCGCCGCACTTCTACGCCGTTGATAAACTCCAGCGGCTTCAAACCGCGAATGGGACTCATCAGTTCCCAGGTAAGGGCAGTGTTACGCAAAATAAAACCGATGAGCAGCAGCAGCGTCCCTAACAAAGTAAAGCCGTGATCGCTGATGTCTTTGCCCAGAGCAAGTTTGGCGTAGGTCAGGTAGATCCAAAACCCGGCGCCCAACAGCAAAGACAAATTGCCAAAGAGACTGTAGAACTGAGTAGGCTTTGACGTGACTACGCGAACGGTATGCCCCATTTCAACCAGATTTTCGGCGATCTTTTGGCTGGCTTTACCGCCGCCGGCGCCAATGGGGGGAAATTCGTAATTGATGATCAAAATACGCATAGGCTGTAGAACTTAAATCTTTAATCTTCCTTTAAGTTTTCTTTCACTTTTATCTAATCCTTTGAGATTATACTTTAGTCAGATTAAGACTTGTAGTTCCTCCAAAAACCTCCTTCCTGAAAGACCTGTGTCGTGGCAGCACAGGTCTTTTGTTTTAGTGAAAAGTGAAGAATGAATAGTGAAAAATTGTTCATTATTCATTCTTCACTTTTCACTGTTATTTCCCCAATTTGCGCGGAAACAAAATCATCATTAGTGGTAGAAACATTGTATGCGGCGATGGAGTCGCCGGTAGCGGCGTTGTAGACTACGGCTTCCAGAGTGAGCGGGCCACGGTAGTCCGGCTCGTTCAGCGGAAGGGTGTAGACGTTGACGGCCTGATTCAATGCCGGGTCTTCGATGGGCCAGGCGGCGGTTTGAAAATGCCGGTCATTAAGAATAGGCTTGTCCACCTGCGCCAGCAAACGGCCATCAGGGGCGCGAAGGCGCAAGGAAATTTTGTAATTGATGTCGGTGGGGCTAAGTTGGGTAAAGTGCAGCGTTACCCAGCCCGCTTCTCCCGGCGATAAGATTTTGCTGTAAGCCAAGCCGTCCAGCAGCAACACATTATCAAAGTTAATCTCTACCGACGGTAAATCGTCGGGTAAAGAAAAAGACTGTCCGGCCAAAGTGTACTGCTCAACGCGATAGCCCCGAAATTGCTTTTCAGCCGTCGGCGGGCCGGCCTGTTTGCGCAACAGATAAGAGATAAGGCCGCGCGGGTCGGTATCGCTGCCCCACCAGGTGATCCAGTACAGGCGATTTTTGCCCAGCGCCTCTTGATTCAGCGTATCGGCGGCGGTGTGGATGTCTACAAACAGGTAGCGCGTTGGCGCGGAGATGCGTTCTGCGTAGTAGTGGAAGGGATGCGGAACGTCCACGTACACAATATCGTCGGGCGTGGTTTCGGCGGCAAGCCATTGCGTCACGCCTTCGGCATCGTCTTTGAAAAAGGCTTCGTTGCTGTAGTAGCTGCCTAAGCCTGCCAGCAGAATAATCGCCGTTGCCACTCCCAGCAAATTGGAAATCCATCCTTTAGCAGAAAAAGCCAAGCCGAACAACAAAAAAAGCGCTGGCGTAGCCAGCATCATATAACGCGGTTCGTAAGAAGGGCGCTGCTGCAAGACGATGAAGTAGAGCGTCAGGGGGATGATGAGCCAGGCAGTGAGAAATAGCGAATGGCGAATTTGCGAATTTGCGAATTTGCGAATTTGCGAATTTGCGAATGACAAAGGACGAATGACAAGGGACAAGCCCAACAGCAAAATGGCAACAAGCGCCCAAAGATAAGGCTGCGCGTTTGCGGAATCAAAGGTGAGGCCAAGTGTACAGGCTTGCCAGTTGTGGACGATGTAGTAGAGCAAGCCGGGCGGCTGAAGGTTGGGGTTGGCGTAGTCGCCGATTTGGCGGGCGGCAAGAAAAAGTTGCGGCGCGAAGAAGAGCAGGATGCCCGCTTGGGAAAACGCCCACAAGACGAATGACGAATGACGAGTGACGAATGACGAATGACCGCTAACTGCTGACCGTTGACCGTTGACCGTTGACTGCCGAGCGCTGAAAATCCACACCAGCCAAACCAAATTTTCAAACGCCAGCAAAAAAAGCGTGAAATAATGCGTATAAAGCGCAAGCGTTGTAAGAAAAACGTAAAGTAGAAGAAGAACAACAACAACATATCTCCCCTGCTCACCCGCTCCCCGGCCCACCTGCCCACCTGCCCGCCTGCCCGCCTGCGCGCTTTTCCCTGTCCCAAAAAGCAACCGCCACAAGAAGTAGACGCTGGCCGTCGCAAAAAATGTGACCATGGCGTACATTCGCACTTCCTGGGCGTAGGCTACGTAAAAGGGAGACAAGGCGGCAAATGAGCCAGCCCACAAGCCCATCCGCTTCCCACCTGTCTCGCGGCCAAAGCGGATGAGCAAGGCCACTGTCAACACGCCAAAGGCCACCGATAGATAACGCAAAGCAAATTCGCTGCGCCCAAATAGCCCCATCCAGATATGCAGCGTCGCAAAAAAGCCCGGCGGATGAACGTCCATGCCGGGCAGGGTGGGAATTTGCGTTATTGGCGCAGAGGCCATTTGAATGCTGTGCCCTTCGTCCCACCAGATGCTTTGGAAATCAAGACGGTAGAGACGCAAAACGAAAACGAGAAGAATTAGAAGGGAAGCAGGGAGAAGGAAAGGAATTTTGGATTTAGACAGAAAGTTCACGATCCTCTCGCCTGCTCTCTAATAATCTCTCAGTCAAGTTTTCGCCTTGCCCCCGTCCACGCAAGGCGTTTATCGGGTCTGCCGGAACAGAGATTACCTTTATTAATTCGCCGTCGTCAATCCAAACTATGCTGTCACCAGCCTGGATTTTATACTTTTTACGCAAAGCCGCCGGAATAACAGCTTGTCCTCGTTTTGTGACTACTGTATCCATATTTCACCTCCTGATTGTCAATCGGGAGTTACGCAGTTCAAGATCCGAAGGGTTTTACAAATCGATTTTTAATCAAATGTATGGATGTTTGCAAAATTTCTTTCTCGAAAAGCCTGTTCTGAAAACCCTTCGGGTCTGATTTAAAACTCTTCACGCACCGTGTAAATCTTTTTGCCTTGCGATTCGTGGTAAACGCGGACCATCAATTCGCTGATGAGGCCCATACTGATCAACTGGATACCCACCAGCACTAATAGCACCGCCAGCAGCAGCATCGGGCGGTCGGCAAGGTCGGCGTTGTACATAAACTTGGCAAAGGTGAGATAAATGCCGATGACGAAGCCAAGTCCCAGCGAAATAAGCCCCCACGCTCCAAAAATGCGAATGGGGCGCGTGGCGTAACTGAGCAGAAATCGAACGGTCATCAAATCCAGCAGCACCCGAAAGATGCGCCCTGCGCCGTATTTGCTGGTTCCAAACTGCCGGGAACGATACGAAACCGGCACTTCGGCCACTTCTACGCCATACCAACTGGCTACCGCCGGGATAAAGCGGTGCATATCGCCGTACAGGTCAATGGCTTTGACCACGTCGTTGCGATAGGCTTTCAGCGAACAGCCATAATCGTGCAGGTGAACGCCGGTGGAGGCAGAGATAAGCCAATTGGCCGTTGCCGAGGGAATTTTGCGGGTGATAAAAGACTTCAGCCCTTCCTGCCAGCGTTCCACGCGCCAACCGCTCACCACGTCAAAGCCTTCGTCTATCTTGTTTAGCAGCTTGGGGATGTCGGCGGGGTCGTTTTGCAGGTCGGCGTCCATTGTGATAACCACATCGCCCCGCGCGCGGTCAAATCCGGCGGCAAAAGCGGCAGTCTGCCCAAAATTTCGCCTGAAACGCACTACGCGCACCCGCTCATCGGCCTGACGCAGTTTTTCCAACTCGACAAAACTATCGTCGCGGCTGCCATCGTCCACGCAGATGACTTCAAAAGATTTTCCCATCTCATCCAACACAGGAAACAGTTCTTCAAGCAGCAGCGGGATGCTTTCTTCTTCGTTATAAACGGGCAAAATTATGCTTAAATCGAGTTTGTCATTTGTCATTTGTCATTAGTCACTTGTCACTTGTTTGCGTCGGCGATTGTTTTCACGCCGCGCGCGCTGCGCCAGAAATAGATAACGCCGCCAAGCAATCCGGGAATGACGTTGCCGATGAAATAAATCATCAGCGACATCCCCAGCGCCACTTCTTCAGCCACGCCAACCTGAGAGAAAAGGTACACGTAGGCGCCTTCTCGCACGCCTAATCCGGCAAAAGAGATGGGCAACACCAACACCAGCGAGGTCAGCGGCACGAAGACCAGATAATGCGCCAGCGCAATATTCGCCCCCAGCCCCGTACCAATGGCGACGTTCATAGCAATCAAGATGGCGTTAAAAAGCAGCGATACCAGATACGATTTTCCCAACGAAGCCAAACTGTAGGTTTGAAAAGACACAAAAAGGCTGTTGACGAATTTTATGTCGGTGATTTTACGAATGAAGGCAATTTTTCGCACCCACTGGTACAGGGCTTCGCTCATCAACGCCGCGCCGCCAAAAATAATGCCGCCAAAAATAATCAGGCTGACATAAGCAATCTCCGTAGGCACGGCGTTCCAGCGAAAAGCCAGCGCAATCAGGGCCAAAGTCAAGGCGCCAAACAGTCCGATGAGCCGGTCTACCAGCACACTGGTCACGGCATTGCCGGCGTGGTCGCTGTGGCGGTTTAGTTCGATCATCCTAATGGCGTCGCCGCCCAGTCCGCTGGGGAGCAGGTTGTTGAACAAGAAGCCGATGAGATAAATCCGGGTTAATTCCCGAATGCTCACAAAAATTTGCAGGGAGTTAAGCAAAATCTGCCAGCGCCAGGCGCGCACCACAATGCCCAGAAACATCAGCGCCGCCGCTGCCGTCAACCACCCTGCGTTGGCGTTGCGAAAAACGTTCACCAGCGTAGGGATGTCAATGGTATATAAAATCCCGCCAATCAGCGCCACACTGATTACAATTTTCAGGATATTGAAGAGTTGTTTGCGGCTCATAAGGTTATTGCGCAAAATGAAGGAGTCCAATTTTCCTGGACTCCTTAAGCTAAATACAACAAACAGATACGCAAAAGCTCTAAGGTCTACGCCCCTAAAGCTAATTGCCAGGATTCATCATTCACTTTACCATTGTCAGTCATCACAACACAATGTGATTTTGCCAATTGACGCATCGCTTCAATCCACTCCCGTCCAGCCGCTACGGGAATTGCGTTTATACTCAAGCGGCGCAAAACATCAGCTCTTTTTGTTGCGCGTTCAATATCATGCGCTTCTATGAACCAGGATGCTTCTAAAACCAAAACCACTTCGTCGCCGGTCGTTCGTAATTTACCGCGCCAGAGCAAATCGCTTGCCAGAACCTGGGTGAGTTCATTACTACTGATAAGCTCGGTGCGCTGCGCTTCATAAAGCTGATCGGCAACCCAGTCAGTTGCATTTTGGCCGTTTTTCAAATAACGTCCAAACACCGCATTGGCTTTTTTGAAATAGAAGTCCTCGTGCGTTATCCCTTTTAGTTGAGCCACATCTCTCCGAAGTTCTGCGCGCTCCTCTTTCGCCTCTGCGAAACCCGTCCTCATTTCTTCTTTTAACTTTGCTCTTTCCGATGCAGCTTCCGCAAAACCGGCTCTGTACTCTGCCTTAACTTCCTCAAAACCAGCTTCACGTTTGCGTCCCGCCTCTTCAAAACCAGCTTCACGTTTGCGTCCCGCCTCTTCAAAACCGGCTCTGTATTCGGCCTTGATTTCCTCAAAACCAGCTTCGCGCTTACGATCCGCCTCTTCAAAACCAGCTTCACGTTTGCGGTCCGCCTCTTCAAAACCAGCTTCGCGCTTACGATCCGACTCTTCAAAACCGGCTCTGTATTCGGCCTTGACCTCCTTAAAACCGATCTCTCGCTCCCACTTTGCCTCTGCAAAACCAGTCTTCATTTGTCGGTCCATACGCTCGATATGTTTTTCCAGGCGAGCAAGCGTTGTTTCACCAATGCGCTTTGCTTCCGCCAGATCCTGAAAAGCTTTTGCAGCATCCACTTCCGGAAACAAAGCCCTGACCATTTTATGCCGCCATCGGGGGTGCGTATTTACAATTCTCAATAGGTCTGAAAAATCTCTCACAGTAAGCGCCATTTGCCGCCTCCTCTTCAAAAAACAATCAACCTGCTAAAACCATACCACATTGAAGCTGAAAATTCAAGCGCCTTAATCAACAATTTTCCGGTATAAAGCAGCCGCGTCGTCCAGACGGCCTTCTGTTGCTAACTGCGCGGCGTGGTCTGCCGAGACGCCTTGCCAGTTGGGATTGTACTGCACGGCCAGCTGAAAAGCTTCCACCGCAGACGGTACATTATCTACTGCAAGGCAGGTTTTGGCAAGCGTTGCATAGCCGTCTGCCCAGCCCGGAAAGGCTTTGACCATCTTCTGATAGGGCTTTAGCGCTCGCTCATAATCGCCAACAACGGCATAAGTGTCGCCCTGACACAGGTACGCCGTAGCCTTTGACGAGCGCGGGTCCGGGTTCAGCACGCCGTCGGCTTCCATAGCTGCCGCCCAATCCTCGGCCTGTCGCGCCGCCCGTTTGCAAAATTCAGCGCCAATGTTCACCAGTTGCACCGGGTCGTACTCTCCTTGCAGCGGCTCCATCACCCACACGCCGTAAAATTGACGACGCAGATAGTCTTCATCCGCTTTGGGCTGATGACGACTCACCAGCCATACCTTGCCGCCGGTCGCCGCCATCTCTGCGGCAATACCGGGCAGTCGAAAGGCCAGCGAGGGCGGAGGCATCACGCGATCAGGACAGGGATAGTAGTAGCTGAAAAAGCGCGTGTCATCCCACAAGGGACCGGCGAGTATCACATCTTCCGGGCCGGCTTGTTCGGCAACGAAGTTCGCTGCGCCGCGCCAGTCTGGTTTGGGCTGATTGTAGACAATCCACACGCCAAAAAGGCTGAGAAAGAGAAAGACAGTGAATAGTGAATAGTGAATAGTGAATAATGTCTTTGTCCCTTGTCTCTTGTCATTGGTCATTTGTCTGTAAAGCAAAGCGGCAATGCCTTCAAGGCCCAGCGATACAAAAATCAGGTAGACGGGCAGTACAAAGGCGTAGCGCAAATGCAAGGCCCGCGAATCGCCCAGCAGGATGGGCAGCAGCGCAGGGATAGCAAGCCAGGCCGCGCCAAAAATAGCAAAAGGACGGTCACGACGCCAGGCAACACCCAAACCGATTAAGTATAACGCAAAAAAGAGCCAGGCGACACCGCCAAACAGCCCATTCGACAGGTTCAGAACAGGCCCAATTGCCAGCACAACCTTTGGCAAAAAGGCCAGTGGATTCCCTACGCCGCCTTCAACCGCGCCCACTTTGGCGCGAAAGGCCAGCAACTTGATGAGCGTCGGCCACCAGGGGAGGTAGGCGAGGATGGCTATGAGAATAGTTGCGCTCCACGTAACAAATGACGAATGACCGCGAAACGTGACGAATGACGAATCTTGCTGACCGCTGACCGCTGACCGCTGATAGCTCTCCGCCAGTACCCACGCTCCCTGCGCAGCGATGATGATGAAGGCAAAGTACATCGTATACAAGTTAGCTATGGTAACAAGCGTATAAGCGATCCAAAAGGTAGAAGACAAGGACGCGAAGCGGTTTCTTAACCAGACAAGGAGAGGGGGAAAGGGGGTGACCTTTCCTCTCACCTTCTCCGTGTCTCCCTGTCTCCGAAGGGCCAAAGCCAGAAAGAGGGTGGACAGCGCGGAGAGGAACATAAACAGCGCGTGCATCCGGGCTTCCTGGCCGTATTTGATAGCGACGGGGGCCACGGCAAGCAGCAAAGCGGCCATCAAGCCCACTTGCCGGCCAAACAGCGTTTGCCCCAGCCGGCAGGTAACGGCTACCGTCAACACGCCCGCCAGCGCCGAAGGCCAACGCCACAGCCAATCGCTGGCGGCAGAAGGCGTTCCCTGCGGCCACAGGGGAATGCGGCTCATCACCCCGACCAATAAGTAGTACAGCGGCGGATGAATGTCGGAAGCGGTGAAGGCTATCACCTCGGCGGGGGATTTGGCGGCAAAGATGGCGCTAAAGATTTCGTCGCCCCATAGGCTGTCGGCGGCGAG
>DUEH01000251.1 GCA_011192195.1 Chloroflexota bacterium | reverse complement strand
TGCCTTATATTGCTGACCTGTATCACAACAGCAAAGGGGAGTACAAGGCCCTGGTAGTGGCCGATACGCTCTACTGCGGCGTGTGTCAGCCCAAAGAAGACCCCATTAGCGTTGAGGGCCTGGATCGTTAATTACCCACCTTCCGGGAAGCTGCTGTAGCTTCCCGGAAGGTCAACCTGGGCAGCCTCGATATTTTTGACTTTATAATGCCTGAAAACAAAATACAGCGACCCAAACGTAAAAACCCACTACATCTAGTGGGTTTTTACCGGCAAAAAAAAGACAAAATGGTATCACTGTTGTTTACATAACAGATTCCGAATCCAGACCACCAGTAGCCCGCTCATCGCCAGAGCGTCTGTCAGAATTGCTGCATAAAAAGCGCGAATGGCGGTAGAGGAGGACGTAGCAATAGGATCAAACGGATGTCTCAGCAGCCCCAGTTGCGGCAGCAGCCCCACAACCACCCCTGCCAGCGCCACAAAGACCAGCGCAGAAAAACGCGGGCTGTCTATCAAATACGCGGCAACCACCAACAGCAAACTCACGCCCGCCGCCGTAAAGGTGAATCGCGTGCGCGGCTCAGACCAGGCAATGAAAATACCCCAGGTGGCGTAAGTTGTGACCATACTGAACAGCGTATGCGCCAACCAGACAGCTATTGCTCCCCAGACCAGCGCTTTGCCCCGGCAGAGCCAGTTTTTTCTCATTGAAGATGGCGAAAATAGCGCCGCCAGATTCACCGGCAGGCTGACCAGAAAAAGAACTACCGCGCTGCGTACCAGCGCGCCGTGCAGGTACACCAGTTTTACTGCTTGCCCCAATGTTTTTTCGGCTGGCGAAAACCACAAAAGCAGCGCCAGCAACACCAGCAGCGCGGCAAATAAGGGGCGCATCCGGTGATTTAGAAAATTGAGTATTGTTGTCATTTTATTTATCCGTTTGTGTATTGAATGGCACTGGGGTCGTTCAATGGGAAAGACATTTTTAAGCACGAATAACACGAATTTTCACTAATTTTTAATTTTTATATTCGTGTAAATTAGCGCTATTCGTGGTTAGATTTTTATCCTTTATGCCAATCCCGTTCAAGGCCCCCAGTGCCTGTTGAATTGCTTGAGTATAACATTAGCTTATGTTGAGGGCAATTTTTTGAAAGCAATCATTACCGGAATCAATGTTGTTAAGTTAGGGAACAAGCGTTTAATAATTATCTGCTTCAGCGGGAGATTAGAGATTGGATAATTGGAGATTGCAGGCTAATAATCTCTAATTATCCAATTATCCAACGCCCATTTGAAGATGAACCCCGACGCTAAAGCATCAGATTAAGAGAGCAAAGGACGCTAAAGCGCCCTAAAACAACCGATTTCCTGAGCAATTCAGCCCGCCAGGGCTTCGCTCTCTCAGCGCGATGGCTTCAGCCTCGCGCCTCCTGGCTACCGCAATCTCTTTGTAAAGTGAGAACGCTATGAGCAAAAATAAAATTTTCGTATTACTTGCGCTGCTGTTGCTGCTATTTATTCCCTTGCGCGCCCTGCGCGCCGATTCGCCACTGGAAACTCCTGTCACTATTGAGCCGGTGAAAGTAGGCATTTATCAAAACAAGCCGCTCATCTTCACCGATGAGGCGGGCAGAGTCAGCGGCGTTTACGCCGACCTTCTTGGCTACATCGCCAAAAAAGAAGGCTGGCGTATTGAGTATGTCGCCTGCAATTGGGCGGATTGTCTTAATCTTCTGGAACGCGGCGAAATAGACCTGATGACGGCTATTGCCTATTCAGAGGCCAGAGATGAGCAATATGACTTCAACCGGGAAACGGCGCTGTCAAATTGGGGACAGGTGTACGCCCCCCGCCATTCAGATATTCAATCAATTCTTGATTTGGAGGGCAAACGAATAGCGGTGTTGGAAGATGATATCCACGCGCAAAAGCTGGCAGAAATATTAAATGAATTTAGAATAGAAAGCGAACTGGTGAAGCTTCAAAGCTACTCGGCTGTGTTTGAATTGATCGAGGAACAAAAAGTTGACGCCGGTGTGGTGAATCGACTCTTTGCCGCTCAAAATGAATATGACTATGGCGTAGCCAAAACATCCATTATCTTCAACCCACTCGAGATCCGTTTTGCCGCGCCGGAAGGCAGAAATCAGGATTTGCTGCTGGCGCTGGATAGAAATTTGGCCGAATTGCGCAAAGACCCGGATTCAATCTATCATCAATCCTTGAATAAATGGCTTGGATTTGCAGAGAGTACTCGCTTTGAACTTCCTGATTGGCTGAAGTGGACGCTGACAGTTGCCGTTTTGCTCATTTTATTCTTTGCTGTAACCACTGTTGTTTCCAGAGTACAAGTTAAGACCAAAACCGCCGAATTACGAGAGCAAAACAAAAAACTGCGGCGCGAAATTGCTGAACGCGAGCATGCAGAAATCGCCCTGCAAAAAAGTGAGCAAAAGTACCGCGGCCTTTTTAATGGCGTTCCGGTAGGGTTGTATCGAAGTACCCCGGAGGGAGTGGTTCTTGATGCGAAT
This sequence comes from Chloroflexota bacterium, assembly GCA_011192195.1. Taxonomy (GTDB): domain Bacteria; phylum Chloroflexota; class Anaerolineae; order 4572-78; family 4572-78; genus DUEH01. The sequence continues at coordinate 1,965 of DUEH01000251.1, read as the reverse complement.
CTGGCAATGGTCAAAATGATGGGCTACCCGGACCGGGAAACCATACTAACTGCGGACACCTCTCAAATCTACGTAGAGCCGCAAGTTCGCCTGGAATGGCAAAAATTGCTGGCGGAAAAAGGCGTTGTTTATAATTTTGAGGCGCAATGGTACCGGCGCGATGGCTCGATTATCTGGGTGCGCGATAGCGCCCAACTTGTTCGCGACCAGCAGAGAAACATTTTGTATTACGATGGCAAGATTGAAGATATTACCGCCCAAAAACGCGCCGAAGAAGAGGCGCTGCGCCGCAATCAGGAGCTATCCCTGCGCACTGCCGCCATTGAACAATCTGCCGAAGGCGTACTCATCATCGATAAAAATGGCAAAGCCATTTACGTGAATCCTGCTTTTGAACGTATTAACGGCTACAGTTACAGCGAGATAATGAAGGATATGAGCTTGTCGCAAATTTTAACAAACAACGAGTATGATCCCGTTTATCAAGACTTGCTGAAAACTGTTGAGAGCGGGCGCATCTGGCGGGGGCGTCTCACCAATAGCCGAAAAGACGGCAGCCTGTTCACCTATGATGCTACCGTAACTCCGGTGCGCAACGAAGCAGGAGAAATTACCCATTACGCCGGCGTTCAGCGCGATGTAACCAAACTATTAGAACTTGAAGAACAGTACCGTCAGGCTCAAAAAATGGAAGCCATTGGTCGCTTGACCAGCGGTATTGCCCACGACTTCAACAACCTGCTAACCGCCATCAATGGCTACGCTGATTTGCTCAAGCGCGATTTGCCCTCTGACAGCCCGGCGCAAACCATGCTGGACAATATTTTGGGAGCCGGACGGCGCGCGGCCAGTTTGATACGCCAACTGCTGGTCTTTAGCCGAAAACAGGTTCTTAATCCGAGTGTTTTAAGTCTTAATATGATTGTCGCGGATATGAACAAAATGCTGCAACGCATTATTGGCGAACATATTGCCATGACTACCGATTTGGCGCCGGGCTTACGACCTGTTAAAGCCGATGCGACTCAAGTGGAACAAGTGCTAATGAATTTAGCGATCAACGCCCGCGACGCAATGCCCGACGGAGGAGAATTGTTCATCAAGACTGCCAACGTGGTCATAGATGCACAAACTGCCAAACAGATGATTGACCTTGCTCCCGGCAACTACGTAACGCTGACCGTCAGCGATACCGGCGCGGGAATAAGCAGTGAAGTGAAAACTCATTTATTTGAACCATTCTTTACGACTAAAGAGGTGGGCAAAGGAACAGGGCTGGGGCTGGCTACCGTTTTTGGCATTATCAAACAAAGCGGCGGGCAAATTGTGGTAGACAGCGTATTAGGGCAGGGAAGCGCCTTTTGCATCTATTTGCCTGCGGAAGACTTTGTTAAGCCGCAGTCTTCTCCAAAGGAAATGGCGGAAACCGCGCCAACCGGCGTAGAAACACTCCTGGTAGTAGAGGATGACAGCGTAATCCGCGAAATGACTGTTGGAATATTACGTCAATACGGATACACTGTTTTAGAAGCCGCCGATGGCCTTCAGGCCTTGCAGAGCCTTGAAGCGCATTGCGCCAAAGTGGACCTTTTACTCACCGATGTGGTGATGCCACGGATGGACGGAAAAACCCTGGCCGACCGGGCGCGGCAGAGTTGTCCAAAAATTAAAATCCTCTTCACCTCCGGCTACCCTGGCGACACAATTGCCCGTCACGGCGTACTGGATTCCGGCTTGGCCTTTATGCAAAAACCTTTTTCCCCAACGACCTTGCTTAAAAAAATACGCGCAGTGTTGGATGAGTCTTCTTGGCCGGATCAATTGACTTATGAGTAGAGCAGCCAACACAAAAACAATTGCCAAAGCCGCCGTTTTGGTGATGACCTTCTTTGCCCTCAGCCGGTTTTTAGGAGTGCTGCGGGACGTGGTTATTGCCAGCCAATTTGGCGCCAGCGCGCCTTACGA
>DUEH01000250.1 GCA_011192195.1 Chloroflexota bacterium | reverse complement strand
TGTTGCGCCAAGGATGCGCCGCTGAACAGGGCCGCGCTGACTGCGCCTTCGGGGTCGGCGGTGAGCCAGTTAACCTGCTTTAGCTGCCCTGCTACCCAGCCAAAGCCGCTGGTTTTTTCGCCGCCCAGGGGAATATCGCCCCGCGCAAAGTCTTGCAGCAAGTGGCTAACGACAAACAGGGTGTCCAGTTCTCTGGGGGAAATGTCTTGAATATCCATTCGGAATTTAAAGACCAGTTCTTTGCCGTAGGCGTAGAGAAAGTCGCTTTTGGCGGCTTCAACGGGCGCGCCCGTTTTGGGGTCCATTTTTACCCCGTCCATCGAACTCCAGGAGCGGTCAGGGTCGGCGGGGTCTACCAGGTGGGCGTCGGCAAAGAGGATCATACCGCGCTGGCCCTGTTTGCCAAAGAGCAGTTCCAACATCTCCTGGGTTTTGCGGTCTTCACCCCACAGCGTGCGCAATATTTGAGAAGCGCGTTTTTTGAAAGCGCCTTTGATGGTGCTGCCGGGTACGTATACTTCCCACGCGCCGTCTCTGCCGGCGGAAGGAGACCAACTTAGCATACGCATAAAGACGGTGTCGTAGGGTTTGCCGTATTTACGCGATACTTCTCGCCTGGATGACCCGCCGCTGCGAAAGTCCAGATGGTGTTCCTGCCCCAATTCTTGCCGGGTTCGGCTGCGATAGTTTTTGAGGAAGGCAATGAAGTTGCGGTCATTGGTGATGCTTTTGCCCAGATTGCGTTCATCCAGCATATGGCGAAAACGCACCCGGCGGTGAGCGTCAAGAAATTCGCGCCAGGCTGCCGCGCTGACTCCCTGAGGCGGCTGGTTGCGATCGTCCCATTGACGTTCGGTGATTTTGCCTTCTCTCAGTTTTACCTTGATGAGCAGGTGTTCTTCCCGATTGGCTAATTCGGCGTCTACCCAGCTATCGCTTTGCAGCAGTTTCACCTGCTGGTCAACTTGTTGGTACAGGCGCGGGAAAATAGCTTGACAGGCGGTAGACAAGACGCGGGTCAATTCGGTTTCGTTGTCCAGATAAAGTTCCAGTTCGTCGGCAATGTCGGAGTCCAGACCCAGACCGTCGGCTATGTCTTGCCAGTAGGCTTCGTCCAGCGATTGTTCGGTTTGGCGTTCTCTGGTCATTGCTTTCAGGACGCGCTTGGTCATATTGGCTTTATCGCCCAGCGCTTCTGTAACGGCTTCCGTCGCTTCGTCTTCGCTGTCAAAGGGGCGACCGGCCAAGGGCGTTAGCGCGGTCATCACTTTTTTGGACAGGCCGTGTCTGCCCTTGCCCAGTTTTGCCAGCGCGCCGGAAGTGAGGTACAAAATTTCCACTTCGGTGTCGGCGCGTTCTTGTAATTGAATGGCAATAACGCGGGGCAGGTATTGGGAGAGTTTTCGTTTCCAGTCGTCCGGGTTGAGGATGGGGCCGCCCAGCGTCATTTCCAGGCGCTCGCGGATGGGGTCGGGGATGTTGCGCATTGCGCCAACCAGCAGATGCCCCTCGACGGCGGCAAAAGAGGGGGTGTCGGGGTCAACTTTGCCCCAGTTCCAGCCTACCAGCACGGGATTATCAGCGTCAAAGGTGTAGTTAAAGGTGAGGTGGTTGGCGTTGGCGTTCAGCTCCGGGGGCGTTTCAGGGGCGCTGAAGGGGATTTTCATTTCCAGCTTCAGGCGGCCCAGCCCTTTGCTTTTTCCGGCGCCAAACCAGAAGCGGCCTTCAATGAGTTCTTGCAGCAGGTAGTAGAGCCGGGCCTGACTTTCGCCCTGTTTGAGCTTGGTGTCGTCAACGCTGAGAATCAGATCAAAGGCAGAGTTGCGGAAGACGGTTTCCATTTTGTAGTTGGCGTTGGCTTCCGCCGCCCAGCGATCTTCGTCCAGTTTGATGCCCATTCGCAGATCAAAGAAGTTGCTGCGCGCGTAAGATTCTTTGCGTAACTGGCACGATACCTTGCTGATCAAGCCTTTGGGCATTCCTACGCCGTAAAGCCGATACCACAGTTGGTTGAGCAGCCCGCTATTGCGTCCTTTGCGGTCCTGCCCAATAAAGGCGTCCATCAAAGATTGCGCCGTGCCGGATATTTCCCCGGTCAGCGAAACCAGCCGGTGCGTGCCATCACCGTCTCTGGTGAAGAGCGTTTTTTTTGCGTTCCCCCGGTAGATGGGGGCTTCTGCGTGAAGTTTTCCTTGTAGTCTCATAGCGTCTCTGCCTTTCTGTGTATGTTTTTTATGGTCAACAGCCGATGGTCTATTTTAACTGATTTTGTAAAAAAAAACAATATGACCTACCCACCGGGGTCGTGAATCATTTGCCCCAGAAACTGAAGCGTTGTTTGCAGTTCGTTTTGCCATATTGCCGGGTCTTTGTAGAGGGGCAGCCAAATTTGCCGGCGCCCTACCTTTGCGCCAATCTCCAGACGACGTTGCAGCACGTCGCGGTCAATCTCCTCCAGCGTGTCGGCGCGAATGACGATTTGCTCGCCTTCTACGTTGAGGTATTTCACGCCCGCTGCGCGGCTCAGGACTTTGAGTTTTAACTGGTACAGTAAGTTGGCTACTGTTTCCGGCAGTGAGCCAAAGCGGTCTTCCAACTCCTGGCCCATGGTGTCTACTTCTTCCAGACTGCTTAAATTGCCCATTCTGCGGTACAATTTCAGGCGCAGGTGTTCTTCGGTGACGTAATTTTCCGGCAGGTAGACGGGCAGGGGCAGGTTGATTTGAATGTCTTCTTCCAGCGGGCTTAGGTAGGCGGCGGCCAGTTCGTCCATTTGCTCCTGACCGTCCTGGCTCTTGAGCTGCTGCACGGCCTGGGTGAGCAGGCGCACGTACAGGTCAAAGCCCACCGCCGCAATGTGTCCGTGCTGTTTGGCGCCCAATATATCGCCGGCGCCGCGAATTTCCAGGTCTCGCATAGCAATTTTGAAACCGGCGCCCAGTTCGGCGGCTTCGCGGATGGCGTCAAGGCGTTGTTGGGCAACGTCAGATAGTTGGTGATGTTTGGGGACCAGCAGGTAGGCGTAAGATTGTATTGCCGCCCGCCCCACGCGCCCGCGCAACTGGTAGAGTTGGGCCAGCCCAAAGCGGTCGGCGCGATTGATGATGATGGTGTTGACGTTGGGTATGTCCAGGCCGGATTCGATGATGGTGGTGCTGACCAGCACGTCAAAGTCTCCGGCGGAAAATTGCAGCATTACCTTTTCCAGTTTGCGCTCCGACATTTGCCCGTGTCCTACGGTTACTCGCGCTTCGGGAACCAGTTTGCGGACGCGCTGCGCCATTTGCTCGATGCCCATCACCCGATTATGCACAAAATACACTTGTCCGCCGCGATCCATTTCGCGCTGGATGACGGTGCGAATGAGGGTGTCATCGTCTTTGGTGATAGTGGTTTTGATGGGCAGTCGCTCTTCCGGCGGCGTTTCGATGACGCTCATAGCGCGTACATTTGCCAGAGCCATGTGCAGGGTGCGGGGGATGGGTGTGGCGGTGAGGGTGAGGGTGTCAACGTTGGCGCGTAGTTGTTTCAGGCGTTCTTTGTGGCCTACGCCAAAGCGCTGTTCTTCATCGATGATCAACAGTCCCAGGTCTTTGAAAGCCACATCTTTTTGCAGCAATCTGTGGGTTCCAATAACAATGTCTACGCCGCCGGCGGCTAATCCGCTTAAAACCTGATTGCTTTCCTTTTTGGTGCGGAAGCGAGAGAGCATTTCAACGGTGACGGGGAAGGAGGCCAGTCGCTGGCGGAAGGTGTTGAAGTGCTGCTGCGCCAGTACGGTGGTGGGAACCAGAATAGCCGCCTGCGCGCCGCTCATCACGGCTTTGAAGGCGGCGCGCAGGGCGACTTCGGTTTTGCCGTAGCCCACATCGCCGCAGATCAGGCGATCCATTGGCTTGGGCTGCTCCATATCTTTTTTCACGTCTTCCAGGGCGTGAAGCTGGTCTTCTGTTTCTACGTAGGCAAAAGAGGCTTCCATTTCGCGCTGCCATTCTGTGTCCGGGATAAAGGCGCGACCCGGAACTACTTCGCGGGCGGCGTAAATGCGCAGCAGTTCGTCGGCAATATCGGCAATGGCTTTTTTGGCGCGTTTTTTGATGCGCGTCCAGTCAAGGGTTCCCAGGCGGTTAAGGGTGGGGTCGGCGCTGTCCGGGCCAACGTATTTTGAGAGACGGTCGGCCTGATGAATGGGGACGTAGAGTTTGTCGCCCTTTTTGTAGTGAACTTCCAGATATTCGCGCGCTACGCCGTCTATTTCAAGCTTGACCAATCCTTTGAAAACGCCAATTCCGTGTTCAATATGTACTACGTAGTCACCGGGATTTACATCAGAAAAGAAGGTTTCCGGGGTGATGCCGCGCGGCTTGCGCGGGCGTCGGCGGGGGAGCGCCTTGCGCATTCCAAAGAGTTCGGCGTCGGTGAGCAGGGTAAGCAGCGGCGACGCGCCTTCACGGGGGCGCAGCAGCCAGCCTTCCAGCAGCGGGCCTTTGAAAAGGGTGACGCTGCTGCCGGGCGGCGGGGTATTCAGCGATTGTACCGGCGCGGCGGTGACGTTTTGGGCGGCCAGTAAATCGCTTAGGCGGACGGCCTGACGGCTGGCGATGACCACGCGCTCGCCGGCTTCTTTGCGCTGGCGGATGCTGCTGACGGCTTCTTTGACCCGTCCGCCAAAGACTTTTGGCGCGGCAAAGACGCTTTGCAGGCTGTAGACGGGTTGAGGGTCTGCTTCGGTAGACGCGCTTCCGTCACCCGAAGACGAAGGACGAAGGACGAAGGACGAATTTTTCTCTTGTTCACTTTCGTCTTTCGTCCCTTCGGCAAGCTCAGGACAGGCTTTTCGTCTTTCGTCTGTGTTTTGCTGCCAATCGTCAAAGCCCAGAATGAGGGGCGCGCGTTGGCGTAATTCTTTAGCCAGAAAATCCCAATCAAAATGCGGCTGCGGCCAATCGGGGGGCAGGGTGTGTTGTTTGACCAGATCGTCTTTCAGGGTGTTGGCTTGTTCGTTCAGGTCGTGGATGATGTTTTCCAGTTCGGCGGGGTTTTCCAGCACGATGAGGCCGTTGGCGGGCAGGTAGTCCAGAATGCAGGCCAGATTATCGCTCATCAAAGGCAGGTAGTTTTCTATGCCCCGAAAGGCGCTGCCATTGTCCAGCGCGAGCAGGGTTTCGCGCAGGTCATGGTCGGCCATTGGTTGCAGGGCGCTGGCGTCCAGGCTGCGCAGGCGCCTGGCGGCGCGCGGCGAATGGGCGGGCAGCGCTTCGGTGGCCGGGCCGATGGTAAGGGTTTTGAGGCGGGTTTCGGAACGCTGGGTGATGGGATCAAAGGCGCGCAGGGAGTCGATTTCGTCGCCAAAAAGGTCAATGCGAATGGGATGCGGAGAACCGGGTGGGAAGATGTCCATAATGCCGCCGCGATGGCTGAACTCGCCCGGCTCTTCCACTACGCCACGGTGGCGATAGCCCAGACTTACCCAGATTGCCAGCGTTTGGGTCATACTGATTTGCTGTCCTACGCGATAGGTTTGCAATGATTCTTGCAGCCAGACGGGAGGCATGGTTTTTTGCATCAGCGCGCGGGCGGCGCTAACAATTAGCGGGGCGCTTTCCGGCGTATTGTTGATGCTCAGGTGGGTTAGCGCGCCCAGCCGCCGGGCAATGATGTCTTCGCTCCAGGGAATGCGCTCGTAGGGGAGTACGCCGGGGTCAGGCAGGCGCAGGACGCGCTGGGGGTCGGCGGCCCAAAAACGCAGTTGATCGCTGAAGGTGCGGGCGCGGTCGGCGCGGGCGGTGATGAAGAGTACCGGCGCTTGCAGGGATTGGTGAATGGCGGAGAGCAACGCCGGACGCGCCGCTACGGGCGTTTCCAGCGGGCGCGTTACGGCCTGCCCCATTGCCAGCGAGTCGCTGAGGTTTTTGAGCGGCTCTATTTGTTTGAAGAGGCGAAGCAGGGGAGAAAGATTTATCATAAAAGGCAGTGAATAGTGAACAATGAATAGCGAACAATGAATAGCGAACAATGAACAATTGTTCATTATTCATTGTTCATTATTCATTGTTTGTTGTAGTTGTTCATGGCGTATTCTACGCTGTGCGTCACCAGGTCACGGATAGCGTCTAGTGTCTTTTGGTAGGTGACTTCTATTTTCGCCCATTGGCTGGGGGTGAATTTTTGCAGGACGTAGGCTTCAACGGGCATCTGCCCCGGTGGGCGGTCGATGCCAATGCGTATGCGGGGGAAGTCTTTGCTGCCCAGTTGTTGAGTGATACTGGTCATCCCTTTGTGACCGCCTGCGCCTCCTTTTTGTCGGATACGAAGCTGGGCCAGCGGTAAATCCAGGTCGTCATAGATGATCAGGATGCGCTCCGGTGGAATTTTGTAGAAGCGCGCTATGGGCGCAATGGCCTGACCGCTGAGGTTCATCCAGGTCTGCGGCTTGACCAGCGCCACCGATACGCCTTCAATGTTGCCGCGCGCAATGATGGCTTTGCCTCGGCGCTCGTCAAAGGTCAGCCCTTCGGATTGGGCCAGTTTATCCAGAATATGAAACCCGACGTTGTGCCGGGTTTTGCTGTACTTTTGACCGGGATTCCCCAGTCCTGCCAGCAGCCATTCAATGGGACCGGCGGAGGCGGATCGGCCAAAAAGCGGGAAACTTACAGGCATGGTAATTAAAAATGCAAAGTGCAAAGTGCAAAATGTAAAATGTGACAGGGTTGCGTCATTGCGAACCGCAGGCGAAGCAATCTCCGGTTACAGGCTGGGGATTGCTTCGCTTGCGGCTCGCAATGACATTTCTCATCGCGTCAATCGTAAATCCAAAATCAAAAATTGTAAATCACTTGCGTTTGCGTCTTGTTCGTTTGGCAAAGCCCAGCACCATCAGGCGAATGGCAGACAGGAAGCCGAAGAGCAGGAAGAGGGCCAGTATGCCGCCGGCGCCCATCAGACAGGCGCTTTTTAGGGGCGTGGCGTCCATTTTGATTTTGGGAATGGGCAGGATTGGGGCGTTGTCGGGGCGCGGGGTGGGCAGCGCCTGAGTGATGGTTAGCGGTCTGGGCGTGGGGGTTTCGTTGAATGGCACTTCGATGACGATGGTAGGGGTGGGCGGCAGGGGCGTGGGTGTTTGGGTAGGCGCTCTGGTGACTAATAATTCCGGCGTGGCCGTTTCGGTAGGCTGGGCGTTGGCAACAACAATGTGATGCACTTCGGTTTCGTCGTAGTTGCCGTCCAGCCGAATGACGCGCAAGCGCAGGCTGTAGCTGCCATCGGACACGGTGGCGGTGTCCCAAATAGCCAGTTCGGCATTGACCACCTGGCTTACGCGCTCGGCGCCAATAGTTATCCACTGGTCGTTTTGGGTGACGGGCTCCGCGGCGTAGGCCAATTGAAAGCGCGCAAATTGAGGGTGTACGGCGCTGCCGGTAACGGAGATGATGCCGCGCACCACTTCGTTGTCGGCGGGATAGGTAATTTGAGCCAACTCGCCTTGTTGTGGCGGCGCAGCAATGGCGCTCAAGCCGGGGAGGGCGCTTAACAAGGCAAAAATGGCGCCAAGTATGATGATTTGTCCGGGTGATTTCATCTTAAGGTCTGTCCTTTACCGTAGTAATGACGCACATCCTCAAAGTAAAGAAGTGTAGCATGAGTTGTTTTAGCTGACAAAAACAGGGCAGGAAAGCGACAAAAGAAAAGGGAGTGAAAAAGTTACTTTTTCACTCCCACTATCGGCAATTAGAGGATTGGAAATGGGTTGAGTTAAGCTAAACAGCTATCTCTTTATCAAACGCAGCCGCAATTTGACGCGCTTCATTCACCATCTCCGGCACAGCGTCGAAAATGGCTTCACCGCGCATATCGGCTTCTACGGCGCGAGGATTGGCCGACAGAAAGCCGATAACCGGCAGGTTGTCAGGCAGGTTGTGGCGAATGAAGTCGCGGTCGGCGTCGTTGCGGACTTTGTTGCCCACTACGTAGCAGTGACTCACGCCGATGTCGGCGGCCAGTTTTTGGATGTTTTGGGCCGTACTCAGGCTTCGACGGCCCGGCTCAACCACAATAAGGAAGGCGTCAACCGCTCTGGCTGTGGCCCGCCCCAGGTGTTCCACGCCGGCTTCCATATCCAGGATCATCACTTCGTTGAGGTAGAGGATGACGTGCGTCACCAGCATTTTGAGAACTGCGCTTTCCGGGCAGATGCAGCCACTGCCGCCGGAACTGATGGTTCCCAGGCGCAGCAGCCGAATGTCGCGGTGAAGGACGCTGAAGCGGTCAGGGATATCGTCTACGCGGGGGTTGATCTTGAAGAAGCCGCCGCTGGTTCCCGGTTTGGCGCCGGTGCGTTCGTAGATAAGGTCTTCCATTTCGGCAATGGGGGCAACTTGCGCGGCCAGATCGTCCGGCATACCCAGCGCGTAGGCCAAACTGGCGGCGGGGTCGGCGTCAATGGCGATGACGGGTTGTCCGTCTTCGGCGTAGATATGAGCCAGCAAGGCGGCTAATGTGGTTTTTCCCACGCC
>DUEH01000025.1 GCA_011192195.1 Chloroflexota bacterium | reverse complement strand
AATTGCAGGTGTTCCTCTCCATCTTCAGCCGCTGCGCTACAAAAAAAGCCCTCCAGGCTAAATTTCAGCTTGAAGGGCTTTGTCATTCGTCACGCTTCGCGGTCATTCGTCGTTCGTCGTTCGTCGCTCGTCATTCATCTCGGGCGGCGCGGTTTTGGCGGATAAAAGCGCGTCGGAGGCGCCGGTCTGGTATCGTCGCGCGCCAAAGCGAGACAGTACCACAGCCCCCAAGCCGGCTGAACTAGCCAAAAAGCCAACTATCCCCCCTGCAAAGCCAAACATCCAGCCCAGACCCGGCAGTTGATCCAGAAAGGGCATGGTAGAGATCAGAGTCAATACGGTAACGCCCAGCAAGGTCGTTGAAATATAACTGGCGTTTGAATTACCAAAAGCGCTGAAAATTTTATTTCCCAGCAGCTTGCCAACAACCGTCCAGCCGGCAAACATCGCCAGCATCCAAAGCAATCCCACCACAAAAATGCCGCACACGGGAATGAGCAGCCAGAAGAGCAGCGCCAATAACGCCACAAGAGCCGCTGTAGCTGCCAGGGTGACAACACCCAGCGCAAAGCTCATTGGGGCGGCTTTGCTCAGGGTGTCTTCAATGGCGCGAATATGCGCCGGGAAGAATAGAACCAGCAGCACACTCAAGCCGCCCAAAATAATCGCCCAAAAAATGCCGACAATACCGTCGCCAATGAAGCGCGCCAACCAGGAGAAGAACGATGAGCCTGTATGAGATATCCCCTCGACTTTTGGGCCAACAGGCGGTCTGTGAGGTCTGGGTAATTCAGGTGTCTGTGGCGGTTCGGGCGCATCGGGCGCGAGATGCGGCGCGGCGATGGTTGGGATGGGTGGAATTTCGAATGAAAAGCCTTCTTCTCCAAAGGAGAATTCGGGGCCTTCTCCTACTGCGCCGGAAACGTCGGCGCCTTCGGCAATTTCAATCTGGCCCCCCAAGCCAACCACGTCTCCCTTAACTGCGCCCGCCTCATCAATGTAAATGTTGCCGCCAATTCCGGCGACATCTCCCTTCACTTCGCCGGCAATGTTTACGTTTCCGCCAAAGACCACTACATCGCCCTTGACCTTACTCCCCGCTTCCATCTCGAAGTTTCCGCCAAAGACTACCACGTCGCCCTTGATCACATCCCCCTCTTCCAGGGTAAAGTTCGACCCAAAAACAACGCGCCCCCCCTCAGAACTTCCTCCCGGTTCCTGCGCCATTACCGGCAGGGCCATCATTAGAAGCAGTACAATCAGGCTGGTAACAAATAATAATTTCTTCATAGTAACCTCTTTGGATTTACGATTTTTGATTTTGGATTTACGATTGGATTTCAAGCACAGTTCAATCGTAAATCCAAAATCGTGAATCTGAAATCAAATTGTTTGTTGCGCAAAAGTGGCGCGTCGCAGCAGTTGCGTCCATAAGGAAATTACGCCAACCGCCAGCGCAATGTAGCCCCAAAAGGCGGGGTGTCTGACCACTTGCAGCATTGCGCTGACCACAAGCGTTGTCATCTTGAAAAATACGCCCCCTGCCACCAGCAGGGCCGTCAATCCGTCAATAGAAGCGCTCAGCCAGTTAGCGTTGCTCAACCAGGCCAGCGTGGTCATCCCGGAACTAGCCGCCGACCAGGCCAGAAAGCTTGCGCCCAACAGCAAAACCACGCCAATAATCGCCATTCCCGCCATTGTTTTACGCCGATTGACGCGGCGTTCCAGGCGCATTTCCACCTGCGCCACAAAATCCGGACCAGGCGCGGCCATTGGCGTGTTCACCAGTAACTGGTCAATTTGCTTCAAGGCAGCGTGTTCGGCCTGACAGACCGGGCAAACAGCCAGATGCGCTTCCAGCTCGATGCGCTCTTTGCCTGCCAGCATATCTTCCATATACAACGCAATTTTCTCGGTGTATTTATCCATTTTTCACTCTTCACTTTTCACTTTGCGCTCGCCAATGCAATACGCCCGGACACCCTTGTTGCTTCCTGCTCTTTTTGCGCGGCTTTGGCAAGCATTTTTCTGGCTCTGAAAAGCTTGCTTTTTATGGCGCTCACGGTGGTGTTCAAGGTTTGCGCAATTTCTTCATAAGGCATATTGTGCCAATACTTCAACACTACCGCCGCGCGATAATCGCCAGGCAACGCGTCCAGCAGCGCGTGGACTTCTTGCGCGGCTTCAGCTTCCAGCATTGCTTCCTCCGGCTGCGGCGAGTCGTCGCTGGGCAGCCAGCGCCAGGGAGGCAGGTCATCCCAGGAAATCACCTGGATGCGCCGCTTGCGCAAGAGATCGATGGCGTAATGTGAAGCGATAGAAAAAAGCCACGATGAAAACTTGCGTTCAGGATCGTAAGTCTCAAGTTTGAAGAAAGCCCGCACAAAAACTTCTTGCGCGGCGTCTTCAGCCTCGACGGCGTTGCCTAACATTCGGTAACACACATTGTAGACAGGGCGTTGGTACGCCTCTACAATTCTGGTAAATGCCACACGGTCGCCCCGCTGCGCCTGAGATACCCAGACAGCTTCTTCAGGGTTTAGCGGATATTTAGATTCTTGCTTCTGAGCATTCTGCGATGCTTCGATCATTTCCTCTCCCTGCACTTTCTGATACGCATTATAGCGCAAAAGGTTGCAAGTTGAGTATATCAGGGTTTTGCGTTAAAATGGTGACAAATAGCTGTCAGTTGTCAGCTATCAGCGGTCAGCTTTTGGCTTTTGGCTTTTGGCTAAAAGCTGACCGCTGAACCGCTACAATCCAAAGGAGCATTGATGACCCCATACCCTTACATTGCCATCGAGGGCGTTATTGGCGTTGGAAAAACCACGCTGGCGCGCTACTTGCAAAAAGCGCTGTCGGCAGAGTTGCTGATGGAAGTCTTTGAAGAAAACCCCTTCTTGAGCGATTTCTACGCCGACCGGGAACGTTACGCCTTTCAAACACAAATCTTCTTCCTGCTCAGTCGCTACCGGCAACAGCATCAGGTCATTCCGCAGACCATCAAGCGAAATACGCTGGTATCCGACTATCTCTTTGCCAAAGACCATCTCTTTGCCAATCTCAATCTGGTCAACGACGAACTGCGCGTGTATCAAAGCGTTTACGCCGCCTTGTCAGAGCGCATCCCCGCCCCCCGGCTGGTGGTTTACCTGCGCGCCAATCTGGACACGCTAATGGAGCGCATTGCCATTAGAGACCGCCCCTACGAGCGCAATATGGAACGCAGTTACATCGCCGCGCTGCAACAAGCTTATGATAATCTTTTCGCTGACTACACCCAAGCCCCCACGCTGACCATCTCCACCGATAATATGAACTTTGTGCAAGACCTTCAAGCGCGTCAAAACATCGTCGGTCAGATAAAAAGCGCGCTTTCCGATGGCGCAACGCAGCCGCAACTGCCCCGCTTTCAACAGCCCTCCGAAGCGCTGGCTTCAATTCTGGATGATGACGGCGCGCGTCGGCTGCCTTATTTTCAGCAATTCCATCAAGCGCTGGACAACGCCAGGAACTTTGACACCGACCTCTATTTTAACTACATTCTCCTTACCGAAGAATTAGGCGAATTGGGCGCGGAAATTGCCAAAGTGTGGAAAACGCAGCACAATCTGCAAACAGACCTACCGGCGCGGCAGGCAACGCAGCAAGCTCTGGCGCAACACAAAAAGAAATTGCAGACGGAACTGGCCGATTGTATGGCCTATCTCATCAAATTAGCCAATTACACCGGCATTGATCTGGAAGCAGCCTATCTGGAAAAGATGAACCTGAACGTGGATAGAGAGTGGGAGAAAAAGTGGACGCAATGAACAAATTATTTATTGCTATTGCCGGTAACGTGGGCGTAGGAAAAAGCGCCCTAACGGCCAAACTGGCAGAACATTTCAACTGGACGCCTTTCTACGAAGCGGTGGATGACAATCCCTACCTCTCAGACTTCTATCAGGATATGCAGCGCTGGAGTTTTCACTCTCAAATCTACTTTCTCTCCCGCCGGTTGCGGCATCACAAAGATTTGATCCGTCACCCCAACCACGTAGTTCAAGATCGCACGGTTTATGAAGACGCCGAAATATTTGCCCAAAATCTCTACCGGCAGGGAAATATGCGCGCCCGCGATTACGCTTCTTACCGCGAACTATACGAAGTGATGGTTGAACTGCTGCCCCCGCCCAACCTGATGATCTACCTGAAAGCCGGCGTTCCCACCCTGATGCGGCGCATTGCCAAACGAGGCCGCGATTTTGAGCGCGATATTTCGCCCGATTATCTGACCCAATTGAACGGCTTTTACAACAACTGGATTGACTCTTTCACCCTCTGTCCCGTCCTGACCATTGACGCCGACCGGCTGAATTTTGTGCGCTCAAAGGCAGATTTCGAGGAGATTGCGGGGCAAATTACAAATAATGCAGGTAACTACTCAGCCATAGAGAAAATAGGTGCAACGCACTTCACGAAGCGCCCTGCAAGTGCAAATTTTGACGATATTGGGTAGTTATTTGCACTAAAAAACAATTTATTAAGTGCGTCGCACCTGAGCCTGAGTAGTTACAAAAAAACAACATTTCATCCTTCCGCCTTCATCCTTCATCCTTTAGTATTACGAGGCGCAAATATGGAACTAAATAAAGACCACAACATTAAACTGGTTATTGGCGGCGCAATTGGGGCGCTATTAGGCGCGGGTGTTGCCTGGTTGCTTATGCAGGCACCCACAGAGTTAGAAGAAGACGAAGACCCCAACCCCATCAGCGTCGGTGAAGTGCTGGCCTTAACCGCCGGCGCCGCCACCCTCATTCGTCGCCTTGACGATCTTCGGCAGAAAATTTAGAGACCCGGAGCGCCACGCTGCATTGCGCTCTTCAGGGCTGTTCAGTTCTAAAGATTCTGCGCGTGTCATTGCGAGGAACGAAGCAATCTCCGGCCTGCAATGTGGAGATTGCTTCGGCAAAATGCGCCTCGCAATGACATAACCGCAGAACTGAACAGCCCTGATTGCGCGCCGCTTACTCTTCCTCTTCAGATTCAATTGTCCCACGTTTCCGGCCTTCAAAAAACTCAACCAGGCCGTACCAGAGCAAGAGCATTGCCGCTCCTTCATCCAGGTTGCCGACGAGGGGAAAGTTGTCAGGGATAAATTCAACAAACCCGGCAGTGGGGTTGAGCATATACACAAAACCCAGCGCCGCCGCCAGATACACTAACCAAACCGGCATTCCTCGCAGCGACAAAGGTGTGGTCAATACGCCCATTTCACCCTGCTCAATTTCAATTGGAGAAGATGGTATCATTTCCTCGGTGTTGTAGACATCATCTTCCAGTACGTCCGCATCGTTGCTCCGTTTATCCATTTTTTAACTATAGCTCCCAATAAGTTTGTAGAACAAGTCAGTGACTTGTCCGGAATTTGATTCGCACACTATACGCAAATTCAGTCCACAAAGTTGCAACGTAAGCATCCATCACCCTAATACACGCGCTCAATAAAGAACTGAACCATTTCTTGCAGGGCCAATTTACGCTCAGGCGAAGCGTCAATGGCTTGCAGGGCGCTTTGAGCCTGTTCCACATAGAATGTGGCCTTTTCTTCTGCGTAGGCTTTGGCGCCAATGGCTTCTAAAATGGCAATCGCTTCGCTTACATCGCTTTCAGTCAGCGCATCCTGACTGTAGATTTCTCTGAAGCGGGCGGATTGGGGATGCCCGGTATGGTTGAGGGCAAAGACAACCGGCAGGGTTTTCTTGCGATTGCGCAGGTCATCGCCGGCCGGTTTGCCGGTGACAGATTCATCGCCCCAGATGCCCAATAAATCATCCTGAATCTGGAAGGCCAGACCGGAAGCCAGCCCCAATTGGCGGAATACTTCGGCCTGCGCCGGGTCATCGGTGGCAATCAGGCCGCCCAGATAGCTGGAGCAAGCCAATAAGGCGGCGGTTTTGGATTCAATCATCTCCAGATAAGCGTCCAGGTCAACCGATAAGGTTTGCTCAAAGCTCATATCCAAATACTGCCCGCGGCACAGCGTGAGCGTGGTCTGATCCAGATGTTTGACGGCCTCTAAAATAGTGGTCAGCGGTACATTTTGCGAACGCAATTCCAGCAGAGCGTTTCGCGCCAGCACAAAAAGCGCGTCGCCGGCGTTAATGGCCTGCGCTTCGCCCCATATTGCCCACACGGTGGCCCTGCCGCGCCGAGTGTTGCTATCGTCCTCGATGTCGTCGTGGATAAGAGAGAAGTTATGCACCAATTCAACGGCGGCGGCGGCGGGCAGCGCTTTTTCCGGCTCTCCGCCAGCGGCTCGACAAGCCAGCAAGGTAAAAATAGGGCGCAGTTGCTTTCCGGCAGGCGTTTCCACCGGCTCCAGCGTTTCGTTTACCCAACCCAGATGATAGTGCAACATTCCGTAGAAGGGGTCCAGTTTGCCATCGGGCGGCGCCATCTGGCGACGCATTTCGGCGGTGATTTGAGGGAGGAAATGACTTAAAGCTTGTTTGAAGTTCATAGAAGTTGCTCCAGACGATCAACCAGATCGGCCATAACTTTGAAGGTTTGCTCAACCGGGTCGGGGGTGGTCAAATCAACGCCGGCCAGTTTCAGGGCGTCAAGGGGGTAGAGGGAACTGCCTGCCTTGAGAAAGGCCAGGTAATTGTCCACAGCGCCCGCTTCGCCAGAGAGTACTTTCTGCGCCAGAGCGTGCGCGCCGGAGATGCCGGTGGCGTACTGGTAAACGTAAAAATCTGCGTACATATGAATAGGAAATTCGGCCCAGGTGATGCCGGTGCGTTCGCGGTCTACTTTCACTTCGTCGCCGTAGCCTTCGCTGAAGAGGTCTGCGGTCAGGCCGATGAGGGTATCGGCGGAGAGAGCGCCGCCCGCTTCCACGCGGCGATGAATTTCATCTTCCAGGCGGGCCAGCGTGGGCATAATGAAGAAGTAGCGATGGAAATTAGACATTGCCTCTTCGATGACGGCAATTTGAAAATCGGGGTCGGGATTGCTTTTGAGCAAGCGCGCCCGCACCAATGCCTGATTAAAATTAGAGGCTACCTCGGCCACAAAAAGCGAATAGCGCGCGTAGATGAAAGGTTGGGTCTGCCAGGTGTGGTAAGAGTGCATCGAGTGACCCAGTTCGTGAGCCAGCGTGCTGAGGCTAAAAATATCGTCGTTGTAGCTCATCAAGATGAAAGGATGCGTTCCTTGCACGCCAGAAGAGAAAGCGCCGGATCGTTTGCCTTGATTGGGGTAGATGTCAACCCAACGCTGTTCCAGCAGACCGCGGCGCATTGTGTTCACGTAGTCTTCACCCAGGGGTTCCATTCCCTGACAAATCCACTCGACGGCTTGCTCGAAGGGGATTTTGGGCAGATTGTTGGCGAGGGGAGCCTTGACATCGTACTCGCGCAGCGCGTCAACGCCCATTGCCCGCCGTCGAATACGCCAGTAGCGATGCCAGATGGGTAAATTGCGGCGATAGGTCTTGATCAGGTTGTGAAAGACTTCAATGGGGATGTTGTTCCGGCCTACAGCCGCTTCCAGTGAAGAATCGTATCGCCGGGCGCGGGCCATAAATACGTGTTGTTTTACGGCGGCTGTGACGTTGTTGGCCATAGTATTTTTATAAGCCAGATGCGCGTCGGCGTAGTTTTCCCAGGCGGTGCGCCTCACTTCTCGATCCGGGTGGGTCATCAAGGCGGCGATGGTTCCCTGAGCGACGACGACGGGATTGGCGTCTTGGTCGGCGGGTTGGGCGGGGTCAAAGACCATATCAGCATCGGTCAAAGTGCGGTGGGTGAGCGATGCGGTTCTAAAAGGATCATCCACCAACCCCAATATCTCTTCCACTTCCGCCGAACGAACGCGCGCCCGACGGCGTTCCAGTTCAGCAAAGTAGTGGGTAAATGCGGCCAGTCTGGGTTCCTGCTGCGTCCACCGCTCCAGCGTTTCAGCGCCCAGAGCCAAAATCTCCGGTTCGGCAAAGGCGACGACAGCGGCAGCCTGCGCGTGCAAGCTTCGGCTTCGGTCGGCTTTGGCGGCGGCTTCCTGATCGCCGGTGTCAACCGTGTTGAGCATACTGGCGTAGACGTAGATTTTGCCCACCTGATTGAACATCTGCTCTACTGCGTCGAAATAATCGGCCAGAACAGCGGGACTGTCCCCCAAATGGCTCTGAAAAGACTCTAAGGCGGCTAAAAACTCGGTCACTTCACGGATGGCCGCTTCCCAGGCGTCATCAGAGGAAAAAACGCTGGCGGCGTCCCAGGTGTATTCAAGGGGAATTTCATTTCGGGGAAAAAGTGGCTTGCTCACAAGTGGTCTCCTTTGACGATGGATGACTGGAGATTAGAGGTTGGAGATCGTGTGACATAACTTACGCAGTTATCATTTTTGGTAGTGGTTACACGGTAAGTGATGCTTCGGAGCAACAAAGTTTAACTTTGTCACTCCATCACTTACTCTTTCACCACTACCTCATTTTTTAACCACGAATAATACGAATTGACACGAATAAAAACAAAAAAACTGTACTGAGCGAAGCCGAAGTATTAGCGTATATTCGTGCTATTCGTGGTTAATTTCCCGCGTACCGCGTAACTTCTGGTATGAAAATTCGCAGTTCCGCAAAAGTCACACATAACAGCAAAAGAAATCGGCATCGAATTGCACGGTGGCGCCGCAGTTAACCGTGATGACAAGAGTTTCGCCACGAATTAACACAAATTGACACGAATTTGAAGAAAAATTAGTGAAATTCGCGCTAATTCGTGGCAGATTTGCCCCAGTTGCAAGTAATCACGGTTTAATGGGGGGCTACCAATTGCACGAATTACGCGAATTAAAGGATGAAAATTCGTGAAATTCGATGCAAAATTATTAGCGTACACAATCTATCTGTGTGACTTTTGCGGTATTGCGAATTTTCAATCTCTAATCTCCAGTTTTTCTTAACTTTGGCGTATCTCTCAACGCCGCCACATCAGGAATCCCGGCGGCGAACATAGCAATTTTTAGCTCTGCGTGAATAATGTCAATGATTTCGATGGCAGCTTCGGTAGACTGGACGGCGGTTTCCAAAAATGGTCCGGCCATTCCGCCTAAATGCGCGCCCAGCCCGACGCACTTGGCAAGGTCCAGGCCATTTCGCAAACCGCCGCTGGCGATGACAGGCAGGGCGGGCGCGCCGCGTTTAACGTTCAAAATGGCTTCGGCGGTGGGGATGCCCCAATCAATGAAGGTGGCGGCAATGCGACGCCGCGACTGGGTGGGCGCGCGGTACATCTCCACCTGCGACCAGGAGGTGCCGCCCGATCCGGCCACATCAATGGCGGCCACGCCGCACTGAGCTAATCGACGCGCATTTTCCTCAGAAAATCCCCAGCCCACTTCTTTGGCAATCACCGGCGCGGGCAGGGCGCGACACAGCGCCTCTACTTTGGCGTAGAGATCAGAAAAATCGGTGTCGCCTTCCGGCTGAACAGCCTCTTGCAGAGGGTTGAAATGCAGAATGAGCGCATCAGCTTCAATCATATCCACCGCCCGTTGACAGTGTTCAAGACCGTAGCCGTAATTTAACTGCACCGCGCCCAGATTGGCGAAAATGAGGGCATCAGGGGCATACGGGCGAATGTGAAAACTCTCGGCCAAAGCCGGGTTTTCAATTGCCACGCGCTGAGACCCCACGCCAATGGCAATGCCCCGCGCCCCGACCGCCTCGGCCAATCGCCGGTTGATAAGTTCAGCCTGGTCTGTCCCCCCGGTCATCGAAGAGATCAGCAAGGGGACCTGAAGCAATCTACCAAATAGCCGGACAGTAGTATCTATCTCGGCCAAATTCAACTCCGGCAAGGCGTTGTGCCTAAACTGATACCGCTCCAGACCGGTTGTCAGGCCTTTAAAATTGACATCTTCTTCCAGGCTGATGCGAATGTGCTCGCTTTTTCGTTGTTCTAGCATAAGACGATTTTGGATTTACGATTTTGGATTTACGATTTTGGATTTTGGATTGACAACAGGCAGAGTGTACCAGTAGGAGAAAACGCTGTCAAAAGTTGATGCGCTTAGAGCGAGAAGAACATTTGTACTTTTGTGCAGACTGTGGCATCATGCGAATGGGCGAATGGGCGAATGGGCGAATTTGCGAATTTGCGAATGGGCGAATGGGCGAATGGGCGAATTTGCGAATGGGCGAATGACGAACTACGAATCCAAGCGCGTCATTCGTCATTCGTCATTCGTCATTCGTCGTTCGTCGTTCGTTGTTCGTCATTCGTCGTTCGTCACTGGAGAAGATGGTGTCGCAATCACTTATATTGACCCCGCTTGAAGTCAATCGCATAACGATGTGTACGCTGCAACAACACTTCTGGCAGCAGTTGCCGCCGCAAGAAGAGGCGATGTCGGAAGAGGCGGCGCTGAAAACTATTCAGCGCCTTCACGCCAAGGGCGGGCCGCAGCGACTCAATTTACCGACAACGCTGCGCTACGTAGAGAACCTGCTTGCGGTGGTGAAGGCAAACAGGCAACAGCTAAACGCTGCGCGGCAAGCGATTGCCGCCTACCACCGTCGCTTGCGCAATGAATGGACGCAGGTAATCGCCAGCAATGAGTTGCTGACCATGAATATTCGCGTGCGGCAAGGCTGGATTCAGATTGAGGCAGTTGTGGATCGCCTGGACAAGGGCGCAGGCGATGAGATTAACGCGATCAACTTCATCACCCACAGTGGCCCCGTTTCTGATTTGAGCCAAAACAGAGCCGTTGAAGCCACAATGCTGCACGCGCTGGTAGCCGCCGCCTATCCTCACAGGCGCCCGGTGCAAGTGAGCTATCGCTGGCTTTATCATAATCAGGAACAAAGACTGCAACTCACCGAGCGGCAATATCGAGAGAATTTGGCGCAAATAAAGGAGCGCGTTGAAGCCTGGCTGGACGGCGAAATTCTGGCGCGCCCCGGTCTGCATTGCGAAGAATGTCCCTTCAAGCATCAGGGATGCCCCATCTATCCCGCTGAAGATGAGCCGCCTGATTTGCCAATAAACAATGAAAAGTGAATAAT
>DUEH01000249.1 GCA_011192195.1 Chloroflexota bacterium | reverse complement strand
TCATTGGCCTGACGCTGGTCATTTCTCGTTCCTTCGCCCGGCTCATTGACCTTTTTGTGGGTCTGGCTATCACCGCGCTCATCATCTTTGGCGCGGAGAAATACTTCTATCGCCTGAACCATCCGCCTGCGCCGCAAGCCAGCGCTGAGCGCCCGCAGGGAAGTGTTCATCAGGAAGGAACCTACACGCAGAACTTTTTTCAGGACGATGACCTGTTGGGCTACATTCCTGTCCCCAACACTCGCGTCAATTCTATCAAGAAACTGGGCGATGACCTGATTTACGACGTGGAATACAGCATTGATCAGTACAGCCGCCGGGAGGTTCCGGGTTTTGAGTTCCGGGTTTCGG
Organism: Chloroflexota bacterium; assembly: GCA_011192195.1. Lineage (GTDB taxonomy): Bacteria > Chloroflexota > Anaerolineae > 4572-78 > 4572-78 > DUEH01. The sequence goes on along the minus strand of DUEH01000249.1, from coordinate 6,477 downwards.
GTTCTGAAACCTCAAACACGAAACCCGAAACCCGAAACCAATTCATCCTTTTCTTCGGCGGCTCTTTTATCTTTGGCGAAGGGCTGAACGACGACGAAACCTTGCCCGCCCACGTCGGCAGACTGGCGCCGCGTTATCGCCCCTACAATTACGGACTCAGCGGCTACGGCCCTCAACAAATGTTGGCCAAGCTGCAAAGCGGGCAACTCGCCCAGGAAGTTACCGAGGATAACGGCATCGCTGTATACGGTTTTATTGACGGTCACGTAGAGCGCGCCCTCGGTTCAATGTACGTTTACAACGCCTGGGGCGACAAAATGCCCTACTACACCCTTGACCGACAAAATAATCTACTCAGAAAACGCGATTTTCGCAACGGACGCCCTCTGCTTTCCACACTTTACGAGGCGTTAAGCAAAAGCGAAATTGCCACATACTTTCACATCAACCTGCCCGCCAAGCTCACCGACCGGCACTACGCCTTTGCCGTCCGCGTCATTGCCGAAGCCCGCGACGCCTTTTTGCAGCAGTATCCTGCCGGGCAATTTTACGTTCTCATCTACCCGGACGAAGGCGATTATTTTGAAGATATGCAGCCCCATCTGGACGCGGCGGGCTTAAAAATCCTGAACTACGATGAATTGATCAAGCTTGATCCCAACATTGGTCTCTCTATTGCCGGCGATGGACACCCCACCGGCAAGGCGCATCAAATTGTCGCCGAACACCTGGTTAGCGATTTGGACATTGGCGCGCATCCCCTTGCCGCGCCTGACCCGCGTTTTGGTCTGGTGCAAACCTACGATGATTTTGACGCGGCGGAAGAATTGGGGGCAGGCTTTACGCGCATCAAACTTTATTGGGATGTCATTCAGCCCAACGGCCCCGATGACTGGAAGCCCTCAAACGTGCCGGACCCGCTGGTAGACGCCGATTTGGCCGCCGGACGCGAAGTAGTCGGCCTGATTGTGCGCACCCCCGCCTGGGCGCAGGCTCCCGGCAATCCGGCTAATGACCCGGCCAATCCCCAGCCCAAAGATGTGCCGGATATGGACGCCTGGGGTAATTTTGTGCGCCAACTGGTCAAACAGTACGATGGCAAAATTCATCACTGGATCATCTGGAACGAACCGGATGTTTGGGACCCCAATCATCCCGGCAGCACCTGGAACGGGTCAGAAGAAGACTACTTTCGATTGTTGAAAACCGCCTGGCTCAACATCAAAGCCGTTGACCCACAGTCGAAGGTCTACCTTTCCGGCTTTACCTACTGGTGGGACGAAGAATATGACCGCGAGCAGTATTTATCGCGCCTGTTGAAAATCATCATTGCCGACCCGCAAGCCGCCGCCAACGATTACTACTTTGATGGCGCAATTTACCATCTCTACTACAAACCGCAACAAATCTACGATCTGCTCAGCGAAGCGCGCGGCATTTTGGAACGTTACGGTCTGGGAGGCAAGGCCTTATGGCTAAACGAAACCAACGCCCCCCCCAGCAGCGACCCCGTCGAACCGCCCCACCGCGAACCGCGTTTCAAAGCTTCGCTGGATGAGCAAGCGGCCTTTATGATCCAGGTTCACGCAATGGCTTTTGCCGCCAGCGCCGAGCGCGTGCAGGTTTACAAACTTTACAACAGCGCCGAACACCCGGAAGACGTGCAGCCCTTTGGCCTGCTGCGCGGCGACAAATCGCGGCGCCCCGCTTTTTACGCTTACCAGGTGGTAACAAGCTATCTATCCGATTTTGAAAAAGCCACGCTCTTTCAGCAGGGCGATGTGAATACTGTTGTCTTTGAACAACCGGGAAAAGTTACCACCGTCCTCTGGAATGTGGCTCAAACGCCTCGTACCGTCACCGTCAATGCCATCACAGACCGCGCTTTGCTGGTAGACGAACTGGGGCACACCCAAACCATCACCGCCGAGCGCGGTCTTTACGCCCTTGAACTTCCCCCCGCCACGTGCAGCGACGGCGCTTGCTTCATCGGCGGGCCGCCGCGCTTAATTATGGAGCAGGGCGCGCCAGATCAACGCCAACCGATGAGCGTTGCGCCTACCCCCACGCCTGTGCCGCCTACACAGGTGAAAATTTTGATGGTCTCCCCTCGTCGGCGCGCAGCCTTGTTTGTGGCTAGTCTGTTTGCTTTTATGGGGGTGGGGTTTGTGCTGTGGCGTCGGTGGAGCAGGTGAGCAGAGGAGAAGTAATCGTTCATCCCTTCTCTTTGCTTTTGTGAGCGTACTGCGGAAGATCGTTTACTGTATGGCGCTCAATAACATGACGCCATCCCTTTTCGGTTATTCGTATAACTTGTTGTTCCGCCTTCGCTACGGCATCAATACCTGCTTTAGCTTCATTCGTGCAATCTCCATCTCCCTTACTTGACGGGGATATTGCCGTGATACAACAAGCCAACAATGGTGAAAGCGGGTTTACTGATAATTTTTGGTTCCATTTGATTTACCTCCTGACCGAGTTCGGTCAATACAAGAATAGAAAATTTGTTCGTATTTAGGGGTAGTATACATCGGATATATGACAAATCTCGTCATATTCTTGATGAATTTAGTGACATATTTACAGTCGCGGCGCAAAAAAAACGTGAAACGGAGAAACTTGCGCCGAAGTCCCTCACATTTCACGTTTTACACTATAGCGCTTTCTTTCGCGCCTTAAGTGGATAGCCAACGACGTTCCCGTTCTCAGGCCGATTTACTTTTAGTATAGAAGTAGTAACCGGCATAGATGATGATGGCCGCCACTACCACAGTTCCCCATATTGGGAGTCCCATCCAAATGGCAGACATCGGTGAAGCGCCCATAGGCAAGGTCCACAAGGCAATATAAGCTGTGATGGCGCCAAAGACAATCAATACGGTGGAGAATAACCAATATGCAAGCAACCGTGATTTCTTTTGTTGTTCTTCAGACATTTTTTTACCCCTTTCGTGAATAAATATATTTTTTTGGCTGCAATTTACAACCGAAATACGCTTGGGTATAAGTACCTGAGCAAAAGTTTTTTCGGCATTTGTCATTCTGAGTGATAGCGAAGAATCCATACCGAGTCACTCTGGAAATAGTCGTTTCGGAGCAAAAACTTCTTCGTTTAACCAGATGGGTATGGATTCTTCACTCCGTTGCGCTACGTTCAGAATGACATAACAAAACTCTGTGATATACCCCAGAACTTTTACTCAGGTACTTATCTCTGTTACCCTGCCGTCCCCTCTACTTTTCCTTCAGCCCGCGAAATTTCAACCCGCACCGCGCAAACTTTGAACTCCGGTATCTTGGCTATTGGATCAAGGGCCGGGTTGGTAAGAAAGTTGGCCGCCGAGTCGGGGAAGTGGAAGGTGGCGAAAATCAGACCCGGATTTACGCGATCTGTCACCTGCGCCCTGGCTACAATATCGCCCCGGCGAGAGGTGACTTTTATCATACTATTGCCGTCAATGCCTGCCTGCGCGGCATCCCGGGGGTTGATTTCAATCAACGCTTTGGGGTAAACCGCATTCAGACCTCTGGCGCGACGGGTCATTTCGCCGCCGTGCCAGTGGTAAATAACGCGCCCGGTGGTCAGCATCAGCGGATACTCGTCATCGGGTAATTCGTCGGGCAAAACGTGGTCGGATCCGGCAAACTGGCCTAGTCCCCGGGCGAATTTACCGGCGTGCAAGATGGGCGTCCCCGGATGATCCTGGTTGGGAACAGGCCAATGAAGCTGCTCCCCTGCTTTTAGCCGGGGATAAGTGATTCCGGCATAGCTGGGCGTCAGGGCGTTGATTTCGGCCATCACGTCGGCGACAGTTGCGTAGTCCCAAGCCGCCTGCGGGGCCGATGGCTCAGGTGACACCGCGCCCAGAGCGTGTAATCGTCTGGCTAATTCGGTGATAATCCAGGAATCGGTCATCGCCTCTCCGGGCGGCTCCACGGCTTTGCGTACTTGCTGGATACGCCGTTCGGTATTGGTAAAGGTGCCGTCTTTCTCGACAAAACTGGCCGCCGGAAAGATGACATCGGCGTACTGGCAGGTCTCGGTAAAGAAAATATCCTGGGCCACAATGAACTCGGTCTGTTGCAGGGCGCGACGAACGTGGTTCAAATCCGGGTCGCTGGTCATTGGATTCTCGCCGATGATGTGCAGGCACTTTACCGTTCCCGCTTCGGCGGCGTTCATAATTTCGGTGATGGTTAGCCCAAGTTGGCCCGACAAAGGCGTTCCCCAGGCTTGCTCAAATTTTTCCTGCGCAGCCAAATTAGTGACTTTCTGGTAGCCGGGATAAACGTCGGGCAAGCCGCCCATATCGCAGGCGCCCTGCACGTTGTTCTGACCGCGCAGCGGGTTGACGCCGCCGCCCGGCACGCCCATATTGCCCAGCATCATTTGTAGATTGGCGCAGCTTCTCACGTTTGCCACGCCCACGATGTGTTGGGTGATGCCCATAGCGTACAACAATGCGCCGGGCCGATTTTCGGCCATCATACGGGCTGCTTTCTCGATGTCTTCAACCGGAACGCCCGTCATTTCGCTGGCGACTTCGGGGGTGTATTTTTCGACTACTGCCTTCAGATCCTCAAAGCCCTCGGTGCGCTCGGCGATAAAGGCTTCGTCTTCCTGGCCGTCGCGGAGGATAATGTGCATCAGGCCGTTGAGCAGAGCGATGTCGCTTCCTGGTTTATGACGCAGGTGCAGGTCGGCATAATCGGCGATGTCAATCCGGCGCGGATCGGCCACAATCAACTTGGCACCTCGCTGCCGCTTGGCCCGCCTGATCTTGGCGCCAATGACCGGATGTTGCTCGGTGGTGTTGCTGCCGATGATAAAGATGCACTGGCTATCTTCTGCGATGTCCCGGATGGAGTTGGTCATCGCGCCACTTCCAAAACTTGCCGCCAGACCGGCGACGGTGGAACTGTGTCACAACCGGGCGCAGTGATCAATGGTATTTGTCCCCAACACCTGCCGCGCAAATTTATTAAAGAGATAGTTTTCTTCATTAGTACACTTGGCCGAGGCCAGCACTGCAAAAGCGTCGCTGCCGTAAGTCTTTTTGGTCTCCGCATACTTAGCGGCAACCAGATCAAGGGCCGTATCCCAATCGGTTTCGATAAAAGTGTTTGGGTTTCGGGTTTCGGGTTTCGGGTTTCGGGTTTTGGAAGCGCCGTTTCCGTTTTGGGGTCCGGTATGTTTATGCGTTGTCGCTTGCCACTTGCCGCTTGCCACTTGCGCTTCCACATCGCTCAACCACTTGGCCCGAATCAAAGGGCGAGTCAGACGGTCGGGGTGATGCACGTAGTCGTAACCGTAGCGACCCTTGACGCAGAGAGACATGCCATTAACCGGCGCATCATCCGCGCTGGTAACGCGGATGATTTTGCCATCGCGCACATTCAGGTCAAAATTGCAGCCCACGCCGCAGTAAGCGCAGGTGGTTCGCACTTTTGTTATCTGGCTGGCTCTACCCTGGCCTACGCTCATCTTATTGTCCAGCGCCCCTACCGGGCAGACGGCCACGCACAGTCCGCAACTTTCACAGCGCGCGTCGAGTAAAAGCTGATCGGCGCCGGCCACTAACTTGGTCTCGAAGCCCCGGTAGGCAAAACTCCAGACGCTCCGGTTTTGAATTTCGTCACAAGCGCGGATGCAGCGGCCGCAGGCAATGCACTTGTTGCGGTTAATGAAAATGAAGGGGTTGGGATCCGGGTCAATTTCATAATTATGGCGTTTGCCCTTATGTTCGGGCCAAACCACGCCGTAGTCGTAAACCAGGTCTTGCAACTCGCAGTCGCCGTTTACATTGCACATCATACATTTGTTGGGGTGGTCGGTTAGCAGCATCTCAAGCACAAACTTGCGAGTTTCGCGGGCTTCGTCGCTTTCTGTGTTGACCGCCATGCCCTCAAAAACCGGCGTGGTGCAGGCCGTTTGCAATCCTCTGGCTTTTTCTACCGAAACCACGCACATCCGGCAAGCTCCAACATCGCTCAAATCGGGATGGTGGCACAGAGTGGGGATGGTGATGCCCGCAGAGCGAGCCGCTTCTAAAATGGTAGCGTTTTTTGGGACCGTTACCTGCCGGTCATTAATAGTTATGGATACTGTCATTGTGTTTACCTCTATTTAACAATAACCGCGCCGAAATTGCAGACTTCCATACACATTCCACACTGTATGCAAGCGCTCTGTTCAATCACGTGCGGCTCTTTTTTGGTTCCGATGATGGTGTTGCTGGGGCAATTGCGGGCGCAAAGCGTACAGCCGGTACAGAGATCGGTGATGATCTCGTAGGTGATTAAGGCTTTGCATTTGCCGGCCGGGCAGCGCTTTTCTTCGATGTGCGCCCGATATTCATCCTCAAAGTGTTGCAAGGTAGATAGCGCCGGCGAGGGCGCTAATTGCCCCAGAGCGCACAAAGAGCCTTGCTGCATACCTTTGGCCAGTAGCTTGAGTTCGTCCAGGTCTTCCGGTTT
>DUEH01000248.1 GCA_011192195.1 Chloroflexota bacterium | reverse complement strand
CCACTCCCCATCTCCCCTACTCCCCCTCTCCCCTACTTCCCCTCTTCTTCCTTACGCTGCTGGCAGCTACCGTCTTTATGATGCTCCCTGCCTCCACGCCGCTGTGGACGGGCATTCCTCTGCTGGCAGTAGCCGAATTCCCCTGGCGATTGATGGGGCTGGCAAATCTGAGTCTGGCCTTTTTAGGCGGCGCAAGCGTTCTCTGGCTGCAAAAAATAGACGGGGAAGTAAAGCGGAATTTGGCGCTGCTTACCGCCCTTCTGCTTGTTTTGTTGAGTTCAAGCGTCTACCTCTACCCGCCGCGCCCCTTTGTTCACTATGGCGATAGTCTGGCCGATATGAGCGCTTACGAAATGGCTACGCGAACCATTGGCACAACAACACTGGGGGAATATCTACCCCGATGGGTGCAAGACGTACCCGCTGCCTCCCCCATCGTCGCAGGGTTGGCGCGGGGAGAAAAGGCAGAAAAGTTGGACCCAATCAGCCTGCCGCCAAACGCCGCCGCTACACTGTTGGAACACCGCCCCACCGGCGATGCCTATCGCTTTAACAGCGCCAGCCCCTTCCAGGCGCGTTTTTTCACCTTCTACTACCCCGGTTGGCGCGCCGAACTGGACGGACAAGCCGTAAAAATCGCCATCGAAGCGGAAAGCGGCTTGATTACCGTACCCATCCCCGCCGGAGAACACACTCTACGCCTGCGCTTCACAGACACCCCGCTGCGTACCGCTGCCAATCTCATCACGCTGGCAAGCCTCATCGCTATTGTTGGTATGAGTATTCTCCTGACTCAAAGACACAAAAACACCAAAACGTCAAAAAAGACCAACGGCAATACTGATGCAATACGAAAAAAATTAACCGCGAATAACACGAATGGACACGAATATAAACAAAAAATTACGCAAAACGGTTTCTTCACCAGTGAAAATTTGTGTTATTCGTGGTTAGTCGGGGCGTTGGTTGCGCTGTTGCTGCTCAAAACGCTGGTCATTGACCCGCACACCAATTGGTTCCGCCGTCAGTCGCCGCCGGAAACCGTCATCGGCGCGCAGCATGCGCTAAAAAGTAATCTGGATAATCAATTTTGGCTATTGGGCTACGATTTGAACAAATCGGAAATCAGACCGGGGCAGGAATTGCGCGTGGTACTCTACTGGCAGGCGCAAAAACCCATCGCTGAAGATTACCGAAGTTTTGTACATCTGGATGCGCCCACTAACCAGCGCACCTGGGCCGCCAGCGATAATTTTCACCCCGGTGACGCCACCGCGCAAATTGACATCCCTACTTCTACCTGGGATACCGAACACTACATCCGCGACGAGCATTTCCTGAGCATTCCCCTTGATACGCCGCCGGTTGAATTTCTGTTACGCGCCGGGCTTTATAATCCCGCTGACGGGCAGCGATTGCCGCTTACCGGTGAAGCGGGGGATGCCGTTATCCTGCAAAACATCCGGGTACTGCCGGGCAAAAGATCGCCGACAATTCCCCATCCCGTCACCTGTCATCTGGGCGACGCCATCACCCTGCAAGGCTTTGCCTGGGATGATGAGCGCACTGCGCTAACTCTTTTCTGGCAGACAAAACAATCGCTGGGGGAAAATTACGTGGTTTTTGCGCATCTGCTGGATGAAACCGGTCAACTGGCCTGGGGCGCAGACGGCCCGCCGCTGGACGGCCTCTACCCCACCTCAAGCTGGCATCCGCACACTACCATCGCCGATATCCGCCAACTGGATTTGACGGACGCAGCCCCCGGCAAGTACACTCTGGCCGTCGGCCTGTATCACCCCGACACCTTGCAACGCCTACCCGTTACCGATGCCAGGGGGCGCGTTATAACAGACAATGCTATTCGATTGAAAGAAGTTGAGATAAAAAGTGAGGAGTAACGCTGTTTCTACCTGTAATCAAACGGCTTCCAAAACAGTTACGCGCTCAGCCAATTGATGGTGTTGAAGCTGAAGATGTCCAATTTCAAGACGCAGCTCATCCCTTGCGTCGCCCTGCTCTTCCAGGCGGGTCAAACGAGTTTTTACATCGCGCATATCTTCTTTCAATTGGCTGACGTCTTCTTTCAAGTCATCCATATCCAGTTTCAATTGCACTACGTGGCCTTCCAGACTATCCAGCCGCTGATTGATATACTTCAGTTCCGAACGGATTTCAGCAATATGCGTATCGTGATTATCCAGCCGGCGCAAAATCTGCTTCTGCGTTATTTCCACGCGGTCAAAGCGTTTGTCCATCTGATCAAAACGCGCGTCAATTTGCAGAAAATTTTGCTGGATAGATGTGGCAAAAGGCTCAAAAAAATCCAAAAATAATTCGCGTAAATGAGTAAAATCCTGTTCGGTCATTATCGCCTCGCTTTGGGGGGGGTGGTACTGGCAACAGTATAACACAATTCACAACGCGGTCAAGCAAATTTCAATGAAAATCCTTAAAGATTCCGCTCTGATCATAGCTCTGCTGCTGGCGCTTTTTGCCATTGCGCCGATGCTCACCCACGCTGGCCTGCCCAACACCGCCGACGGGCCGGCTCACCTGATGCGTCAGGTAGAACTGAACGAAGCCTGGAAAACGGGCATCCTTTACCCGCGCTGGGCGCCCGATCTGGCTCTGGGACACGGCATGCCCCTTTTTAACTACGCGCCGCCGCTGCTCTACCACACTTCTCAACTGCTGCACCTGAGCGCGCTCCCGCTGGATGCGGCAATGAAAGGCTCTGTCATTCTGGCAATGCTGCTCTACAGCGCGGCAATGTATCTCTTTGCCCGCGACCTCTTTGGCCCAAAAGCGGGCTTGCTGGCGGCGGCGGTCTATCTCTACGCGCCCTACCACCTGCGAGAAGCCTTCATTCAGGGGAACTACGGCCAATTTTGGGGACTGGCCTTCTACCCGCTTATCCTGTGGGCCTTTCACAAACTCATCATCACCAACCGCCGGCAAGACATTCCACTGGCCGCCCTCTCTTTGGCCGGACTCATCCTCAGCCACAACATCAGTTCAATGCTCTTTGCGCCGCTTTTTGGAGCTTACTTGATTTACGATTTACGATTTACGATTTACGATTTACGATTGAAGAAGTCCCTCGTAAATCGTAAATCAAAAATCGCAAATCGCCTTGTTGAATCACCGTTGCCGAAAGTGCTTTTAGCGGTGTGCTTAGGTCTGGGTCTGTCCGCCTTTTTCTGGCTGCCCGCTTTTGGCGAAAAAGACCTCATTCGACTTTCCGGCATCACCAGCGGCTTCTTCGATTTCCGTCACAACTTCATCACCCTGCGCGAACTGCTCGCCTTCTCCCGACCGCTCGACCTGTCGGCCATCAACCCCTACTACCCCCTCAGCCTGGGCGTAACGCAATGGACGCTGGCTTTGCTGGCCTTGCCGGGAACAGCTATCCTGACGCTTGGCAAAAAAATTCAGGGCGGTTTCTTTATTTCGCAGGCGCTATTTTGGGGCGCGGTCTTTTTCTTTTACGCTTTTATGACTCTGCCCGCCTCGCAGTGGATGTGGGAAACAATCCCGCTGGTTGCCCTGACCGAATTTCCCTGGCGAATGTTAGGCCCCGCAATTCTGGCCGCCGCCCTGTTGGCCGGGTTAGGGTTGCGCCTGCTGGAGCGATGGGGAAACAAGGCGGGCTGGTGGGGATTGGCTATCGGCCTGAGCTTCACCATCGGGGCAAATCTGGTCTATCTGGTTCCCGACCAGTTCATTCGCTGGGGAACTCCCACCCCCGGCGACGCCTTTGCTTACGAAGTCAGTTCCGGAGCCATTGGCACCACCAGCGCCGGCGAATTTCTGCCGCGCTGGACGGAAAGTTACCCTTCGGCAGAAACGATGGAGGCGGATTACGCTGCCGGACGCTTGCCGCGCAAAATTGCAGTTATAACCGCCGACGGACGACCCGTTCGGCAAGCTCAGGGCAGGCCGCAGACCGCCGTATCTCACCAAACACTTGAGTACACTGCCCGCGAAACGATCATCGCAGTGAACGCTCCCACAGCCTTCACCGCCGATTTGCTGGCCCTCTACTGGCCTTTCTGGCGCGTGCGCCTCACTCAAAACGGTCAGGCATTCAAAGAATACGCGCCCGATGAAATCGAAATCACCCACCCCGAGGGCTTGCTGCGCGTTGAACTCCCCGCCGGAAGCTACCAACTTCACCTGCTGCGCGCCGCTACGCCCATTCAGCGGGCGGCAACGGCGGTGAGTGTGTTTGCGTTGGCGGCGCTGGTGGGTTTGGTGGGAGTAAGCTGGTTTAAGCGAGAGGCATTTCGCCCCCCTCTAACCTTCCTTCGGTCGCCCGCCGGGGGGAGGGCTAAAGTTTCCCCCCCAGCGGCGACCGAAGGAAGGTTAGAGGGGGGAAGAGATTCCCTCTCCACAGAAAACATCTCCCCGCCGCAACATCCAACAAGCAACATCCAACGCCCCTACCTCATCCTCGGCGCAGCCATCATCCTCAGCGCAATCACCCTCCAGCTTGCCGCCCCGCTTTTCAGAGTTCAATCCCCGCCTGATGCCGTCTACCGCGTTCAGCAGCCCTTGCAGGTTGATTTTGCGGATCAAACCTGTCTTGAGCCAGGCCGAAAGATTCGCTTGCTGGGCGTTGATCTGCCGTCGCAAACAATCTCTCCCGACGATGAATTTAGCCTTGTTGCCTACTGGCGCGCGCTGCAAAAGCTGGACACCAACTACGCCGTCTTCCTGCATCTGGACGCGCCGGACGGCCAGACCGTTGCTGCGGTTGACCAGCTTCACCCCAACGACATCCCCACCGCCAATTGGCCGCCGTCGCTGTACCTGCGCAATCCGCTCACGCTGCGCGTCCCCGCCAACGCGCTTCCTATTCGCTACAGCCTGCGGGTGGGCCTGTACAATCCGCAAAGCGGGCAGCGCCTGCCCCTGCAAGACGGCTCCGGCGACGCCTTCACAGTGGGGCAAGTGTGGGTGGAACCGGCTTCGCCAGCAAAAACGCCGAACGATCCCACAGCCCGCTTTGGTAACTCCATTCGCTTGCTGGGCGCAACTTACAATCCGGCGGCGCAAACCATTACCCTCATCTGGCAAAGCGACGCGCCCATTCAGGAAGATTACAGCATCTTCCTGCACCTGCTGGACGCTAACGGCAAGCTCATCGGGCAGGCCGATGGCGCGCCATACCACAATCTGTACCCCCCATCTGCCTGGCTGCCGGGTCAAACTGTAGAAGATACGCGCCCCATCGGCGATGCGCTATCGAATACGCAACTTAGTCAGTTTGCCATCGGCGTGTACAATCTCCACACCGGCAAACGATTACAAGCTAAAGATTCAAACAACGTCCCCTTGCCTGATGACACCCTTTTGCTTAATGTTGCCAGTTTGGATTGAATGTCAGAATCAAAGGTCTCGCTGGCGAGTGTTGCTCAAAAGTTGGGCAAACGTAGTCTAAATTTCTTGACGATTTCAACTTTGGCGGCTATAGTGTCGCTTTGAAGAATTTGGGAGATGCCTCACTTCTGAGGAGAAAACATAATGTGGCCGTCAATTCAACGCCTGCGTCAGATTCATCGTTTTTTTATTCAACAGGGCGCGTATCCGGTATTGCTGTCTACCGCGCTGGCAATCAGTCTGTATCTTGGGCGCGTTATCCAAAGCGAGCGCTTGACCTTTCTCTTTTTGGTCTGGAATCTCTTTTTGGCCTGGATTCCCTATTTAGCCAGTATGGGGGCAATTTATTTTCACCAACGCTACCCGCGCAAATGGTGGTTGCTGCTGCCGCCCGCCGCGTTATGGCTGGCTTTTTTCCCCAACGCCCCCTACATTCTCACCGACCTTTTACATCTGGCTCACAGGCCGTCCGTTCCCTACTGGTACGATATTGGGCTACTCATTACTTTTGCCTGGACAGGGCTGTTTCTGGGAATTTACTCGCTGCGGCTAATGCAGGGGATGGTTCAGGACTACGCCGGCGGCGTGGTTGGTTGGATGTTTGTATTAGCCAGTCTGGGCTTGAGTGGTTTGGGAATTTATATGGGCCGATTTTTGCGCTGGAATAGCTGGGATTTGGTCTTTCAGCCGCAAGCGGTTTTTACCGATGTCGCTGTTCGGCTGGTCAACCCTCTGGATAACTTGCAGACTGTGGGCGTTACAATGCTCTTTGCCGCCATCTTGTTCATTTCTTACCTAACGCTAACCGCCGTGCCCGCCGTCTCCACACGACGAAATTAGCAACAAACAAAAAATGGCGTCTCATCTTCTCGTTCCCAGACTGAGTTTGGAAACGGGGAGATGAACCGCCATTAAGCCATCATTCTTCATTCTTCATTCTTCACTCTTCACTCTTCACTACTCTTCATTCTTCACTCTTCACTTTTCATTCCTCACTGCTTACTCTCCCGTATCCCCACCTCATACATTGCCAAAACATTTTCCAGCGGCGTATCGGGTTGAATGTGATGAGAACTGGCTACAATGTAGCCGCCGTTTTTGCCCAATACCTCGATACGCTCGCATACTTCTGCCTGAACGTCCGCAACCGCGCCGCGCGGCAGGGTTTTGATGATGTCCACCCCGCCGTGAAAACTGAGGCGGTCGCCAAATTCCGCCTTCAGGCGTTCCGGCGCCATGCCGGGCGCGTCTGCCTGAACGGGATTGAGCAGGTCAACGCCAATCTCAATCAACTCCGGGATATGCGGGGCAATTGCGCCATCGCAGTGGTACATCACCGCAATACCACGCGATTTAGCCGCTTCGATGAGTTTGGCGTGGCGCGGCTTGATATGCTTGCGCCACATTCGCGGCGAAATCATCAGCGATTGCTGCGTGGCTACATCATCGTAAAAATAGACCATATCCAGGCGATCCCCCACCAAATCGAGTACGCGACGGGTATTTTCTACGGTCACTTCCAGCAATCTATCCATAATGTAAAGCGGAATCTCCGGCTGGGCGACCATATCCATTAAAAATTCTTCCATTCCCCGCAATTGCCAGGCAACCTCAAAAAGCGATCCAATGCGAAAACGAATATGATATTCCTGATGCGCGTCCAGTTGCCGGATGATGCCGGGCAGCGAGCTAAAATCCCACCAATCCGGCTCCGGCCAGCGATGCTTTTTCAAGTCTTCCAGCGATTGCGCCTTAGCCAGCGGCCAGGAGGCAAAGCCTTCGTAAGCGCCTTCGCCGGTGGGGTAACGCATAATTTCCATGTGATGACCCCAAATATCGTAGTACGCGCCGTCAGGAGTGCGCTGCCGCCACATTCTGTTGGGCGTGGATCGGCTGAGGGCTTTCCACCAATCAATTTCTGCGCCGGGACGCAAGGCGGATTCCGGCGGCTGACAAAATTGATCGTAAGAAAGCACGCGACAATCCACTTCCAGATGGCGTAAAATCGCCTCCCAAAGCGGGTCGAAATAGTCAGAAGGGCCAGTTTCGGCGGCGTCTGGCTGAAAATGCTCGATCAACCGCTGCCAGATTTCCGGCGTAGCCAAAAAATCCACCGGCGCGCGATCCGGTTGTTGATGTTGTAAAGCGATATTCACTCGCTGACGGGGGGTGAGCATAAAGGTGTCCTTTGTCATTGGTCATTGGTCATTGGTCATTCGTCATTCGTCATTCGTCATTGGTCATTCGCAATTCGCTCCCAGCGCCCTACTCTGTGATCTTCGGTTTTTGTCTCAGGCGTTTCTTTTGACTGTGGCGATGCTTGGCTTCCAGACGACGCTTTTTTGACGCCAGCGTCGCTTTGGTCTTGCGGCGCTTTTTGGGCTTTTGAAGGGCCTGCCGAATGAGAATGAGCAATCGGGCCAGAGTTTCCTGGCGATTCTGCTCCTGCGTGCGATGTTTTCTGGCGGTGATGACCAGTACGCCGTTTTCTGTCATCTTGTGTCCGGCCAACTGGATCAATCGCTGGCGCGCGTCATAGGGCAAAGAGGGAGAGTTGGCAACATCAAAGTGAAGCTGCGCCGCCGTAGAGACCTTATTCACGTTCTGTCCCCCCGGCCCGGACGCGCGAATAAAGCGCATTTTAATTTCATCTTCGTTCAGAAATATCTCCGATGTTATTTTGATCATTTGTAACGGTTCAACTTTTCGTTCCGAACTGAGGTTAATATCTAATCTTAGCTTGTTACCTCAGTTCGGGATAAACCAAACTATGCGATGATTTTTCAAATAGGACACAGATTTCACAGATAAACATAGTATGCCCCGCTTCTTGGGTACAGAGTAACCATTCACCCCCCACCCCCCTCAATCCCCCCGCTCACGGGGGGAAGTTCAAAAACTCTCCCTCCTCGTGAGGGGGGAGTTGGAGGGGGGGTGAACGCTTACCCTTCACAATCTGCTTCTGCTTCTGCTTGAAAGCCATCACTGCCGACGCGATCAGACCGATAAGCAGGCTCACAAAGGCCCAGCTCAAGAAATCGGCCAGTCTGTCCCAGCCCATCTCTGGCTCATTGCCGGCACTGATCGCCAGCGAGGCAATGATACTCCCCAAAAGCGTAAAGGCCGAAGCGCTGACAAGCGTGAAGAAAATTCGGGTGATGATTTGGATTATGGTCATCGCTAATCGGCCAGCGTGCTGGTGTCGCCCAGGGGTTTGCCCATTGCTTTGGCTTTGAGCAGGCGACGCATAATTTTGCCGCTGCGCGTTTTGGGCAGACTGTCTACAAATTCAATTTTGGCGGGAACGGCGATGGGGCCGACTTCGTGGCGGACGTGGGTTTTCATCTCGTGCATCAAAGAGTCGTCGCCGGAGATGCCCGCGTTGAGGATGCAGTAGGCGTGAATGACGTTCCCTTTCAGTTCATCGGGTACGCCGATGCAGGCGGATTCGGCTACGTCTTTATGGCTCACCAGCGCGCTTTCTACTTCGGCGGTTCCCAGTCGATAGCCGCTGACTTTGATCACATCGTCCATCCGGCCAATGATCCAGAAGTAGCCGTCTTTGTCTTTGCGGGCGCTATCGCCGCTAAAGTACCAACCCTGCTTCTTGAACTCTGACCAATATTGCTCCACGTAGCGATCCGGTTCGCCCCAAATAGTGCGCGCCATTCCGGGCCAGGGGGTTTTGATCACCAGATAGCCGTCTTCGTTGGGGTCGCAGGATGTGCCGTCTTCGCGGACAACGTCGGCCTCGATGCCGGTGAAGGGGAGGGTGGCGCTGCCCGGCTTAAGCGGCACGACCGGCGTGGGAGTAATCATAAAGCCGCCGGTTTCGGTTTGCCACCAGGTGTCAATGATGGGGCATCTTTCTTTGCCAATGACGCGATTATACCAGCGCCAGGCTTCGGGATTGATTGGTTCGCCAACCGTGCCTAAAATACGCAGGCCGCTTAAATCGTGGCGATTGGGCCAGGCTTCGCCAAAACGCATCAGGCCTCTGATGGCGGTGGGGGCGGTGTAAAGAATGGTGATGCCGTATCTTTCGGCCATTTTCCACCATCTGTCCGGGTAGGGGTAGTTTGGCGCGCCTTCGTACATAAAGCTGGTCAATCCCAAAATGAGGGGAGCGTAGACAATGTAGCTGTGGCCGGTGATCCAGCCGGGGTCGGCGGCGCACCACCAGCGATCATCGTCTTTTACGTCGAAGGCGTATTTAAGGGTGGTGGCAATGAAGGTTTGATAGCCGCCGCAGGTATGCAACACGCCTTTTGGTGTGCCGGTGGTACCGCTGGTATACAGAATAAAGAGGGGGTCTTCGGCATCCATCACTTCGGTTTCAAAATAGGGACTGGCGATGGGCAGTTCCATCAGATCACACCACCAGAAGTCGCGGCCCGCTTCCATTTTGATTTCCTGCCCGGTGCGTTTATAAACAATTACATTTTGCACTACCGGGCTGCGATTGATGGCTTCATCGGCAATGTCTTTGAGGTTGACGGTTTTGCCGCGCAGCCAGGCGCCGTCGCAAGTGATGAGGACTTTGCTTTGCGCGTCTTTGATGCGGTCGGCCAGCGCTTGCTCACTGAAGCCGCCGTAAACTACGCTGTGAACCGCGCCCACTTTGGCTACAGCCAGCATGGCAATGGGCAATTCCGGCACGCGGCCCATATAAATGGTCACGGTATCGCCCTTTTCAACGCCCATACTTTTGAGGACGTTGGCAAATTTATTCACCTGCCGCCACAGGCGATAGTAACTGAAAACGCGCTGGTCGCCGTTTTCGCCTTCCCAGATAAGAGCCAGTTTATTTTTGCGCCAGGTCTTGGCGTGCCGATCCAGCGCGTTGTAGGCAATGTTGGTTTTGCCGCCCGTAAACCACTTGAAGAAAGGGGCGTCGCTGTCGTCCAAAACCTGCTCGTAGGGTTCGTACCAGTCAATTAGCTCTTTGGCGCGGGCATCCCAAAAGGCCAGCGGATCGGCCAGCGCTTCATTGCGCAGGTTCAGGTAATCCGGTACGTTGGCGCTTTTCACTGCCTCGTCGCCGGGAGTGTAGATTTCGCTTTCGGCGGCCAGAATTTCAAGCT
>DUEH01000247.1 GCA_011192195.1 Chloroflexota bacterium | reverse complement strand
TGAAAAATGAAAAATACCAAAAAACAAAAAACCTTCACTTGTTATTGAGAAATGAAGGTTTTTTACCTGTATTATTCATTATTCACTATTCATTCTTCACTGTAGTAAAAGTGACTGCGGCTTCATTTCAGGCAATTCAAAATCTGCGCCGATGATAACACGAATATCAACTTCGCTCTTTAAATTACTGCTGCGGCGAATATTTTCCGGGGCGACGTTGAAGAAATTGACCAGCGTACCCAGCGTATATTCTTTGCCGCTGTAATCTACAATGACGGTATGGGGATAATTGCGGGTATCGGCGGGGCTGAATTGCACCACATCAAAGCCTTGTTCCTTGAGGAAAAGGGTGGTTTCAGCATCAAGACCATCGCTTTCAGTGCCGTTTTGAATGATAATTTTAGCGCCTTCGGCGGTCAGTTGGCTTTTGAGTTCCGCGCGTTGTTGTTCCCGCGCCCGCGCTTCTTCCTCTTTGGCAACAGCAGCGGCCTGCGCGGCGATGATTTCCGCCTGACTGGGGCCTTTCGCTTCCACTTCGGCAAACATCCTGTCAATTACCGGCTGAATTTTTTCTCGCAGAGGAAGCAATACCTGAGCGCCGCCTTCGGTGACGTAATCAACGGTATATTCATCGCCCAAGATCACGGCTTCAACCTGATCCTCGCCAATTTCGTCGGCCAGATTGGCTAATTCCAAAATATCAATCAATTGCAGGTCAGTTTCAACTGTCCCGGCCATTGTCATCCACAAGTCTGGAATTTTGGGGAGCATATTCAACTGAAGGGCTTTGTCTTTGATAGCCACCAGTACTTGCTGCTGACGGTAAGCGCGGGCAAAATCGCCGTCTACGTGGCGCGTTCTGGCGTATTTAAGGGCGATGTTACCGTCAAGCTGCTGTCGCCCGGCTTCAATGTAAAAGGGGTCATAAGCGTAGTCCATACTGGGGAAGGTGGGGTCGTCAATGGTGTGGGGAACGTCTACGTCAATGCCGCCCAGCGTATCTACAATTTTACGGAAGCCATCAAAGTCTGCTTTAACGTAAAAGTGAACCGGCACGCCAAAATTGTACTGCACGGTCTGCATTGCCAGGGCCGGCCCGCCGCCGGGGTAATCGTATTTATCTCCCAGAAAGTGGGCGGTATTGATGCGAGATTCGCGGAAGCCAGGCGCTTCTACCCACAGGTCACGGGGAATAGAAACCATCCCGGCGGTTTTGTTTTCCGGGTCAATTGTTACCAGAATCATCGTGTCGGTGCGCGCGTATTTCTCGTCAGGGCGCTTGTCAATGCCCAACAACAAGATATTGACACGTTCTTTCTTTTCATAGTCTGGTAGTGGAACGCCGGTGATGCCGGTGATGGGGATTTCGCCGCCTCGTTGAGGGATAATCCCAATGGTGGCGCTTTTCACGCCCAGCGAGGGCAATGTTAAATCAATATATGGCAGGGACGGCACTTCTGCATTAGCTACTGTCTCTTTTACCGTTGCATAAAAAAGGTGGCCCAAATATGCGCCACTCACAAGAAAAATGATGGTAAATAGAATTGAAAAGAGACGCGCGACAGAAGTTGGTATTTGATAGGGTTGTTTTTTAATCTGTGTCGTCATAGTGTGCGCGATTATAACATACTCATTTTTTTGCGCAAAATTGCTTAGGCAAATGCGCCTAAACCAGATACAACGGGTATTTTACTCACTTTGTGGTAATTTGTACAAGTCATATTAGAATAAATCTGTCTATTTATGGGGAAAACTGTGGATAAACAGGGGTTTTCAGTGGAAAGCTGTGGACAAATGGGGAATTCTGTCACAGTTCGCCTGAGTTAAACTTGACAAAACCGTAGGGAGGTCGTAGGGTAAAAGGACTGAATAAACGCTCGCTAAAGGAGAAAAAATGTCAAATTTCCTGAATAATGCAAAGGCAATTATTGCTATGATCCACGTTGACCCGCTGCCGGGGACGCCAAAAAACCGTCAGTCAATGCCCCAAATTATCGGCAAAGCCAGGAAAGAAGCCTTGCTTTATAAGGAAGCCGGGATTGACATGCTGGCTATTGAAAATATGCACGATGTCCCCTATCTCAACAGAAAGGCGGGGCCGGAAATTGTGGCGGCAATGGCCGTGATTGGCTACGAGGTCAAAAAGGCTACCAAGCTTCGTTGCGGCTTACAAATTTTGGCCGGAGCCAATATCGAAGCGCTGGGAGCCGCCGTATCTGCCGGGCTTGATTTCATTCGGGCGGAAGGCTTTGTCTTTGCCCACGTAGCTGACGAGGGTATAATCACCTCAGACGCCGCCGAAATTTTACGCTACAGAAAGCAAATTGGCGCGGAAGATATTTTGGTACTCACCGACATCAAAAAAAAGCACAGCGCTCACGCCATTACCGGCGATGTGAGTATTGTAGAAACCGCCCACGCCGCCGAATTCTTCTTGAGTGATGGCGTCATAGTCACCGGCGTTGCAACCGGACTGGAAGCTGATCTGGATGAACTGCGGCGCGTCAAAGCAGCGGTTGACATCCCTGTGTTGATTGGCTCCGGCGTAACTTTGAATAATGTAAACGCCTATCTTGAACTTGCCGACGCCCTGATCATCGGCTCTCATTTCAAATATGATGGCCAGTGGGAAAACGGCGTAGAGCTTGAACGGGTGAAAAAATTTATGGAAAAAGTGGAGCGCTTAAGATAGTCACAATTTCCCCTTGAGTCCCCTGGCAAGTTGTGCTAGAATCCAACTATGAAAATCACTGTCTGGGGCGCGCGGGGATCAGTTCCTTCTCCGCTCAAGCCAAAAGAAATTGAAGAAAAACTCTTTCAGGCTATTTACGGCCTGCCGGAACATCTAAATACCAATGACCGTAACGCGGTACAGGAATATATTCACGAACTTCCCCCACTGATGCGCGGCACGGCGGGCGGCAATACTTCCTGCGTTGAAATCAGGACAGGAGAAAACACCTTCATCATTGACGCCGGCTCTGGTATCCGCGAACTGGGTCTGGAATTGATGAAAGGTCCCTGCGGCCGCGGCGAAGGCGAATTACATATTTTCTTCAGTCACGCCCACTGGGACCACGTGCAGGGCTTTCCTTTTTTTGTCCCCGCCTTCATTCCCGGTAACCGTCTCTTCATTTATAGCATTCACCCGCTGGAAAAAGCGCTCACCGAGCAGCAGCGCCCCCTGAACTTCCCCGTTTCCCTTTCCTATATGCAGGCTAATACCCAATTCATCACTATTCAGGAAGGGCAGCCATTCACCGTGAAGGGGGTGAGGATAAATACCATCCGCAACGCGCATCCCGGCGTTGCTTACAGTTTTAGATTTGAAGACCGGCACAGCGTCTTTGTTTACGCCAACGATGCAGAATATCAAGATTTAGACCAAAACAGCATTCGCCCTCATCTTGAATTTTTTAAAGATGCCGACGCCCTTGTCTTTGACACGCAATACACGCTGACCGACGTTTGGCAGCTAAAAGAAGACTGGGGTCACAGTTCGGCGATGATTGGCGTTGATATGGCCCGGCAGGCCGGCGTTAAAAGGCTGCTTCTCTTCCATCATGACCCTAGCAATACCGACGCTCAGCTACAAGAGATTCAACAACGCGCCATTGCTTATCAGGCGCAAGACGCCTCCTTGCCCACCTGCGAAGTACTCATAGCCTACGAAGGCTTAGCGCTGGATTTAACCCCCTCCGGTATGCAAGACCTGCGCTTTGACAAAGAAGCCGCCGTTTTAACCCCCACCACCACCTTTGAAACGCACAGTATGGACCAATTGGCCCAACAACTAGAGCGCCTCTCCCAGCAAGATACATCATCAACGCCCATCATTGACCTGTCGCAAGTTGAAACGCTCACCACCGCCAATCTTAAATCACTTATTGCTTTACAACGTAAACAGGGCGCTTCACAAATTGTGTTAGCCGCCCCTTCAGAAAATGTGCAACGAATTATCAAACTCAGCGGCTACCTTGATTTCTTCGCCATCTATCCCTCGGTAGAGGCTTCGCTGAACGCCATTCAAGCCCGCGAAGCGCTGAAGCTGCCCGGCCAAATCATCAACGGGCGCTACAGAATTGAACACAAATTAGGTGAAGGCCGTCTGGGAATTGTTCTCAAAGCCACCGACATCAAACTCAAGCGCAGCGTAGCGCTAAAAATCCTCTCCCCTTCGTTTGGCCCGGAAACCCTTGCCCGCTTTATAGGCTTGGCCCGGCAAATTATCACCTTGGACCACCCTCACATTGTCAGAGCTTTTGATTGGGATGAAGGCGATGGCTTCTCCTTCAAGGTAGAAGAACTGATGGAAGGGCCGACGCTGCAATCTCTGTTGCACAACAAAAAAACACCGCTCCCCTTTCACCAGGCAATGGACATTGCAATGGACATCACCCGCGCGCTGGAAAACGCTCACAGCCGGGGAATCATTCACGGTGATTTGAAGCCCCAAAACATCTTTTTGACCGGCAAAGGGGCAAAATTGAGCGGCTTCAGCCTGGGGCATCTGGAAGAAGGGCGAAACCTGCTTGATGCATCGCTGCTCTTCTTGACCGCTGACTATCTGGCGCCGGAACAAATACAGGGCCAAGCGCTGAACACCCAAACCGATCTCTACGCTTTAGGCGTACTTTTTTATCAGCTATTTGTGGGGCCTTTGCCCTTTGAAGGAAACGATCAAGCGGTGATGCAGGCGCATTTGCATCAACCTCCTCCATCGCCACGCAAGCTAAACCCCCGTATTTCTTTCGTTTTCGAGCATCTGATTTTAAAATTGCTGGATAAAAATCCCGACAATCGTTACGCCAGTATCCAACAAATTCGCCGCATCTTGCAGGGCTTGCTTGCCAGCGCAAGATATCAAGGCAGCAGTTACAAAGAAATGCAGGTTGGTAGAGATAAAGAATTAGCAACCATACAAAGCGCGTGGCAAAAGGCGCAACAGGGACAAGGGCAACTGATTTTCATTGCCGGCGACCGGGGAATTGGTAAAACCAGCCTGATCCACCACGCCGCCGCGCAAAGTAAAGCGCCGGTAATGCTGCTTGGGCAAGGCTGCGAACAAGAGCGCAGTCGCCCATTTTGCCTGTTTTCCCAAGTGACGCAAGCCTGGCTATCCACAATCTCGCCAAAGACATTATCGGCCAAAACGCGGCAACAGTTAAGCGTTTTAACGCAGGTTGTCCCCAACTTGCAGCAAGTGCGCCCCGACATATCACCTGTTCGCCCTTTGAATCCCAAAAAAGAGCAAAAACGCCTACTATCCAGTTGGATAGCGTTCTTCAAAAATGCCGCTCAAAAACGCCCCTGGCTTGTAATGCTCGATGATTTGCATTGGGCGGATCAAAGCAGTCTGGAATTGCTGCATCGTCTGGCAGACTATTTACCTTCTATTCCTATGTTGATCATTGGAACGTATAACCCGGAAGAGGTGGGGCAGGCGTACCCGCTATCAAAAATACTGCGCAGCTTGCAGAAGCAGCCTTTTTACCACCATTATCGGCTGGAAGCGTTGAAGCGCCTGGAAACGCAGCAACTTCTGGACAATATCTGGAAACAACCTGTACCGGCATCGCTGGTACAGGAAATCCACCAGCACACAGCGGGCAACCCCTTTTTCATTGAACAAGTTGTCAAAGGAATGGCCGACGATGGCTTGATTGCATTGGGTGATGGAAGTTGGCATTTCCCCCCGCTGGAAACCCTGCGCCTGCCAAAAAACGCGCGCGAAGCTGTCTGGCGACGCATCCACCATTTGAACCCGGATACCCAAACCCTGCTTCGCCAGGCTGCCGTGTTAGGGCAGACATTCAATTTTGATGATTTGTTGAAAATAAACAACTTGCCCCCGAGAGAGGTTCTGGAGCATCTGGATACAGCGCTGGCGCGCCATTTGGTGCAAGAAATACCGGACACTCGGATATTTCGTTTTACCCATTCAGAAATCCAATACGTTCTTTACGCCGATATTGGGCCGGATCAGCGTCGTCGTCTGCACCGGCAGGCGGCGCAAGCGCTGGAAACTCACGCCCAGCCAAACCCGGACTATTATGCAGAGATATTGACCTACCACTTCATTGAGGCCGGCGACTTGGAAAAAGCGTTGACCTACAGTTTAAAAGCAGCCCGCCGCGCCGAATCAGTTTACGCTAATCAAGCGGCGCAGGCATGGTACAACAAAACGCTTGAAATACTGGACCAGCTCGATCCCACCGGCGTATCGCAATTTCAGCCCATTAGAGAATCAACCCTCAAATCCCTGGCGTGGCTTGTTA
>DUEH01000246.1 GCA_011192195.1 Chloroflexota bacterium | reverse complement strand
GTGATGGCGTAGGCGTCAAACTCAAGGTCGCTTACGCCAACGGTCTCGTCGGAGAGGTACAGCTTGGCCAGCGTCGTCTCGTCCAGATAGCCGGTCATCAATCCGGTCAGGTATCCCCTGACGATTGAACGGGCGGAGACGGCGTCGCTGGTGTTTTGCTGAGCGGCGGCGCTTTGCGGCATTGCCAACCCGATGACGGTTAGTGAGAGGGTCAGAAATAGAATTAGGTAACGGGTGATAACGTTCATTTGCGTTGAGCCTTTCAAGTACGCGCGGCAACTTTAATCCCGCACTTTTTAATTTTACGTGGGTATTCTACCGGCTCAAGCTGTGAGTTATCCAAGAAAAAGCTGAGAGGATGCTGAGAGTTTGGCAAGGAGAGGGGGAGACAGGAGGAGTGGAGGAGCAGGGGGAGTAGGGGTGATAAACAGACATCTCACCCCCGCTCCCCTACTCCCCTACTGTTTTTTCTGCCACAAAAATCATTCGTGGGCTGTCTGCGCTGAAGGGAGAAAGGTCATAATCGCCGAAAACGGTTGGGGGGGTGAAGCCGCTTTGAATGAGCAGCAGTTCCATTTCGTAGCGGTGGATGTAACGCATGGGGAAAGAGAATGTATCTCTGGCAAGCGTTCCGTCTGCCCGCAATTCATCCAGAATGAAGGTGACGTGTTGAATCTGGCGGTCTGCTTCCAGGCGGCGCACGACAAAAACTTGCGCGGTATGCCCGGTCATCTCATCCGGCAGTTCATCTTCCAGCAGCATCCGGCCATCAGCTTCGGCAAGCGTGTCCAGGCTGGGGTGAAAGAGGTCAATCACTATTGCGCCACCGGGCCGTAGATGCTTGTACACGGCTTGCAGCGTTTCCAGTTGCTCTTTGGTGGTGAGACAGTGCATAAAGGTGTTGACAGGAATGAAAGCCAGCGCAAAGGCTTTTTGCGGCAGGTCAAAATCGCGCATATCGGCCTGGTAGAGGGGGGCGTCTGAGAAACCGACTGCCTGCAACTTGGCGCGCGCGGCTTCCAGCGCTGTAGCGGAAAGGTCAATGCCGGTGACTTTTTGGCCTTGTTGCAACAGAGGCAGGGTGATGCGCCCGGTTCCGCAGCCTATTTCCAGTATCTCGCCGTCCAATTCGTCGCTAAAAGCCAGGCACATCGCTAAATCGTCAAAACGATCGGCGTAGAGCAAATCATAATAGCGGGCAATGCGGTCAAAGTCGGGGTGTTCCGCTTCGGAATAGTTTTCTGGCATAGTCTCACCTTTTTTGACTAGATGGCGTGTGTAAAGTATTCTATAAGCCTTTGGAAATAGCGCAAAATATATGGCAATTCAGCGCCATCGAACAGGTCAGACAAATGACAAATGACGAAGGACAAATGACGAATGAAAATATTATACCACAGCGCAATTTTAAAGCTTATCTGGGCGTGGTATTAAGAGGGTTTTTTATGGGCGCCTCCGATGTGGTTCCCGGTGTATCCGGCGGTACAATGGCCCTTATTTTGGGGATTTATGAAGAGTTGATCCGCTCCATCAAAGCCATTGATTTCACGGTTATCAAGCTGCTACTCAGCTTCAAGATAAAAGAGGCGCTGGATATTGCGCCCTGGAAGTTCTTGCTGTCGGTTTTTGCGGGGATTTTGCTGGCTATCTTTTCGCTGGCGCAGGCAATTGAGTGGACGCTGGAAAATCAGCCGGTGCTGATCTGGTCATTTTTCTTTGGCCTGGTGCTGGCATCGGTACTGATGGTCAGTAAACGCATAAAAAAATGGTCGGCGGGAACGATGGCTACAATTGCTGCGGCCACACTGGCAGCTTATATTATTGTGGGGATGGTTCCCACGCAAACGCCCAACGCGCTGTGGTTTGTGTTTTTAAGCGGCGCCATTGCCATTTGCGCTATGATCCTGCCGGGTATTTCCGGCTCTTTTATTCTGGTTTTGCTGGGAAAATATGAATATATTTTAGGCGCGGTGAATAACAGAGATTTTGTTACCCTGATTGTCTTTGCGCTGGGAGCCGGCATTGGCATCATCTCCTTTGCCCGTTTTTTGAGTTGGCTCTTTGACCGGTACCATGATCTGACCGTAGCAATGCTCATCGGCTTGATGTTAGGCTCTCTGCGTAAAATTTGGCCCTGGAAAGAAACCCTTTCTACTATGTTAGACCGGCACGGTCAGTTAATACCCATAGAGCAGATCAATATTTTACCCCCGGTCTTCACCACAGAAGTTGCTTTAGCCATCGGGCTGGCGATATTTGGCTTTGCCATAGTTTTTGCGCTGGAAAGCGCCGCCTCCCGGAAAGCGTAAAATAGGTTTGACACCCTCATAAGCGCGTGGTATAGTTTGAATGGTTCGATTGTCTTATTTTGGAGGAATGAGTTATTTATGAAGTGGTCTCGTGTAATTTACCTGGCGCTGGTAATAGGAATAGGCGCCTTTTTCTTTTCTCAATTTTTTGCAAGCAATGACAAAATCGATGTAAAGACTTTGACAGAAATTGCAACGCTGGCAAAAGAAAATAAAATATCAAAAATTGAAGTTCAGGAAGATGAACTGGAAATCACTCTGAAGGGCGGCGCAACTGTTGCCGCCAGAAAAGAGACAGGCGTAGGTATTGGCGAAACCTTAGGCAATCTGGGCGTATCTAATGATCAGATAGCGCAGATAGATGTCACCGTGCTGGCGCCCAGCCGTTGGGGAAGTTGGGTCAACATTTTGGCGACCTTGCTGCCGTTGCTGCTGATTGGCGCCTTTTTCTTTTTCATTTTCAGGCAGGCGCAAGGCGCGGGTAATCAGGCGATGAGTTTTGGCAAGAGCAAGGCCAAAATGTTCACCGGCGATAAACCCACCGTCACCTTTGAGGACGTAGCCGGCGCCGAAGAAGCCAAAGAAGAGCTGAATGAAGTGGTTGAATTTCTGCGCGAACCGGAAAAGTTCATTTCGCTGGGCGCGCGTATTCCCAAAGGCGTGCTGATGGTTGGCCCGCCCGGCTGCGGCAAAACCCTGATGGCCAAAGCCGTCTCCGGCGAAGCGGGCGTCCCCTTCTTCTCCATTTCCGGTTCTGAATTTGTAGAGATGTTTGTGGGCGTGGGCGCCAGCCGCGTGCGCGATTTATTTGAGCAGGCCAAGCGCAACAGCCCCTGCATCATCTTCATTGATGAAATTGACGCGGTGGGGCGGCATCGCGGGGCTGGATTGGGCGGTTCGCACGATGAACGAGAGCAGACCCTGAACCAGATTTTGGTGGAAATGGACGGCTTTGACACCGACACCAACGTCATCATCGTCGCCGCCACCAATCGCCCCGATATTTTGGATCCGGCGTTGCTGCGTCCCGGTCGTTTTGACCGCCGCGTAGTCATTGACAGACCGGACTGGGCGGGCAGAGAGAAAATTTTGGGCGTACACGTGCGCGGCAAGCCCCTGGCTGCTGACGTTGACCTGTCCGCCTTGTCAAAGATGACCGTTGGCTTTGTAGGCGCAGACCTTGAGAATCTGGTCAACGAAGCGGCTATTCTGGCCGCCCGGTACAATAGAAAGAAAATCCAAATGGATGATTTTCAGGAAGCAATGGAAAAAATCCAGATGGGACCGGAACGCAAAAATAAAGTGATGAGCCAGCATGATCGGGAAGTTGTGGCCTATCACGAAGCCGGTCACGCAATTGTAGCCAAACTGACCAAAGACGCAGACCCGGTTCACAAAGTCAGTATTGTTGCCAGAGGCAGAACGCCCGGCGCCACACTGTTCATCCCGGAAGATGATAGAACGCTGATCACGCGCAAGCGATTTCAGGCATTGATCGCCGTTGCATTGGGGGGAAGAGCCGCCGAAGACATCATCTTCCCCGCCGTTACTACCGGCGCAGGCGACGATTTGGCGCGGGCCACAAAATTGGCGCGGGCAATGGTCACGCAATACGGTATGAGCGACAAAATGGGGCCGGTAACTTATGGCAAAAAAGAAGAACTGGTCTTTCTGGGTAAAGAAATTGGCGAACACAAAAACTACAGTGAATCATCTGCCCGCACCATAGATCTGGAAGTGCGTAATATAGTGGGAGAGGCTTACGCTTTGGTCAAAAAGATGTTAGCCAACAATCGAGACAAACTGGCGGAAGTCGCCAACCTTCTCCTAAGCGAAGAAACCATAGACAAGGCAACATTCAACGCGCTGTTCACCTAGCATTAGATGTCCATTCCAATTGACATTTCCTAGCTTTATAAGGTATACTTAGTTGTTGTTGCCTTGCAGGATTGAAACGTCTGTACGCACTACCTGACTAGACATAAATTGAATATTGTGCTATCTTAAAGGCAGCTCCATTTTACACAGGAGTGGATTACACCGGCAATATAGTTCAGGAGGTTGTTTCAGTGTCAGAGAAAAGTGGACTGTACTATCCCAACAAAATTGGTCGTATTTATTTATTGGCTATGGAAGAAGTGATGGGGAAAGGGGGCATTAACGCCGTCTTGAACCTGGCCAAACTGTCGCACTGGATTGATCAATATCCTCCAAATGACCTTGCTCGTCAGGTGGATTTTTCAGACTTTGCCGCGCTAAACCAATCTATTGAAGATATGTACGGCCCCAGAGGGGGGCGGGGTCTGGCGCTTAGAGCCGGTAGAGCCTCTTTTTCTCAAGGGCTGGCCGAATTTGGCGCTTTGGCGGGGGCAAGCGAATTGGCCTTTAAGGTTGTTCCTCTGGGGACCAAGCTCAAAGTTGGCCTGCGGGCAATGGCAGAAACGTTTACAAAATTTAGCGACCAGGCGTCTGAGGTGGTTGAGGAAGAAGATTATTTTGTATACACTATTAGAGCGTGCCCGGTTTGCTGGGGACGCACAAGTGATCGCAATATCTGTTTTGCGGCCGTTGGTATTCTGCAAGAAGGCTTGCGCTGGGTAAGCGGGGGGCGAGACTTCAGAGTAGAAGAACTCACCTGCCACGCCAAGGGCGATGAATTTTGCACCTTTGCTATTTATAAAGACCCATTAAACTAAAACTCATACATCCTTTCTTGAATTGGGAAACGCCCAATGAAGTACACATTACTAATAGTTGAAGATGATCCCGATACCTCAGAGATGTTGCGCGTCTATTTTGAGGCTCAGGGATATCAAGTAATTTTGGCAGTTACCGGTCAGGAAGCGCTGGACAAAAGCCTGAGCAATTTACCCGATCTCATTCTACTGGATGTACGCCTGCCTGATTTTGATGGCTTTGAAATTGGAAGCAAATTACAAGAGGACCTCCGCACCAGCCGGTTGCCGGTTATTTTTGTCACAGAACGTCGTGAACGCGATTATCGTATAGCCGGCCTAAAACTTGGCGCTATTGATTACATCACCAAACCCTTTGACATTCAAGAATTAAGATTACGCGTTAGAAACGCCCTTCGCCGGGCCGGGAGTCAGAACAATCCAATAACCGGTTTACCCGGCGAAAAGTTGACCTTGAATCGCCTGGAATTGGCTATGGAGCGCCCTAAATGGGCTATTATTGCCATCTCTATTGCCGGTATATCTACCTTCAATGAAATTTACGGCTTTGTGGCCCGAGACGATGTTCTGCGAGCCGTGGCGCTTATTTTAACCAGCGCTGTAGACGAATCCGGCACCATTGATGACTTTGTAGGCCACCCGGATGAATCACAATTTGTAATTGTCACCGATATATCAAAGGCAAAAACCCTGAAAGATCACGTTGAAACCCGCTTGAAACAGGCGATGGTCTACTTCTATCCAATTCATGATCGGGAAACAGGCTACGTAATGCGAGGCGGTCCCGAAGGCAGAAAAGAAACTATCCCTTTTATGCACGTTTCAACGCTTATGGCAACGCAACGAGATAACATTACAAATCTTGATAAACTGCGCGAGGCGCTTGGTCTGGCTTCTTCATAGCGCAGACAGATTGCAAATCAGAAAAAACTCGCACCCCATTTGAAACACACCCTAAAGAGATCAAGCAGCGCATGCAAAACATAGCGCTGCTTTTTTATTTATTTTCGAGTTACCCGGATTAGGAGCTATGCTATGAATTTCGATGTAAAACGCTTGAAACAGAGCGTGAAAAATCTTCAACCGAACCTGGTTTCTCTGGCTCAAAAATTGATCCAAACGCCCAGTTTACCCGGCTATGAAGCCGATATTGCCCAGTTGATTCAGCTAGAAATGCAAAATTTGGGTTATGATGATGTGACAGTTGACCGCTACGGCAACATCATTGGACGCATCAAAGGGGGAAAAGGCGCAAGTATAATGTTCAACGGACACATGGATCACGTGGACATTGGCGACGAATCTAAATGGCCTTACCCGCCCTTTAGAGGGCAGATAGTCAAGGGGGAACTCTGGGGACGGGGGGCTGTAGATATGAAAGGAGCGCTTGCCTGTATGCTTTACACACCTGCCGTCATCAAACAGATGGGAATGCTTCCTCCCGGCGATGTTTATGTTGTCAATCCGGTTATGGAAGAAGCGGGCGGCATTGGCACCAGCAGGCTGGTGCAGAAATTTAAAACGGATCTGGCTGTAGTGGGGGAGCCAAGCGGCAACACATTACGTAGAGGACACCGGGGACGTGTGGAAATGTGGGTTTCTGTTGCCGGTAAATCAATTCACGCCAGTATTCCGCAGCAAGGCGTCAATCCGCACTACAACATCGCCTGCATTATCCAAAAACTGCAAAGCCTTGATATGCCGACGGACAAGCTCTTTGGGGCATCCAATGTGGCCCCCACGCTTTACCAAAGCGACCAAAGCAGTCCGAATGTTACGCCCGGTCACATCAGGCTTACGCTTGATTGGCGCAACATCCCTTCTGAAACACCGGAACAGATACTACAAAAAGTTGAGACCCTGCTTCAACAGTGCCTTGGCAATGGCGCCAGCGCTAAAGTTGCTTTGGCAACGCGCCCTTTTACTACCTACACCGGCGTAACACTTGAACACTCGGCGGTTTTTCCTTCTTTTGTGCTGGAGGCGGATGATCCCTTTGCGCTAAACGCTCAACAAGCCTTGAGTCTGGCTCTGCAACGCGATGTCCCCGTAGACATCTGGCCATTTGCCACCGATGGCGGTCACTTGATGGCTGCCGGTATCCCCACCGTTGGCTTTGGTCCCGGCGACGAAACGCTGGCGCACACCAATCAAGAGCGCGTTTTGCTTACAGACTTAAGGGACGCGCTGGTGGGCTATACGGCGCTGGCGTTGACAGACTGGCGATAGAAGAAGACAAGGAGACAAGGAGAGGGGGAGACTCTTTTCACAAAAATCTCCCCCCTCTCCTTGTCCCCTTGTCTTCTTGTCTCCTTGCCTTCTTTAGCGTCTGGGACAATAAATCCCACTTTCTGAGCATCGGCTGACCGGACGGCAAGATGAAGGGCTTTCTTCCGCCTTCATCCCTCATCCTTCTGCCTTCCGCCTTCCCCTACGCCACCGCGTACTGCCGCCCTAACTCCTGGCGGAACTGGTTGGTGTAGAGGTTGTAGTAATGCCCGCGCTGGCGAATCAACTCGGCGTGCGTGCCGGCTTCGGAAATGCCGCCGCCTTCGATGACCAGAATGCGGTCGGCGCGTTTAATGGTTGACAGGCGGTGGGCAATGATAAGGCTGGTGCGATTGCGCATCAACTCATCCATCCCTTGCTGGATCAGCGCCTCTGTCACCGTGTCCACCGAGCTGGTCGCCTCGTCCATAATGAAGAGGTCCGGGTTGGCCAGCACGGCGCGGGCCAGACTGACGAGCTGCTTCTGCCCCACCGACAACAGATTACCCCCTTCGCCCACCTCAGAATCATAGCCTTTGTCCGTCTCTACAATAAATTCGTGGGCGTGGGCCAGTTTGGCGGCTATCTCGATTTCGCTGTCCGTGGCGTCCAGCCGTCCGTAGCGAAGGTTCTCGCGGATGGTGCCGGAGAAGAGGTGCGGCGTTTGCAGCACTATCCCCACTCTGGACTGAATGGCGTGCAAGGTCAAACCGGTGTAGTCCAGCCCGCCGATGCGTATTCGCCCCTCTTTTGGCTCGTAAAAGCGGCAGAGCAGGTTGACAATGGTTGACTTCCCCGCGCCGGTTGGCCCCACCAGAGCAATGGTTTCGCCTTGCTCGATGTGCAGGTTGAAGTTTTTCAGCACGGGCTTCCCTTTTTCATAGTAGAAATCCACATTTTCAAAGCGAATATCGCCGCGAATGGTGCCGGGATCAAGCGCGTGAGGCCGATCCACCACGTCTGCTTTGGCGTCTTGCAGAGAAAAGGTTCGCTCTGCCGAAGCAATGGCTTGCTGCATTTCGGCAAAAGCGCGGGACAATTCCTGAATAGGCCAGAGCATAAAAACCAGATAAGAGATGAAAGCCTGAATGCCGCCGATGGTCATTTCGCCCGTTCGCGCCTGCAAGCCGCCGTACCAGATCACCGCGCCCATCGCCAGCGCCGCAATAATTTGCACCGCCGGTAAAAACAGCGCCGAAAGCCAGGCCGCCCGGTAGCCCGCCTTGTACATAGACGTTGCCAGCTCATCAAACTCTTGCATATTGCGGTCTTCTCTCACCAGAGCTTTCACCACGCGCACACCGGTGATGTTTTCGTTGTACGCGCCGGTCACTTTAGAGTTCATCTTTCTAACCAGCCGAAATTGAACAATGATGCGCTTTTTGAACTGGATGGCTACAATCACAATCACCGGCACAATCAGGGCTACAACCAGCGCCAGTTTCCAGTTGATCAGCATCATAAAAATCACTGAAGAACCAATACTCATAACGCCCCAGGTAATGTCTAGCAGACGCCAGGTGATCAGCTCGGCAATGCGTTCTGTGTCTGAGGTAACTCTGGACATAATCCAGCCCACCGGCGTTTTGTCGAAGTAAGAAAAAGAAAGTTCTTGCAGGTGGTTGAAGAGGTCGCGGCGCATTTCATAACGAATCCGTTCTCCCAAAATTCCGGTCAAATAGATAAAGCCAAAGACCGCCGCCGCCGATACGAAGATCAGGCTGAAGTAGATGCCCACCAACTGATTCAGGCGCGGGATGTTTTGAGCCACAATCCCTTCATCAATGATCAATTTGCTGATGTAGGTGAAAATTGAATCCAGCAGGGCAACTGCGGCAATCATCGAGACAAAGCCCACTACCCATTTCCAATGCGGAATCAGCAATCGGCCAATGCGCCTGATGGTTTGTCCGTTGAATTGTGTGCTGAATTCTTCTTCTTCAAAATACATAATCTGTTCCTTGTTTGTCGGTTTCGGGTTTCGAGTTCCGGGTTTCAGGTTTCCAGTTTGAACCAGAAACCCGGAACTTGAAACTTGAAACCCGAAACGCTAAACTTTGTTTTGAATGTTGTAAATGTCCCGATACAGGCCGGGCTGCTCCAGCAATTGGCTGTGCGTGCCCATCTGAGCAATGCGCCCGTCCTTCAGCACCACAATCTTGTCGGCCTTCATAACTGTTTGTACCCGGTGAGCAATGACAAAAGTCGTCCGCCCCTGCATCAACTTGTCCAGAGCCGACTGAATTTGCATCTCCGTTTCCGTATCCACCGATGAGGTCGAATCATCCAAAATCAGGATGCGCGGGTCTTTCAGCAGCGTTCTGGCAATGGCAATACGTTGTTTTTGCCCGCCGGACAAGGTGACGCCCTTTTCGCCGACCATCGTTTTGTAACCTTCCGGAAACGTCTGGATAACATTGTGGATGGCCGCCGCTTGAGCCGCTGCTTCAATTTCTTGCTGGCTCACCTGACGGTCAACGCCGTAAGAAATGTTTTCGGCGATGTTGCGCGAGAAGAGAAAGGGTTCTTGCTCTACAATGCCAATCTCCCGTCGCAAGGCGTGTTTGGCGTAGTCCTTCAGATCAATGTCGTCTAGCGTTATCTGGCCGCCGGTGCATTCGTAGAAGCGGGGCAGCAAGTTGACCAGACTGGTCTTGCCCGATCCGGTGGAACCCATCAAGGCAACCATCTCGCCGGGTTTAGCCTCAAATGAGACCTGCTGTAAAGCGGGCGATTCCGGGTTGTAGGCAAAGCCAACATTGTTGAAGACCACGTGTCCCTTGACCCCGCTGTGGGAAACGCTTATGCCTTTGTCCAGAACTTCTTGCTTTTCGTCAATCAGGTCTGCCACGCGACGGTAGGAAACCAGCCCTGTGGACGACTGAGCGATCAAACGACCCAGATTGCGGATGGGCCAGATGAGCCAGATGACCAGACTGGCGAAGGCCAGATAGGTGCCAACGGTGATTTCGCCGGCAATAGCCATTCGCGCGCCCAGATAGAAACTGAGCAACATTTGAGCGCCGCAAATAACGTCGGTGACGGGCCAGTAAAGGGCGTGTCCCAACAGTAATTTTTTACCCAATTGGTATTTCTGGTAATTTTCGCCTTCAAACTTGGCGATTTCGTAGTCTTGCCGGGCAAAAGCCTTTACAACACGCACGCCGGACAGGTTTTCTTGCAAGGCCGCCGACAGGTGCCCGTCCTGGTCCTGGTACGCGCCATACAATTCTTCTATCTTCTTGAAGAAAACAATGGAAATGACCAGCACCAGCGGAATGAACATCACCGACTGAACGGCTAATTTGGCATTCAGCAAAAGCAAGGTGATAAAGTTAATGCCAAAAAGCAGCGAAATTCGCCCCAACTGCACCCCTTGATCGGCAAAAAAACGGCGCACGGCGTCTACGTCAGAGGTGGCGCGTTGAATGAGTTCGCCGGTCTGCGCGTGATCGTGATAGGTAAAGGGGAGTCGCTGCAAATGGTCATAGAGGTAGTTGCGTAAGCGCAGTACAATCCCCTCGGAGGTGCGGGCCGCCATCTTTCCGGCAACAAAGGTGAAGGAAGCTTCAAAAACGGCCAGCCCCAGAAAGGCCAGAGCAAAGTAATAGATGGGCGTTGTTGCGCTTTCTGCCAATCCCTTGTCAACCAGATTGCGCACAATCAGATACGTTAAGGTTTTTGCCAGCGCGGCCAAAGCCAAACTGGCAATAGCCGCTAAATAGGTCAGCCGAAAGCCCTCTGTCATCCGCCACATCCCCGCAAGACGATTGGAGGAGGTGGTTTTTTTCAGGTCCAGATTGGAGTAGTATTTTGAATTGCGCATGGGTCTTTCCTTTGTAATAGGTTTGTAAAACAAAAAAAGCCGTAGACTTGATTTGTCTACGGCCTGGGCGCAACCCTTCCCTGTACAGGGCAGGGTTTGTGGCAATAAAAAAGCCGCAGACGGTGGGCGTCTGCGGCTCTGATTTCGGCAGCTAAACCTTAAGGGGCAGAGTCAACAGACACACTACGAGCAGGAACGAAGTCGCCATTATAAGAAGTGAGGCGCAGTCGAACTTGCATGGTGAGAATAATCCAGTTATGCATCTGCTTTGTCCTTTCATAAAATTTGCGAAATTCATCGCCGAAACAGAATATCACATTTAGGTGTCTTTGTCAACCCTGAATTTTAAAAATTTGGGGTTTCTCGTTCCCACGCTCTGCGTGGGAACGAGAAAAGGGTGTTTACTTGCCGGTTGCCGCTTCAATCAATTCCTGAATACGTGGAATCATCTCTGCCGGATTGGGGTGAAGCCCCTCACTGAGCAACGCGCTGTCAAAAATTTGCTCGATGGCAGTGTCGGCCAGAGCGGTGTCTTTGCCAATTAAATCAGCAATGTTCCGGATGATGGCGTGCCCCCGATTGATGGTTAGAACGCGCTTGGGAATTTCGTAATCCTGTTCCAACACCCGCCTAATTCGATCCATCTCCTGGCCTTCTGCGCCCTCCGGCGCAACCAGACGCACGGGGCTGCTGCTCAGACGTTTGGCCTCCTTCACGTCTTCCACTTTATCGCCTAAAACAGATTTGAAGCGCGTGATCACTTCGGCAAAGCGGTCATCGGGAAGTTTGGCTTTGGCTTCTTCTTCGGCGGCTTTTTCTTCTTCGGTTTCTTCCAGTTCCGCCGCGTCTACATTTTGCAGATTATGCCCATTAAATTCACGCAGCGCAGTGAGCATGAAGCTGTCCAGCGTATCTACCATATACAGCACTTGAATATCGCGTTTTTTGAAGTCGTCCAGATGCGGGCTGTTTTTGGCGGCGGCTGCGCTGTCTGCCAGAATATAGTAAATGGCTTCCTGATCTTCCGGCATCGCTTCCACATAATCGGCCAGCGAAATCAGTTTATCCGGCGAAGCGGAACTGTAAAAACGCAACAGTTTTGCCAAGCTGTCTTTGGCGTTAATATCGGTGGCAATGCCTTCTTTGATGAACATACCAAACTCTTTCCACCATTGAGCGTATTTATCCGCATCTTCTTTGCCCAGGTCTTCCAGCTTGCGCACCACGCGCTTGGTGAGCAGATTTTTTAGTTTTTCAACAACGCGGGTGTTTTGCACGGCCTCGCGTGATACGCTGAGCGAAATATCCTCAGAATCCACTACGCCCTGCACAAAACGAAAATGATTGGGCAACAGGTCGGTATTGTATTCCTGGATCAGGACGTTGTGGCTGTAGAGTTTCAGGCCGGGGTCTTTACGCAGGCTCAAAATGTTCCCTTCTCGCCTGGCCGGGAAGAAGAGCAGCGCGTTCAGTTGCACGGGCGCATCCGCAGAAAGGTGCAAGCGAGCGATGGGGTCTTCAAAATCAAGGGTGAGCTGCTTGTAAAATTCCTTGTACTTCTCTTCATCGATGTCTGAGGCCGATTGCCGCCATAAGGGCGTTTGCTGGTTGGCCGCACCTTCGCTATCGCCCAGATAGATGGGGTAGGTTACAAAATCAGAATGTTTTTTGATGATGTTGCGCAGGCGATATTCCTGAGCAAATTCAGCGTCTTCGTCGTGCAGGGTGATGGTGATAGTTGTGCCCCGTTCAGCCTTGTCCGTTGTCTGAATGGTGTAGCTTTCCGAACCATCGGATACCCATTTTACGGCTTCGGCGTTGTTGCGGTAAGAACGCGAAACCACTTCTACCTCTTTAGCCACCATAAAGACCGAGTAGAAGCCTACGCCAAATTGGCCAATAACATCGGCGACTTGTTCTTTGTTGTCTTTCAGCCGCGCAATAAAATCAGCCGCGCCTGATTTGGCAATGGTTCCCAGGTTGTCAATCAACTCTTCGCGGGTCATGCCAATGCCGGTATCGCGGATGGTGATGGTTTTAGCTTCTTCGTCACTGCTGATCCAGATACCCGGCTCCGCTTCCGGGTCTAACACATCGTGATTGGTGAGCATTTCAAATTGCATCCGGTTTAGCGCGTCGGATGCGTTGGAGATCAATTCTCGCAAAAAAATTTCCTTATCGGTGTAAAGGGAATGTACTAAAATGTTCAGCAGTTGTTGAACTTCGGCTTTAAATTTGAATGATTCAGGATTTGTTTGGGTCATCTT
>DUEH01000245.1 GCA_011192195.1 Chloroflexota bacterium | reverse complement strand
TGGTGACAATTACGCCAACCACTTCTCCATCAAAAACAACCGGCGTACCGTAGCGGATCACGGGTTTATTCGAGCCGTCGGGCAGGATCTCAATCTGTCCTTGTTCTATATTCAAATCCAGGGGCGAAACAAATACTTCCCCGGGAGCAATGGCTATGCTATCGCTAAAATAGTAACGGTCTGCCTTGTTTTGAAGATTCTCTTCCGGCACAACAGACAACACGCCGCCCGAGCTGGTGTTGACGCGAATAATCTCGTTGCCCTCTGCATCAATAAAACGAATCTGGTCGTATATTTTTCGGGTTTGAGCAAAGTTAAGAAATTCTTTTTCAGCAAATTTTTGTTTTTGGGCGGTTTCCTGAGAAGCAGGATCGTCGGCGCGCGCGGCCAGATATTGAGCCAGAGTTTGGGTATTGCTCAACAAGAAAATATCTTGTTCTAAACCTGTCAGAAAACTGATAATCCTTTGAGAGAGTACATCCAGTTCAACAATCTGCTCGCGCGACACCTGGTCGCTGAGCGCAAGGGAGGTAACCCATACTGAGTAGGCGCTTATAATGAGCCAGGTCAATACGGCAACCAGCACTGTAGTAAAAATCAATTTACTACGAAGGTTCTTTGCAAATATATCTCTTATTCTACCCATAGTCTTACGCACCTATTTTGAAAGTAGTTCGTCTTTTGTGCCCAGTTGAACAATCACCTTGGACGCATTGAGTTTGCTTCCCAACTGCTCTACTGCGGTTTGCATAACTTCTTCTAAGCGGTCGGATGACCAGACTTGTTGGGTCATATCGGCCACAGTCTTTTCACGGGCGGCGCGCTGCCGGGTATTGTCAAAGAGGCGGGCGTTTTCTATGGCCAGGCTCATTTGTTCGCTAACCGCTTCTATGAGCGTAATTTCATCTTTCGTCCAGCGGCGCTCCGGGTTGTCGTCGCGAATACCCAGTACGCCGATAATCTGGTCGCCCAGTCGCAAAGGCGTCGCCAGGGCATTTTCAATATTTCCGTCCGGGTCCTGCGCCTCTTCTGGCGCGGCGTCTTCGGGAGAGGAGGCGCGGTCGGCTGCGCCGGCTGAACCGTTGCCGTCCATTCTTAAATCAACGGTTTGTTTGCGCTGCAAGGCGGCAGCCGCCTCTGGCGTGCTAATCTCTTGCAGCGGGAGAAGCGTTGGCTGGCGCACTTCATAATCTGTGGTGGGATGGACCACGCTAAATTGTTCCCAGGCTTCGCTGGTGTACAAACGCTGCAACTCCTGGGCCTCGTTAAGCGCGTCCTGGGCTTGGGCAAAGGCCCGCGCGTTGCGCACGGCAGAGGCAACCTGGTCGGCCAGGGGGCGCAGAGCGTCTTCATCTGTTGCGCTTAAACCGCCCACCTTCTCACTTTGCACGTCCAGCACGCCTACCGTTTTTCCGCCCAATATTACCGGCACCGCCATTTCTGAATGTGTCTCAGGTAAAAGGGGGTTGGGTAGCCAATCCGGGTCGTCACGCACATTTTCTACGGTAATTATCTGCCCTTCGCGGGCGGCGCGAGCTACCAGGCTGCGGGGCGCTGTCAGGGGAATATTATGTTCCTGGCGTTTCATTTCAGCCCCGGCCTGGCCGTAGCCTTCAGCCATTAGTAGAGTCTCGTCCTCCAGCAGGTAGATGTGAACGTGGTAATAGCCAAAGGTTTCTTTGATCAGGTTGACCACCTGATGCAGCAAGTCGCTTAAATCCAGAATAGCGGTCAGACGATGGCTAACGTCCACTACTGTTTCAATTTGGCGAGCATATTTTTCCAGGTCCCCGATATTCTCACGAATCCGGCCGGTCATAGTATTGAAGGCAACGGCCAGCGAGCCAACTTCGTCATTAGATTCTACTTGAGCCTGCACTGTTAGATCCCCGGCGGACACCTGACCGGCCACGCCGGTCAGGCGAATGATGGGGCCGGTCAGCAGGCGGCCCATCCCCACTGCCGCCACAAAGGTCAGGCCAATAATCAGCAGGGCCAGTAGTAAATTGTTTAGTTGCTGCGTCCGAACGGGGGCCAGGGCTTCGGCCCGGTCCAGGTAGGCAATCAAGGTCCAGTTCAAATCGCCAATAAACTCTTCGCCGGTAATAGCCTCTACGGGAGACTGGCTAATGAAACTGGGCGTACCGGGGTGATAGGGCGCATCTACGTAGTTTTCACTATTAAGTCTTACCAATGTGCTGGGGTCTATGTCGGCCGGCGTAAATGCAAATTCGCCATCTTTCCAGGCCAGCTGCCAGCCGCCCCCTATGTAGATGTCAAAGCGGCCTGTCTGCCCAAAGCCGGTCTTGGGCAATAAGCCGGCCAATGCTGTCAGATCATAGGTGGTGTGCAAGACTCCAATAACATCCCGGCTGTGGGCGGCATACACAGGGATAGCCATAGCAAGAACAAGTCTCTGGCTACTTTCACTTAAACTCGGCGAACCGATATAGATGCTACCCTGCCCATTATTAAAAGTTTCTTGCCACCAAGCCTCGTCAGCCTGGTAATAATCTGAGGTGCGATTGGTGGCCGCAATTAAAGCGCCGTAGCGGTCAGTTGCAAGAATCTCAACGTAGGCGGGAAAAGTTTCCTGAAATTTAAGCAGTTCCGAGGCGAGCGGGTTGTTTAATCTACTGTAAACCAAAGGGTCAGCGTCGGATTCTGCCAGCCACTGCCGATCTAAGGCTTCTATTTCGGCCTGAATTTCGGCCGGGCCGCCGCTATATTCAGTGTTGGCATTATCTATCCGATATTGCAATATTTGGTTCAAACCCAGGGCTTGCAGTAGGTCTACTTGCTGAACCAGCAACCCGCCAACAGCCAGCGCCCGCGCATTGGCTATACTTTTCAATTTTGCCCCCGCTTCGTCTGCCAGAACAATGCCGGCAGTATAACTATTGACCAGGGCTATTGAGCCTCCGGAGAAAACACTGACAAGCAGGAAGGAGATGATCAGTTTGATCCGGATGGATTGGCGCAAAAAAATGCGAGAAGCAAAGTAAAGGCTGATCAGACCCAGAAAAACGGCGACAACCCACGCCATAAGCGTAAGGTAAAATGACGGTTCGGTAGATATGCGAGAAAAGGGGGTCAAGAGGTCAACCAGTACAATACACAGACCGGTCACACCGCCAATCAACAGAGATTGCTTCCACTTTTTGCTTTGATATAAAATTCTCCACACCGCCAGAGGGCTAAAAACGACCAGAAAAACAAAGACCAGAACCGCGTCTTCGACAAAAAGATTGAAGAGGATGGCCGGTATAGTAATTCCCCCAACTAACCAATTGCCGGCCAGAGCAACTCTGCCGGAGCGGGTTATACGCCAGGCGTTCAGGCCAGCCAGACTTATCGAGGCCGCTATAATCGCTCCCGACAGCCATTGCCACAGGTCGGTTTGAATGAACAGGAAACCAAAGGCGACGGCCAAAACGCCGGACAATACTACGGCAGCAATGGCTGCATAAGTTAGCCGGGCGATTGTTGTTTGCTCAGCTTGCTTGTTTTGGGTTGTGTTCATCATTCGGTTTCTCCCGTGATGTCAATTTAACATAAGCGCGAGGAGCATTGAGCGCTCCGGCCAGCGCGCTCAATCCGCTTTCGATGATGGAATCTATGTCGGGCGCGGCGCGCATTTTATCGGTGATCTGGCGGGTCAACTGTTCGCGGGTGGCCTGTTGCTGCGTGTCTTCAAAGAGCCGCAGGTTTTCCATTGTCAAGGCCAATTGCTCCGAAACCGCCTCAACCAGGGCGCTCTCATCTTCTGACCATTCTCGTTTCGGGTCTGTATCTTCCAGTTTGAGCGATCCGATGGCCTGCCCTCGCAAAGCGATGGGCATTTCTATGGTCGCGCCATTGCCGCCGCCGGGCAAAGCACCCGGTTGATACTCTATGCGCAAATCTTCTGGCCGCTCTTCCAAAAACTGCGTCCACTC
>DUEH01000244.1 GCA_011192195.1 Chloroflexota bacterium | reverse complement strand
TTATAAAGAAGCTAAAAATCGCACTTTCACCGATGAGTTTCCGGAACACGATCCGGATTGTCCCTTTTGCCCCGGAAACGAGGAACTTGATCTGGAAACCGAACGCATCTCTCGATCTGGCGAGTGGCAGGTCAGGTCTGTTTACAACAAGTACCCCGC
The DNA here is from genome assembly GCA_011192195.1 of Chloroflexota bacterium. Taxonomy (GTDB): domain Bacteria; phylum Chloroflexota; class Anaerolineae; order 4572-78; family 4572-78; genus DUEH01. The sequence goes on along the minus strand of DUEH01000244.1, from coordinate 3,383 downwards.
TCTGATGAAGGATGAGAAACTCGTCCGCAGCTTCGATGGCGTGCAACGGCTGATGACCGGCGCAGGGCATCACGAAGTACTCATTGAGCATCCAAAGCATAACACCTGCCCGGCCTTGATGACGCCGGCAGAAAACGCCGCAGCTATCGAGTTATTTTACAATCGGGGCTGGGCTATTCAAAAAGATGCTCGCATAGAGCAGATTATTTATTTTGAAAATCATGGTCGCCGCGCGGGCGCTTCGTTGCAGCATCCACACGGTCAGATCATTGCCCTGCCAGTTGTGCCGCGCGATATTAGACGAATGGCGGGAGAGGCGTGGCGCTATTTTGATGATACTGGCGAGTGTGTTTTCTGCATGATGTTGAAGGAGGAGCTGCAAAGAGAGGAGCGTCTGGTAGCCGAAACAGAACACTTTGTCGCCTTTGTACTCTACGCCGCCCTGTCTCCTTTTCATATCTGGATTTTTCCTCGCCGGCACAGCGTCAATTTCTTGTACACCACAGCGGAGGAGCGAGCGGATTTGGGAGGCATCTTGCGCAATGTGCTGCGCCGTTTGTACATTGGCCTGCGCGATCCTGCCTACAACACCCTCATTCGTACGGCCCCGGTCAAACAACTGGACAATGAATATTTCCACTGGTACATTTCGATTGTCCCCAGACTCAGCAGAACCGCCGGTTTTGAGTTGGGCAGCGGGATGTTCATCAATCCCACCCTGCCGGAAGCGTGCGCGGCGTTTTTGCGGGGTGTGAGATTGGGGGAGGGAGCCTTGTAAGGCTTTTGTACCAACAAAAAATTATCGATAATGTTAAAAATAGGGACAGTGACAGAAAAACAAATGGCGGTGTGTGTTGCATCCATTCCCAATCAATGTTAAACTTAATATGTAAACTCAGAAGTGGAAAGTAGCAGGGTTCACAGAGGGGGCGAGGCAAGCCGGATTGAGGTCTCTTGGAGCAAACAAGCCACTCTCCGACTTGCTCCCCCCCTACTTTACCCGTAAATTTGAAGAAGGTACAGGTTCAGTAAAGCCGTCCAAAACACTACAGCGAATGGATGAAAGGAACGAATGGGCCAGATTTTATTCGTTAATTTCGGCAATTCGCTGTAGTGTACTTGCCATATCACCGATTTTACTGAACTTGTACAGATACGGAGATTGAAACGATGAAAATATTCAAACTTATCTTGCTAATTCTGGTTATTCTGGCGCTTGTGGCGGCGGGGCTTTTACTTTGGCCGAGAATAAAGGGACCTGCGCAAACGATGCTATCACAACTGACGGCAGATTCGTCTCAGGTAGGCGTAGTTGCGACGCCCCACCCGGCGTGCCAGCCAATTGCAACGGCTAATTCGGCGGCGGCGAAAGCGATGGACGATTCTTACCGTCAGCTTGCCTCGCTGCCGGCGACATCCTTTGTGCCGGGGCAGGTCATTATAAAATTTGAAGCAGACGTGGGCGCGGAGTTGTACCGGCAATCAATGCTAAAGGCGCAAACAAGCGCTCAAAAAGGGCAATTCACCACGCTTTCGGCGCAGGAAGTGAGCAGCGCGGCCTCAGAGTTGGCAGATTTGGGCATCACCGGCTTAACACCCATATTCGCCCCCTCGGCTTTTCCCTCATCCCTGCGCGGCCTGTCGGCGCAAGAGGGCATCAGCAGTCAGGAACTGGAAGCTCGCAGCGGAAGCGCCTATCAGCTTTTTGTCGCCACGCTGAATCCAGATCGCAGCGATCCAAATGATATTCAGGAAATTCAAAACGTCGCCGACGCAATGACCAAACACCCCAAAGTAGAATATTCCGAACCCAACTACGTGGCCTTTGCCACGCCCCTGCAACAATCCACCGCTTTTGACATCCCCCCCAACCGCCAAGCCGAAACGCCATCATTCACCCCCAACGATCCTTTTTACCCGCAGCAGTGGAATATGATTAAACTTCAAATGCCCCAGGCGTGGGAAGCGGTCAAAGAGGGAGCGCCCAAAAACGTGATCGTAGCAGTGCTGGACACCGGCGTAGCCCAGGCCGCCGACGATCTGGACGCGGGCAGTTTTGTAGACGGATACAACTTTATTGTCAACTCTACTGATACCACCGACGACAACGGACACGGCACGCACGTAGCCGGAACGCTGGTTCAAAACACCAACAACGGCATTGGCGTAAGCGGCGTGGCTTATTACAACGCCAAAGTAATGCCGGTAAAGGCGCTGGACGCCAGAGGGCAAGGTAGTTTTGCCCACATCATCGCCGGAATTAACTACGCCGTAGTCAACGGGGCAAAGATCATCAATATGAGCCTCACCGCGCAGACCGGATCGCAGGCGTTGGAAGACGCCATCAATCAGGCGCGCTCAAATGGGGTAATCATTGTAGCCGCCGCCGGCAATCAGGGGGCGGCTGTCGGCTATCCCGCCGCCTACGATAATGTAGTTGCGGTAGGCGCTATTCGCTGCGATGAAACGCGGGCCTACTACAGTAATTTCGGAGCGCAGCTTAATGTGGTTGCGCCCGGTGGCGATAACAACGTTGACCAAAACGGCGACGGTTTTGGCGACGGTATTGCGCAGCAAACCTTCAAAGCAGACGCCCCGAACACCTTTCGCTACCTCTTTTTTGAAGGAACGTCAATGGCAACGCCGCACGTAAGCGGCATTTTGGCGCTGATGCTTTCCAAACGCCCTGCCTTAACGCCGGATGCGGCGCTCAACGCCCTGTACGCTTCCAGCAAAGACTTGGGGGCAAGCGGAAGAGACAATCAATTTGGACATGGGCTGGCGCAGGCGTGTTCGGCGCTGGCGCAGGTGGGCGTTAATTGTAACGCGGCATCGGGTGGAACTCCCACTCCAACGCCACCGACTACGCCAACCACCGCCCCTCCAACGCCGCCAACTACACCAACCACTACCCCACCAACACCCGCCCTCCCCACGCCAACGCCGCCGGTCAGCGGCAATCTAATCATTAACCCCGGCTTTGAAGACAACACCGGCTGGATATTCCCCAACACGCCCAGACCGGGCCGCTACACCACCGAAAAGGCGCGCAGCGGCGCGCGTTCCGCCCTGGTGGGCATCACCAACCCCAACGCCGCTTGGTTCAGCTACAGTTCCGCAGCCCAGCGCGTGGATATTCCCGCCGATGCGCGCCGCGTGACCTTGAGCGCCTTTGTCTATCCGCTCAGCAACAACATCCCCAGTTGCGATACGCAATTGACGCTGGCGCTAAACGACAATTTCAAGGTGATAGAGCAGCTTTCCAATACGCTGAGCAACGCCCAAACCTGGCAGCAACAGACCTTTGACCTGAGCCATTTCAAAGGCCGCAGCATTTACGTATACTTTGGCGCAGTCAATACTAACTGCAACGGGCGCACAAC
>DUEH01000243.1 GCA_011192195.1 Chloroflexota bacterium | reverse complement strand
GGCTCATCGCTGGCAAGACAGCAATTAACCACCAATCAAATCCGCGCCATTTTTGGTGAAGTTCGGCGCATTGAAGGAGACTGGAAAATTGACCCCAAACGCGCCAATAAAAACCTGATCTTGCTCAAGCCAAAAATGGCCTACCGCGCCAAGAAAGAACAACGCAGCAGAGGGGTGGGGGAACTGGTTTCTGTACTTGACCCCGCCATTAATCTGGTGGCAGGGAAACAGAAAAACTTCACCCGCTTTGTAGAGTTTTTCGAGGCAATTCTGGCCTACCACAAGGCTGCCGGCGGCAATTAAGGTGTTGCGCATTACAACGGCTGAAAAAAATCAAGACTTACTGCTGAAAGCCAGGGGCTTGAAGCTATTTTAACAAGGAGACAAAATTATGACTGACCGAGTTGCTATGTACCTGCAAGACGCTCACGAAATCCGTGAGGGGATGAAACTGGCCCAGTACGCCGAAAAGCACAACTTTGAAGCCGTATGGCAGGCCGAAAGCCGCCTGGTGCGCGACGCCATTGTGCCGATGGCCGCCTTTGCCGCCGTCACCGAGCGCATCAAGATTGGCTCCGGCGTCATCAACAACTGGACGCGCAACATTGGCTTGCTGGCCGCTACCTACCTCACTTTGGACGACCTGGCCCCGGACCGCATCATCTGCGGCATTGGCGCCTGGTGGGACCCGCTGGCTTCTAACGTGGGCATCAAGCGCCGAAAGCCGCTCAAAGCTATGCGCGAGACCATCGAAGTGATGCGCCGCCTGCTCAATATGGAAACCGTCACCTACGAGGGCGAATTTCACCAGGTCAAGGGCATCAAGTTGGACGTTGTTCACGGGAGGCAAGAGCCGCGCAACGTGCCTTTGATGATCGGCGCAACCGGCCCCAAAATGATGGAAATGACCGGCGAAATCTGCGACGGCGCGGTCCTCAACTACTGCGTCCCCCCTGAATACAACAAACCCGCTCTGGAAGCGCTGGAACGCGGCGCTGCAAAAGCGGGCCGTACTCTGGACGACATTGACCGCCCGCAGCTCATTGTCTGCTCGGTGGATAATGACAAAGCCAAAGCGCTCGATGGCGCGCGCTGGCTGCTAACGCAGTACATTGCCCAGCAGCCGCACATCACTAAAGCCAGCAACACCCCCCAAGAGGTTGTGGACAAAATTCAATCCATTCTCGGTTGGCCCGCCACTAAAGAGCAAATCAAGGACGCAATGAAATACGTACCCGATGAGTTGGTGCAGCGCATCACCGCCAGCGGCACGCCGGAAGAGGTGAAGGCCCAAGTGCGAAAATACGTTGCCAACGGCTGCACCAGCCCCATTTTATATCCGCTGGGCGATCCGTACCTGATGATTGAAGTTTTCTCGGATGGGTATAGTTAGAGACGTGGAGGAGCCTATGCTACTTGAAGACTATTTTGATTTTTTAAGTCCAGACGACATTCGTATCAAAGGGACACGAGTGGGGATCGAAACGGTCATCACCGATTACCTTAACGGCCGCTTTCCCAAAGAAATCCCAAACCATTACCCATCTGTAACTCTGGAACAGGTGTTTGCTACGCTAACTTACTACTACCAGAACAAAGAAACCGTGGACGTCTACATTCAGGGCTGGCGAAATCATGGTGAACACGCCTGGCAAGCCCAACAACGCAACCCTTCGCCGCGTATCCAGGCCATACAGCAGATGATTCGAGAACAGAAAGCAACTTACAACATCTCAGAATAACACTTATGACAATTCGTTTCCTGCTGGATGAACACATTGACCACGTAGTTCGTCGGGAATTACTACGACGTGAGCCTGAAATAAACATCAAGGTTATTGGAGAGACAAACACGCCTGCTCGCAGCACGCCTGATCCTGAATTGCTTTTGTGGTGCGAAAAAAATGCGTACACTCTGGTGACCAACAACCGAAGAACGATGCCTGAACATCTGAAAGATCATTTTCAAGCTGGCCATCAAATGCCGGGCATCTTGCTATTAAGACCTTCTATTACTTTGGGCCAGTTGATTACCGAGTTGCTTGCCATCTGGCGGGCCAACCAACCCGAACGATTCCACAATTTGCTGGTCTATCTACCGTTGAGCGCATAAAGTTTAATGACAATAAACCCAAATTTCAAAAATATCCCAATCCTCATCAAAGGCGCCGGGGACCTGGCGACCGGCGTGGCAACGCGACTCTTCCACGCCGGTTTTCCGGTGGCTATGACCGAAATTCCCGCGCCAACAATGGTCCGCCGAGCCGTCTGCTTTGGCTCGGCAGTATTTGAGGGGAAAATTACGGTAGAAGACCTGAGCGCCGTGCGTGTAGAAGCGGAGGAAATTGACGATTGTCTGGCGCAGGGAAACATTCCGGTAGTGGTTGACCCTGCCGCTGAAACCCTGACCCGCTGGCCGCCCCTTGTTCTGATTGACGCCATCATTGCCAAGCGAAACACCGGCACGCGCATCAACGATGCTCCGCTGGTGATTGCGCTGGGGCCGGGCTTCAGCGCCGGGCAAGACTGCCATCACATCATAGAAACCAATCGCGGGCATTGGCTGGGGCGCATTATCAGTCAGGGCGCAGCGCAAGCAAACACCAATTCGCCGGGGGAAGTCAAAGGTCAGACCAAAAGCCGCGTTTTGCGCGCGCCGGCGTCGGGGCATCTCACTCCCCACGCCGCCATCGGCGATGCGGTACAGGTTGGACAATTGATTGCTACCGTGAACAATGAGCCGGCGCTTGCGCCTTTTGACGGCGTGCTACGCGG
>DUEH01000242.1 GCA_011192195.1 Chloroflexota bacterium | reverse complement strand
TTTCTGCCGCTTGTTTCCGCTCGGTAATGTCTTGGGCAATTCCTAAAAACCCTGTAATATCACCCTTTGCATTACGCAGCGCGGTCACAGATAGTAATACCGGAAAACGGACGCCATCTTTGCGGATGTATGTCCACTCGTATTCATTAGGCAAATTGAGCCGCGCTTTGGCAATAAACACCTCAAAGCCCGGTTCAATAGTAATATTCAGTTCCTCCGAAAAAGTCTTCGCCCGCGCCACTATTTCATCTACATCGTGAATGATGGCCGGAGTCTCCTTGCCTACCACCTCCTCGGCAGTATAGCCCAACATACGCTGAGCCGCCGGGTTGAAGGTCTCAAGGACACCTTCGGGAGTGGTGGAAATAATGGCGTAGGCGGCATTATCCAAAATCGCCTTTTGAAGTCCAGTCGCTTCGCGCAACGCTTCTTCCGAGCGTAGACGATCGCCTTCGATTTGACGGCTGTTGATAGCCACGGCAATCTGGCCGCATAACCCTTCCAGCAAAAGCTGGTCTTCTTTATCCAGGCTGCCGACGGCGTCATTTTGCGCGTCGAGTACGCCCAGAGTCTCATCGCCCAGTTTGATGGGGACGGCAAGCTCTGATTGTACGCGCGGAAGCAAGGAAGTTGGCAGCCAACCCGGATCTTGCGACACATCGGGGGTCAAAACCGATTCGCCTGTTCGGGCGGCGCGGGCGACCAGAGATTTTTCGGCGTTCAGGGGGATGGCAAAGCCTGCTTCCTTCATTTTGCGCCCCGCTTCGCCGCTTCCCTCTTGCATAATCAGGTCATCGTCTTCCATAGTGAAGACGTGGACGTGATTGTAGCCAAGCCGTTCTCGAACCAGATGAACCACTCGCTGAAAAAGTTCATCCAGAGCGGGGGCGGCGGCAATTTCCTGCCCCATCTGGGTGCTGATCTGTACCTGACTGGTTCGGCGTTCCAGAGATTCTTGAACTTGCTGTTCCAGTTGTTTGCGTTCGGTGATGTCCAAAAGCTGCCCCACCGACTGCGCGTTTCCCTCCGAATCTTTGAATGCGGTAGAACTGGTCTCGCAATCTCTTTTTTCGCCGTCTTTGCGTACAATGCTAAACTCGTAGCGCGAGGGGACATCTTCGCCCTTTTGCCGGCGAACGTAGCGATCGGCAACAAGTTGTACGCTCTCCTCAGTAAGCACAGCGCGGAAATCCATACCAATCAGTTCTTTCCGTTCGTAGCCGGTTATGCGGCAGAGTTCGTCGTTCACATAGATAAAACGATAGGCGTCGTCCAGAATGAGGATGCCGGATTGCGCGTACTCCACTACAGAGCGGAAGCGCTCCTCGCTCGCCTGCATCTCTCGTTCTGCCTGCTTGCGCTCGGTAACGTCTTCCTTGACCGCTACAAAGTGCGTCATCTGTCCTGATGTATCGTACACCGGAGAGATGGTGGCCAATTCCCAATAAAGCGTACCATCCTTCCGTTTGTTGTGAAATTCCCCGCTCCACTCTTTCCCCGACGCGATTGTCTCCCACATATCCCGATAAAAGGCTGCACTCTGCTCGCCCGAATTAATAACTCGCGGATTCTGTCCCAGAGCTTCCTCTGCCGTGTAGCCGGTGGTTTCCTCAAAGCGGGGATTCACGTACTCGATATTGCCTTTCAAATCGGTGATGACCACTGTGTTTGCGCTTTGCTCCACCGCTTGAGACAGCCTGTGTGATTTTTCCTCAGCCTGTCTGCGCGCGGTAATGTCGCGGCTCAAGAGCGCAAAGCCAACCAACTCACCGTCCGAATCGTAAATGCCGGATACCCGCGAGTCAAGGTAGCGCGTCCCGGTGTCCAGTTCTTCCTTGACCAGATAAGCGTGTTCCCCGTGAGCGCGGACATTCTCGATGGCTTTCTCAAAGCGATGCGGTTCTACCTTTTCCCGGGTGTGCATCTCCTGAACGGTCTTGCCGATGACTTCGCTTTTTGTGTAACCAAAGAACTCTTCGGCCAGCGGGTTGTAGTAGGTGATACGAAAATCCAGATCGGTGGCGGCAATGGCGTACCCGGTGGCGCTTTGCAGGATATTATCCAGGTACAGCGTTTTTTCGGCCAGCGCCTGCTCGCGTTCGGCGGCGGCGGGCGCGGTTTCAAGTTGCGCTTCCAGTTCCCGAACCCGTTTTTGCAAAGCGGTTATCTCTGCCCGGCGCCCGGACATGGTTTGGTTTTGAATGTCGTCCCCTGCAGGGAGGGGGGATTTTGGTTTGCTCATTGTTCTAATCTCCCGTCTGGGGAGCCACTTTTAGATCAACGGTGGCTCTGGCGGTTCCCAGCGCTTTGCTTAATTCCTGAGCAGCGATTTTCATAGCGCCTTCTATGTTGCTGCTGGCGCGAATTTTATCAGTAATCTGACGGGTAAGCTGCTCACGAGTGGCGCGCTGTCGGGTGGTTTCAAAGAGGCGCAGGTTTTCGATGGTTAAGCTGACTTGCCGGGAGACGGCTTCAACCAGGGCCATTTCATCGTCGCTCCAGGTTGCGGCGCTGTCAAGCGGCGTTATCCCTAATACGCCAATTGTCTGGTCGCGCACAGACAAGGGAAGTCGCAGCCCCGTTGCCTGTAAATCAAGACCCTCAGCAGGGGGGGGCGCTTGACCGGCCTCAAAAAAAGTTTTAGATTGCGTAGGCGCAAAGAACTCCCATGCCTCTTGCTGGTATTGCTTTTGAATTGCCTGCGCTTCTTGCAATGCCGTTTGGCTGCTCTGGAAAAGTTGAGCGTTATGTACGGCAATGGCAACCTGATGAGCCAATGAGTTTAGCGTCTGCACATCGTCTTCGCTCAAGCCGCCAATCTGGTTTTGCTGCACGTCCAGCACGCCAATAACAACATCTTCCGCGCCAAGCGTAATGGGTATTGCCAATTCTGATTGCGTTTCGGGCAGCAAGGGGTTGGGCAACCAATCAGGTTCTTGTCTCACGTCCGTTATCAGGATGGCGCGTTTACTGCGGGCGGCGCGCGCAACCAGGCTTCGTTCTGCCGCCAGTGGGATGAAGTGACCCTGATCTTTCATCTGACGTCCGGCTTCCCCTGTGCCTTCGCGCATTACCAGGATGTTACCCGTTTCTTCCAGCAGGTAAATATGGGCGTGATAGTAGTTGAAGGTAGATTTAATCAGTTCCACCACTTCGGCCATCAGTTCATCCACATCGAGAATGGCCGTCAGGCGCTGATTCACCTCCAGCACCGTTGCCAACTGGGCAGTACGGGTAGCCACCTGTTCCTCCAGGCTGCCAATCAGTTCCCGCAGGCGAGTGGTCATAAGGTTGAAGGACTTAGCCATATCGCTAATTTCATCCTGCGTTTCGATGGGGGCGACGACGTTCAAATTCCCTCTGGCAACGGTATTGGCCGCATCGGTCAGGCGGCGTATGGGACTGGTGATGGTGTAACCAAAGAAGAAAGCGCTTAACGCAGCCAACACCAGCAATCCTGCGCTCACCGCTAAAAAGCCGCCAAGAGACCCCGTTTCCAGATAGCGATAAACATTTGCAACTATAATTGGAACCAGGGAAGCGACCAGAAAAGCGATAATCAGCTTTGTTTTGATCGATCCGGCTATGAATAAGCGTACTGCTTGCCATAAAATAGCGATGAGCAATACGCCCAGCAAAAGCGGCACAATGGCCGCCGGACCGCCAACCACGCCACCGCCACTAAAACGGAACGCAGGGTCAACATAATTGACGGTAAAAATAAGCGCCGCCAGGACAAGGCCAACCGTAGCAGCCCACTTTATTTTTTGGCGAGGCAAGGTTAAATAGCCAATGAAGGGAAAAACGACCACGCTGGCTATGACAAAAGGGATTGCCATACCCGCCAAAAGTACGTTTAGCGAGAGAAAAATCGCAAACAGGATGCCTGATAACAAGTAAGCAGCCAAGCGTAAGCGACCAGCCCGGGCCAGACCCCTGACCAGAAAAAACTGGCTCAACACCACAGCGGCGGCTAGAAAAAATGCAAGCAGCGGCTGCCACTCCTGGCTAAGGATAAAAGTTCTCAGTTGAACAAAACTATTCAGCGTAGCCAAGCCTGTGATGAGCAGAGCAATGCGTTGGATATTTTTAGCTCTATTCAAGTCTTTAGAAGGTTTTTCCTGAGTGAATACACTCATTGTTCAGATTCCTTTTCGTCATTTGTAATTAGTCATTTGCTATACTCGTTCCCAAACAGAGTTTGGGAACGAGATGAATTATTCATTGTTCATTGACTTATTAATTGTTCATTGACTTTCCGTTTCCAGATTGACAAAGGTGTGCGCTTGACCCAGCGCTTTAGAAAGTTCCGCAACGGCGGTTTGCAAGGCGTCTTCTACGGAGTTAGCGGCGCGCACTTTATCGGTGATCTG
>DUEH01000241.1 GCA_011192195.1 Chloroflexota bacterium | reverse complement strand
TTGTTGGCTTCAACGAACTGCGCGATTTTTACCCCGCCCTCCTCTGCGACAACCTGAACGCGCAAAATTTGGGCATCGCCGCTTTTGCGCTAAGTTTAGATGCGCCGCCGCCCGCAGCGGGTCGCGGGGATATTACGCCTTTGCAACTGGCGGATATTTTTGAAGCGCCGGAATTTCGGCGGCAGGTGATGAACGCGCTAAAAAAGGCGGCGCAGGATGTTGACCGCGCAGGCTTTCCGGCGGTCTTGGGACTACACAAACACACCGAAGTGATGGCCGATTTGGAACGCGGGTTGGGCAAGCCCGTTTTTGAAATCAGCGCGCTGCCCCCTTCTGTGCCGGGGCGTCGCCTGTATGAACGGCTGAAAGACATTTTTCTCAAGGCCGGCGGGCGATTGCTCATCGGCAGCAAGGTGCTGGGCGGGGAAATTGAAGCCGGAAGAGTCACGCAAATTCGCCACGAAACCGTCACTCGTCCCAAGACCCTGCGCGCCGAGCATTACGTTCTAGCCACCGGCGGTATCTACGGCGGCGGTCTGGAAGCAACATCAGACGGCGTAATTCACGAACCCATCTTCAACTTGCCGGTGGCAGCGCCGTCAGACCGCGCCGCCTGGTTTGGGCCGGAACTGCTATCGCCGGGAGGTCGCGCCATTCATCGCGTGGGTATTCGCGTGGATGAGCGCTTCAATCCCCTTGACGCCAACGGCGCAGTTATCGCCAAAAACCTGTACGTGGCAGGTAATATGCTGGCCGATGTCAACTGGATTCAAGGACGCACCGGCGACGGCGTGGCCATTACCAGCGCCTTCAAAGTGGTCGAAGAAATATTGGAATGACGAATGACGAGTGACGAACGGTTCGATTTACTCGTCGCTCGTAATTCGTCATTCGCAGCTCGTAAATCAAAACAGAAAGGTCTTGGAAACTAATGCGTATTCTTATCACCGGCTCAAGCGGGCAAATTGGCTCTAACCTGGGCTTGCACTTACAGCAACAAGGGCATCAAATTTTTGGCATTGACAAGCGATCCAACACCTGGACAGACCAAATCAAAACGGTCATTCAGGATTTGAGCATTCCCTACAAAAATTTCTCCGGCGGCATCGGCGATATTAGTTGCCCGGACAATCTGGACGTGGTGGTGCATTTGGCGGCAAACGCCAAAGTTCACGAACTGGTGGAACAGCCGGATCGCGCGCTGGAAAACATTATTATGACTTACAACGCGCTAGAGTTCTGCCGTCAGAACAAACTGCCGCTGATATTCAGCAGCTCCCGCGAGACTTACGGCAACCTGCGCCACAATCAGGAAACCACCTCGGAAGGAATGGCCGATTTTTCGCTGGCGGCCAGCCCCTACGCGGCCAGCAAAGTATCCGGCGAAGCGAGCATCTATTCTTATTCGCGCTGCTACGATATACCGTACCTGATCTTTCGCTTTAGCAACGTCTACGGGCGCTTTGACAATGACATCGAGCGGATGGAGCGCGTGATTCCCCTTTTTATTCATAAAATCGGTCGCGGCGAGCCGGTGACAATTTACGGCAAAGACAAGGTGCTGGATTTTACCTACATTGACGATTGCGTTAGCGGTATTGCCGGCGGCATTAAGGCATTGGTCAGCGGGCGCGTCGTCAACCAGACCATCAATCTGGCTTACGGACGGGGAAACAGCCTCGTCGCAATGACCGAATTCATCAGCGAGGCGCTGGAGATGGACGCCGACGTGAGTATCGAGCCATCGCTGCGCGGTGAAGTGACCAACTACATCGCCGACATCAGCAAGGCCAAAGCGTTGCTTGGCTACAATCCAGCAACGGCGCTGCGAGAGGGGATTTTTAAGAGCGTGGCGTGGTCGAAGGAGTGGGAGAAACGCGCAAACATATAAACGCCAGCCACCTTCTCAAAGGAAGAACCGTATGTCAGAATTAAGCAATGCTCACGACCGTTTCTTCAAAGTATTCCTGTCCAACCCGCAAACGGCCGCAGATTTTATACGCTACTACTTGCCAAAACAAGTCAGCGATCATTTAGACCTTTCCCAACTGACTTTAATTGAAGGTTCTTTTGTAGACGAGGAACTTCAGCAACATTTTTCGGACCTGCTTTATCAGGTTAAACGCAACAACAACGCCGACGCATACATCTATGTCCTGTTTGAACACAAAAGTTACCCCGATAAACTGATAGCCTTCCAGTTGTTGCGCTATATGACCAAAATATGGCAGCAATTTCTCAAAGAAAACAACAAAACGCCATTGCCGCCCATCGTACCCGTAGTTATCTATCACGGTCAGAAGAACTGGAAAATCGCCTTGAATTTCCAATCCCTTTTTAATGATCCGGGCGAACTATCTCCTTTCTTGCCTGAATTTCATTATCACCTCTCGGACCTTTCTCGTTATGAAGACGAGGAAATCAAGGGGGACGTGATATTACGAACAGCCTTGTTGTTGGACTTTGGACAAAGTCAATTAGCTCGGCATTGGCCGAGCAAGAAAAAGCAACTTAAAAACTGAATAGTTGAGCAAAAAATCAGGCCGCTACGGGCAATTTTTTGCCCTTTTTGCCTTTTTTGATGACCGGATGGCGTTTTCGCGTTCCCGGTTTCTCCCCCTTGGCCCGTCCCGGTGAATAACCACGGGGTTTGGGTGCTTTAGCCGGTGTCCCACACTGGCTAATTATTCCCCCAAAGCCTCTCTGCGTCCTTCCTGGAGAGACCACTCCCTCTTTTCCCCTGGGTTCGGACTTTTCCCAAGGGCGGGGCATATCCTCCACCAGCCCGGAGGCCAGCCACAGCAGGATATAGGCCAGCTGCACGATTTGCCCCCAATTCTCCTCGTGTTCGACATCCGGGGTTTGATAAGCGTTGAGCAACAGTTTTTGTTTGCCAAAGCGGAAGTAGTGTTCCAGGTCAACTCTCTGCCCGTAGGCTTCCCAGACTTCAACCAGGCTGACCTCTTCCCTCCGCTTGCCCATCACAATCAGCCACATCGGACGCTTGAAAACGGGCTTTCCTTTTTTGTCAAGCACATCTGCCCGAATTAAGGTGAATGGATACTCGTGCATCGGGTACTCTTTGGCGCCTCTCATTCTTGTGTTGTGCCAGCCCCGGAGCCGGACAGTGCGCTTTTTTCCACGATGGGTTGTCCAGACGGTCCATTCTTCTTCATCCGGCTCTCCCCACGTTTCTTCATCCGGCAGACGAAAGGGCTCACCGTACCAGATTGGATGCCCGACCGACTTCTTGCTCGCTATCTCCGGAGGTGCGTGATAGAAGGTGCGATTGCCGGCAGAGCGCACTATGCCTACAAGGTCATCACTTTTCTTCTTCCCTGCTTCATCCGTCTCGTCTCCACAGGTTTCTCCCAGGAAGGTGCGGGCACTGTAATCGCTATCTCCCACCAGCACCTTCAATTTCCCGCTGAAGGGCAGCTTTTTAGCAGAGAGGACACCCTTCGCCTGCTTCGCTCCCGCCTCATTTTTCGTCTCCTCACTCCTGACGCGCCGAACACTCAACGGCACTATCCAGGGAGGAGACTTCTCGCCTTTCTCCGGCAGGCAGGCCAACACCGAACTCTGATGTCCAATGTTGACCGGCTTGTTCCCTTTCAGCGTGTTGCCGCAGGGATAAACATACGTTCGGTCTGCCAGCTTTTGCGCATAAGGTCGGGGTTGGGGTATAACATCAATCCCAAAGAGCCAAAACTTTCGCTCTTGAGGGGGCGGCAGATAGGGGGCAACAACCCTGACCAGCTTTTGCTCCCACTCGCCCCGTTCCTCTGCTTCCCGCTTTGCGTCCGGAGGTGTGGCCTGAAAAAAATTGTCGGTCCCATCGGTGATGCTGCTATACTCACGTCAAAAGAGAGGACTGAGTGACAATTCGACCACTGAACGGGCAGTGG
>DUEH01000240.1 GCA_011192195.1 Chloroflexota bacterium | reverse complement strand
CCCTACTGGTCGCCGGGTTTGAAAGTGCCGGGGCCGGAGGCTAAAGGAGCCATCATTGGCTTTGGCGATGTGCATACCCGCGCTCACCTGTACCGGGCCATTTTAGAGGGATTGGCCTACGCCCTGCGTGAAGGCAAAGAGCGCAGCGAGCGTCGCAGCAAAATCCCCATCACCGAACTGCGCGTTTCCGGCGGCGGCTCCCAGAGCGACGCGGCTATGCAAATCACGGCCGATATCTTCGGCCTGCCCACCGCTCGTCCCCACATTTACGAAACTTCCGGACTGGGCGCGGCCATTGACGCCGCCGTCGGTCTGGGCCTGCACCCCGACTTCGAGACGGCGGTCCAGGCCATGACTCGCGTGGGTCGCTGGTTTGTACCTGACGCGCCAACCCACGCTACTTACGATGCGCTCTACCATCGCGTGTACAAGCAGATGTACAAAAGGCTCAAGCCGCTGTACGAAGAAATTCGGGAAATTACGGGCTACCCGGAACGGGTGAAGTAGGGGATATCCTGATTTATTGAAATATCTCCAGAACCGGCTTTCCATCCCATTTTTCAGGAATAGGCAATTCCAGAGCGTACAAAGCTGTGGCGGCGGTGTCGTAGATGTCAATGTGACCGGTCAGGCTTAGGCCTTGTGGAACGCCCGGCCCAACGGCCAACCAGGGAATAGTCCTATCCAGCGGCGTGTCATCCCCGTGACTGTGGTCGTGGCCGCCATGATCAGCGCTAATGATCAGGAGCGTGTTGTTCAGATAGCCGCCATTATCGAGCGTTGCTATAATTTCGCCAATCATAGCATCTGCATAATTCACGGCGTATAACTGATTGGACGACATCCAGCCATAAGCGTGACCTACCCTGTCGGTATCCGGGAAGTGAATAAAAAGAACGTTGGGCAGGCCCGCCTGAATGAATTCGAGCGCGTGATCTTTGACCTCCGTATCGTGAACATCCTCACCAAAAAGCTTATCCACCGAGTTGGGTAGAGCCAGATAATTCAACTTTTCCTTGCCAAAGACCATCGCCGTACTAAATCCGGCGTCGTGAGCCTCGCTGAACAGCGACGGGCCCTTCATTCCGGGCCAGCCAATGTAGGGCAGGCCCCAGAGAATACCGTGTTTATCCTCGAGCATTCCGGTCAGCATCGAAGCGTGACCGGGCAGCGTTTCGCTGGTCTTTACTGTTTGAGCGTGGGGGCAATAAGCGCCTCTGGCTCTCAGCTTGTCCATAGTGGGCGTATCGGCCTGGTCCAGCGCATCAGGGCGCATGCCATCAATACTGATGATGACCACATGGTTTATTCCCGACTGGGGCGTTGGAGTTGGAGCGACTGTAGGAAGGCTGGTAGCTGTGGGAGGCAGCGTTGCTGTGGGAGGCGGTGCAAGGGTACTGGCAAGTGTGGGAGAGGGCGTTGGATTTGATACGGGCGTATCAATAATACGAAATCCAGCGATGGCCAATAGAACAACAAAAAGGCTAATGCTCAATAAAAACTTTTTATACAATTTTATTTACCTCTAAACTGATATTAGGATTTATGTTCAAAACGGGGATCGAACACTCGCCAGTGAGGTCCAAATTGGCTAAAACCGGGGGTTCCTTATAGCAAAAATATGCTTGCAGTACCCTCAAAACTTTAAAATACCCGCCAAATAGCAAGATTACACATTATACGCAACAGAATATACAACAGAGAGGTATATCACGCAAAAAGCCTATTCGATTTTTTCCTACTCGCTGGTCTTCACCGTCATTTCCAGGCCGCGGCCAATGGGAACGGTGACGCTTTCCAGGCTGGGGTGATTTTGAACGTAACTGATGTAATCGAGCAACTCATCCGCGTGAGAGACAGCGTTATCGCCAATGAAAAGACCGCCTACGCCTATTCGCTTGTAAACTACATCAAAATAGGTTTCGTACTGGCCTTTTTCCGCGTCCATAAAGAGCAGGTCAACGTTTTCGCTTTGGCCGCGCAGCGTATCGCGGGCATCGCCTACGATGATCTCTATCACGTCTGAGAGACCGGCCTTTTCAAAGTTGGCTCGCGCTTCTTCGGCGTGGTCGGGGTTTATTTCGCAAGTGATCACTTTGCCGCCGCGTTGTTGGGCGACCAGGGCCAGCCATATCGTCGAGTAGCCCCGGCTGGTTCCCACTTCGACGATGTTTTTGGCTTTGGCGGCCAATGCGGTGATGTACAAAAAGCGCGCCGCATCGGGATGCAGGGCGCGGATGCGCTGCTCGCCGGGCAGGTTTTGCAATCGCTCCTTTTCGTCGCGCATTTCCAATGCGCTTAAAACGTCAAAAACGGCTTGATTCATAGTAGCTCCTTGTTGGTGTCTTATCTAAAACGTGATTATACTCGAAACATCGGTCATTAAAAAGTTGCAACTGTGAATGCAAAGGGGATTGACTTTGACCTGCTGTCAACGTACAATGACGCTATAATGGAGGTGTAAACAATGACTGTACAGGTTCAATCAATATTCAGGACTATCCCTACCTTTTCCCCGCCGGCAAACGATGCGCGGATAACGGGCGAAGAGTTGTTTGCTATGGGAGATATTGGCCGGACAGAGTTAGTTAGAGGTGAAATTATTTATATGTCACCGACAGGGTATTTGCACGGTTTTATTGAGGTCAGGATTGCTAAACTTCTCAGCCTGTTTGTGGATGAGCGCAAACCAGGTCGTGTTCTGGGGGGAGAGGTGGGCATTTACATCGCTCGCAACCCGGATACGGTGCGAGGGGCGGATGTGGCTTTCATCTCCAATGAACGATTGGCTCAGGCGAAATCGCAAAGTTTTCTTGATGTAGCGCCTGAATTGATCGTCGAAGTGATGTCTCCTGATGACCGCTGGGTGGATATACACGACAAACTGGCGGAATACCTTGCCATCGGCGTGCAAATGGTTTGGGTAGCCAATCCCTTGCGACAGCAGATACACGTCTACCATTCTTTGACCGACATCAAAATTCTATCCGCCGGTGATGAGTTGACAGGGGAAGATGCGCTGCCCGGCTTCAGCGCGCCGGTGAGCGCATTATTTGAGGGGTAAAATCTATACAACAAGACTCTTTCGTTGACATAAGATGCGGGCCTGTTTCAAAAAATATGTACTGCGGCGACAAGATTAAGCCTCAAAAACAAGTTATGAAACACTACTCCACGCGGACAGAAAAAAACTCGGATACTTCGGCTTCGCTCAGCACAGGCTTTTTTTGTTTTTGTCCGTGTTTTTTCCGTCCGTGTGGGTGGTTTATCCTTGTTATGCTCAACGATTATGTTAACGAAAAACTCCTGTATAAAAATACCTGAGCAAAAGTTTTGTAGTTATTCACCCCCCTCCAACCTCCCCCCGAAATCAAGGGGGGGCTTTTAAACTTCCCCCCGTTGACGGGGGGATTGAGGGGGGTGGAGAGTGAACGCTTACAAAGTTTTGTAGTACACCATAAAATCTTGTTATGTCATTCCTTCTACCAACCTTCGTAGCGCACCAAGTCAGATAGCGCCTTGCGCTCTTTGGGGCGGGGTTGGTCCGCCGGATAGCCCAGCGGGGTGAAAGCGACCGGCTCTACATCATCGGGCAGCCCCAACATCTGGCGGGCGGCCTCCACATTGAAGGCCGCCACCCAACACGTGCCCAGTCCCAACTCAGTAGCGGCCAGAGTCAGGTGATCCACCGCAATGGCCACGTCCACATAGCTATAATTCTTGCCATCGCTGCGGCGATACCAAGCCCGGTCTGGGAGAGCGCAGGCGCAGATGACCAGGGGCGCCTGGCTAAACCAGCTCCGGTGGTAGACGCGCCGCAGTTCCGCTTCTTGACCGGCGGTGTGGATGACGATCAGCTGGAAGGGCTGCCGGTTGGCCGCCGAAGGAGCCAGACGGCAGGCTTCCAACACCTGACGCAACTTGTCATCCTCAACCGAGTCGGGTTTGTAAGCGCGCACGCTGTATCGTTTTTGGATTAGTTCTGTAAAGTTCATTCGTCCTCTCTTTCTGTGATAATATAGTTATCATACTGCATGTGTGGCGAGGGGGAGAGTGGAGACCACACCCCCCATTAGCCTGCCCCTGAGTCTGCCCCTCTTTTTGGGTACTTTTTGGGTACACCCCCCGCGCTACCGGCAGATTCTGTGATTTTTCAAATGTCTCCTGATTGACAGATGTTCTTCTCGCTTATCGGCACATCAAGCCGCGTCAGCGGCCTTTCTGTTTCACCGACTGCTGATAGACGGCTACGGCGCGGCGGGTGATGTGCCAGACCCGTCCCCGTTTTATCGCTTCCAAACGCCCCTTGCGCGCCAGCAAGCTCAGGTATTCCTGACTGTAAGGCGTCCCCTGTGCCGCTTCTCGCAGGGGCAGCCATTCATCTTCAATACCCGAAGGCGCAGTCCGGGGCGCACCTTACTGTTCACTTTGACGATGGACAGAAACGGGTTATCCGGCGATAGCCCATCGTTGGCATCATCCCCTGCGGAACTAGAGACGTAGTAGACCGTGTTGCTCTTGCCCCTGAAGAGGAAAAACCAGAATGAACAGGCTAAAAAGCAATCCCAAAATGAGGAGCGGGTATCGTTTTCGCATAGAAGCAAAGCTCCTTTGGGTGACGTTTATTTCGGTTTTCATTTCCTAACCGTTTCAATATCTTCCACGGGAAGCCAATCATCCATATTGCCATAGCTGCTTTTGTCAATAGGGAATGGGTCAAGTTCTGTCACCTTTGCCACTTCAATTAGAACCAAGTAGCGTTTGCCGGCCCATCGTTTGAACTGTTTGGCGCTTAGCTGCAAGCGCTCTTGATTCTGTTCCACCAGTTGCGTGGATTCTTCTTTGATCATTTT
Organism: Chloroflexota bacterium; assembly: GCA_011192195.1. Lineage (GTDB taxonomy): Bacteria > Chloroflexota > Anaerolineae > 4572-78 > 4572-78 > DUEH01. The sequence goes on along the minus strand of DUEH01000240.1, from coordinate 4,257 downwards.
CTCGGAGTTGATAACATTTTTGACGGCTGCTTTTGCCTTCACCACGCCCTTGGCGTTATTATTGATGAAGTAAAGCGTGTCTCCGGCAAAGACTCTGCCGTGGGGCAACTTTCGCCCCGCAGCGCCGCGAATAATCATCGTTTTTTCGCCGTCAATGAGTTTCTCCATTTCTTTTGCTTTTGCGTCGACATAAACCACGTGATCCAGTTTGCACCTCCTTGCGTTATAGTCGTTCTTTTATTGTTTTCACTGCTTGGGGGAAATGCTTGATGAGTCGGTTCTTTTTCAGATTCTCCTTCACAATCCACAAAATGTCTTTGTCCTGCCAGGCGGCAAGTTGAGACATATAAGCAAAGCCGTCTTCCGGCAATGCCTGAACAACCAGACTCAAAGTGTAACCGAGCGCTTTTCTCAGCGTTCTGAAATCGTCAGACTTGCGGTCTTTCTCTGCCAGAACCCGTTCGATGATTTTTTTGTGTTGTGTTAACGCCCACCGGGCAAGGGTTTCATTTTCTGAGAGTGAAGGGTCGGCAATCCCGGCGGCAACGGCGCGCACTTCAAGCAGGCTGCCCTCTGCGACCCAGGTTTCCAGTTCCGCCAGCGTGATTTCGCTTTGAGCGGCGATCAATCTGTGGAGTGCGCCGCCAACCGCCTCTCTCATTCGCCAGCGCGGGTCGTTTGCCAGCTTTTTAATGATCGCCAACGCTTCTGCCAGCCGGGTCGGAGAAGCAGCGCCAACTGAGCCCAGGCCAATGACGCCGCAAAAAGGCAAAAACTCCTCCGGCGTATTCACCGGCGCTTCGTCGGCGGAAATTTGGACCAGCTTGGCGCAAAGCGTCCACAAGGCATCCGCTTCTTCTTCGGCAACACTTTCGACGACCTCTGAAAAAGCGGCAGCCAGTTCCAGATTCGCCCTTCTGCCGGGAAGAGCGCTGTTTGAGGCGATGTACGTTGTCAGTTCTCCAACCTCGTTCGTTTCATAAAAACCTTCAAACAAGGCGCGTAAATCTTGTTTATGATTGTCCTTTTTGCCCATTTTGCAATATAGCCTCCCTTTTTGCGAAAACGCGTCAGCGCTGCCAGTCCTACATTTTTAACCTCGGTAGCGTAGTCGTTGAAGGTTATGATGCTTCTTCAGGCTTTGCTGCATCGGCTTCCGGCAACTGCTCCACTTCTGGCCCCGTTTCCAAATCTCCCAAAACGTGTACCTCTCGGTAAGTCAAAGTCCACACGCTGGATTTGTAAACCTCAAACAAGCCGCCAACAAAGGTCAGGGGAACAGCCATTATCAGAATGAAGATGGGTAGGCCAACTGCGCCGCCAACAATCCACGGTATAGCTCCTTCTGCGATAAAGCCGGTCAGCCCGCCGGCCATCAGCCCCAGCAGACCACCCGATACGGCCCCCAGCGCCAGGAGCAAGAACACCACCGGAATCAGTACGATCATCCAGCCAATTTGCACGCCAACCATCAACAGCCACATAATGCCAACATCCTTGAAGTTCTGTTTCACCAGATTGAAGCCCTGTTTTATCGACTCGATGACGCCCTGATCTTCCAGAGCGCATACTCGCCGGAAGAAATGTGTCAGCAGCGATACCACCGCAGAGACAATGATGATCAGCAGGATGACCAAAAAGAGGGCGCCGATAGTGGCAATAGTGCCCAGCACCCCCGCCGCAACGCTTTTTGTGACCCATAGCAATAGCGGGAGCGCCGTGATAGCCAGCAGCGCGATGATTGCCACTACCAGTGGTATGCCAATAAGCAGGTCTATCAAAAAGAAACGCCACGCGGTAAGCGACCATCCCAGCCCGAAACCCTGGCGGATGCTTCGTTTTTCGCCTGTCTCTTCGTGATGATCCACCATCTTGATCAGGGCCGTTTCAGCCACGTAGCGAGCGATAGTCGCCACAATGACCCACGCCAGGAACAGACAGGCCAGACCGACGCCAACCGCAATCAACGCAGTTATGATCCCTGCCGAAATCTCTGGCATAGCGAAATCCTCGAAGCGTGGAAAGTCGCCGTTGTTGCTGCCGTTGGGAATACCGGAGCCGCTGCCGCCATTCCCCCCGCCGCTTCCGCCTCCGCCAGTGGTCAGGGCAAGAATGATCCCAAAAAGCCACAGCGCTCGATAGCGCCAGGAAATATCTAATGCGCGTTTCAAGATTTTTACGTGATCCATCATTTACCTTCCTTTCAGAACTAATGGCTTCGTTTCAACCCAATTGTTGTTGGCGTTTTCGATGAGTCCACCAACCGGCCAGCCAACTCCAATAGAGTAATCCAATGACTACCAGTAATCCATAACTCAGCATAAGCCCCCAACCCAATGGGCCGCCGCTCGTCAACCATCGCTGCATTGTAGCGAACACACCGCTCAAACTTACTTCCGACAGGCTGAAGATATTGTTAGACCAGATACTTTGTTGCGGGCACTGGTTCAGTTGAATGGGAATGAGATTTTTCAACACCAGACGAGGGACGAAAGACGAAGGACGAAGGGAATTAGCGGACAAAATCCGTCCTTCGTCCTTCATCTTTCGTCGAAAAGTGGCGAATGACAGGCCGTCAAACCAAATCCCATACAACTGAACCAGTGCCTATTCGTGTAAATTAGCGCTATTCGTGGTTAAATTTTTTATCTTTGTGCCAATCCCATGCAAGGACCCCAGTGCCGATGAGGAAAATTATCGTTATCCTGAACTGAGGTTATACACTTGATTTAGTACTTAGTCCCTTCTTCCACTGAGCCAAAACAAGGCGGTTCGATTCAAAGGCTATAGCCTCATCCTCTGGCAGTTCATCCGGGCCAAAGAAAGCAATTTCAACCACATCGTCCATTGCTTTGGGGTCTCCCCTCGTAATTTCTCCTTTATACAAGACCATAATGCCCGGCCCTTTGAAATCAGCGCTATAGTGAAAAACGTCCACCAATCCGGTGATGCGAATGTCCAGCCCGGTCTCTTCTTTGAATTCCCGCGCAGCGGCTGCTTGTGGTTTTTCATCAATTTCCATAAAGCCGGAGGGGAAGCACCACAATCCTTTGCCGGGGTTTACGCCGCGCTTGACTAAAACTACTTTGCCGTTGCGCTCTACCAGCGTCCCCGCGCCAACTTTGGGGCCTCTGAAGTGAATCCAGCGACAATTGGGACATCGCTGGCGCTCTCTGCCAAAAAGGGCTTGCGTGATTAGTTCGGTGGCGCAGAGAGGGCAATATTTAAATTCCACGAATGTCCTCCACAGCTTGACGCGCGGCCCTGATGTTCGATGTGGGCGCGGTGATGGGCGTGACGCAGCCGGTCCCAAGTATCAATCGCCTGCCCCCGGTTGATTGCACTGCCTGCTCAACTTCCGCTCTGACCATATCGGGCGTTCCCCTAACCATTGTTTCCCATTGCCGTATGCCGCCGCAGACAGCCCCCGAAAACCTGGCTTGCCCTTCGGAAAGCGTTGGGGATGTTTCTTGATCGTGCCAGTTGATGACCTGGGTTGGGTAGTCTGTCGTCAGGTCAAACATCACGTCGCTGCCGTGCAGGTGGGCCATATTGAACCAGCCGGCAGCGCGTTCCAGCAGGCGCAGGTCGTCATCCAGGCCAAAGGTTTTGTACTCCGCTTCGGTCAGGCGGGTGTAGGTAGCGTGCTGCACGGCCAGAAAGATGCCGGCCATTCCGCTTGGCTTGACTGCTTCGATGAAGCGCAAAGTAGATTCGGTGATGGCTGCTAATCCGACTTTCACGGCGTCCGGGTATTGGCGCAGGTGGGGGAGCAGCTTTTCGCCGGCCAGGTTTTTGGCCTGAGCCAGCGGGTTAAAAATAGTGGGGATGAAGGGGGCGTCAATGTCGCTTTGACCAAGCGCCAGCACCGCCCTGGTAATTTCGCCCATCAGCCCTTGCTGCGGGTCCAGAACTTTTAGATTGAGCCAGTCGTCCGGCTTCTGAATAACGCGCTCTCCCCAAACGCGAGTTCCTTCATCATTGCTGAGCCATGTGGATTTTTGTCCGTAATCGGCGATGCAGTAATTGCTGGAGGGCGTGAATTTGATGAAATCGAAGTCGTATTGCTTTTGAAAATTGAGCGTGGCCCGCAGCAGATCGTCGCTGCGTTGATCATCGCCGGGCCAGTGCCGCCAGAGCGCTACCGGGGGGCGGTCTACCGCTTCTCCGGCAATGCACGCTTCCAAACGCGCGCGTTTAGTCATTTTTATCATTGATAGTCTCCTCTGTGAGATTGATTTGGGTGTGTTTCATTTG
>DUEH01000024.1 GCA_011192195.1 Chloroflexota bacterium | reverse complement strand
TGTCTGGTCGCCATTGTTCCGGCGGGAATTGCAGGGCTGCAACTGGTAGTGTGGTAATGCGGGTTGCTATCCTGCCGAATCGTCAATATCGCGGTTGATTTCATCAAAGCTGCCGGTAACGCGATACACAACGCGCTCGGCAATATTGGTTGAAAGATCGCCAAAGCGCTCCAGTTCGCGGGCAACGCGCAAAAATTCGTAATTGGTTTCTACTTTAGCCGCTTTTTTGGTTTTTGCCATTGCCGCCATTATCTGCGAAAAGACCATCCCGTACATCTGGTCAATTTCATCATCCTGTTTTGCCACAAAACGCGCTAATTCCACATTATCATTGGCGTAAGCGTTCATTGTTTGACGCAGCATCGATGCGACCATTTCTCCCATCTGTTTTAGTTGTGGCGGGGGGGTGCGCGCGGGCTTGTCGTAAATGTAGGTGACCACTTTGGCAATCCCCTTGGCGTGATCGCCCATCCGTTCCAGATCAACAATCATATTCATTACCGCAACAATGGCGCGTAAATCTCCGGCGGCGGGTTGCTGGGTAACAATCAAGGCAAAAGCTTCTTCTTCAATGTTAAATCGCGCTTCATTTACGCTAAGGTCCATTACAAAGACCTGTCTGGCAAGGTCAACATCCAACTTATCCAAACTGGTCATAGCAAGGTCAAGTTGTTCTCCAACCGCGCTCCCCATTGCCAGAACATCGTCCCGCAAAGCGGCTAATTTTCGTTCAAAACGCTCTCTGATTGACATAGATTACTCCCTTTTTCAGTGAAAAGTGAAAAGTGAAGAATGAAAAAAATTATTCACTTTTCACTCTTCATTCTTCACTGTTTTTTACCCTCGCCGCCCGGTGATGTAAGATTCAGTCAATTCTCTTTCCGGCGAGCTGAACAGCGCGCTGGTTTTGTTAAATTCCACCAGTTCGCCCAACCAGAAAAAGCCGGTCCAATCCGACGCGCGCGCGGCTTGCTGCATGTTGTGCGTAACAATAACAATGGTGTAATTTTCTGCCAGTGTCCGCATCAGGTCTTCAACGTGCAGCGTGGCAACAGGGTCCAAGGCAGAGGCGGGTTCGTCCATTAAAATGACTTCCGGTTGCACGGCAATGGTGCGGGCAATGCACAAGCGCTGCTGCTGACCGGGATTCAAGTTCATGGCGGAATCCTTTAGACGATGTTTCACCTCGTCCCACAAGGCGGCGCCTTCCAGACTCTCTCGCACCATTTGATGCAATTCGTCTCTGCGATTGGTCATCTTCAAAACGCGCGGGCCAAAAGCTACATTTTCAAAGATTGACTTGGGAAAAGGATTTGGTTTTTGGAAGACCATTCCAATGCGTTCCCGTAATTCCACCACATCCACATCGGGAGCGTAAATATCTTCGCCATCAAGGAGGATTTGGCCTTCGGCGCGGATGCCGGGGATAGTGTCGTTCATCCGGTTAATGGCGCGTAAAAAGGTCGATTTTCCGCAACCCGAAGGGCCAATCAAGGCAGTGATCTGCTTTTCTTTGATAGGCAAATTCAGCCTTTTTAAGGCCTGAAAATCGCCGTAGAAGAAGCTAAAATCATGCACGTCGATTTTGTTGGGTATTGTTTGTTCTGTCATTAGCCAAATCGTCCTGTGATATAGTCTTCGGTGCGCTGGTCTTGCGGGTTCATGAACATCTTGTCGGCAGTGCAAACTTCCACTAGCTCTCCACCCAGCATAAAAGCGGCGACATCCGCCACTCGCGCGCCTTGCTGAACGCTGTGCGGAACCATAACGATAGTGTACTGTTCCTTTAAATCGTACAGCGATTCTTCGACAACGGCGGTAGAAAGCGGGTCCAAGCCGGAGGTAGGATTGTCCAAAACCAACACTTCCGGCTCCAAAGCCAGACTGCGGGCAATGCACAAGCGCTGCTTTTGCCCGCCGGACAAGGCGAAGGCTGAAGTGTCCAGACGGTCTTTCACCTCGTCCCACAATCCCGCCTGTTGCAGCGAAGTCTCTACGCGGGCTTCGTGCAATACTTTGTCCTTTATCCCCGCCATCCGTAACCCGTAGGTAAGATTTTGCCTGATGCTCCCCGGCAGCGGGGTGGGAATGGCAAAAACCATGCTGATTTTACGGCGCAACTCAATCACGTTGGCATTCCGTCGAAAGACCGATTCCCCGTTAAACAAGATGTCGCCTTGGTGCCGCGCCCCTTCCAGTAGATCTGAAAGGCGATTAAGCAGCCGCAAAAGGGTTGTTTTGCCGCTTCTCGCCGGGCCAAAGAGGACAAAAATCTGATTGGCGGCAATATTCAGCGATACATTGCTCAACGCTTCCGTCCCATCGGGATAAGTAAAAAAGAGATTGTTTACAGCTATTTTGTCATTGGTCATTGGTCATTGATCACTCGTCATTGGTCAATCGTAAATCCAAAATCGTAAATCCAAAATCGTTTTACCATTCTCGTTTGCGGCGCATGCCGGTTCTCACAACCGTGGCGATGAGCGTCATCGAGAGTACCAGCAACAGCAAAACCAGGGCAGATCCGTATTGAACATCCATCGGCATTCCGGGAACCTGCGTCGAAATAACGTAGAGGTGATAAGGAAGCGCCATAGTCTGGTCAAAAGCCGAGCGGGGAAGTTCCGGCAGATAAAAGGCGGCGACGGTAAACAGGATGGGCGCGGTTTCGCCGGCGGCGCGTCCCAGGCCCAAGATGATGCCGGTAATGATGCCCGGCAGCGCTTGCGGCAACACCTGATGTCGAATAGTTTGCCATTTGGTGGCGCCCAAACTGAGGCTGACCACCCGAAATTCTTGTGGAACCGCCAGTATCGCCTCTTCTGAGGCGCTGATAACCACCGGCAAGGTCATAATTCCCAGCGTAAGCGACCCGGCAATGATTGACGTGCCAAAACCCATAAAAAGAACAAACATCCCCAGGCCAAACAGTCCGTACACAATCGAGGGGATGCCCGCCAGATTGACAATCGCTATGCGCACCCAGCGGGTCAAGCGGTTCTCTTTGGCGTATTCCGCCAGATAAATCGCCGCCCCAATCGCCAGGGGAATGGCGGCAATCGCTGTGCCAAAAGTGAGGATAATCGTCCCCAGCAGGGCGGGCATAATGCCCCCTTCTTTCATCCCGTTGCCAGGAGGCTGCGTAAAAAACTCCCAACTCAGCGTCCCAATTCCGTTGATAATGATGAAAAGAATCACCAAAATGATGGGAATAACCACCAGCGCGGCCACAATTGTTATGGCAATGCGGGCAATCTTGTCTGTTTGCTGTCGTTTCATAAACAACCCCTTGGGGAATGACGAATTACGAGTTTTGTCATTCGTCATTCGTCATTCGTCACTCGTCATTTGTTAAAATCCTGTTCTCTTGCGCCTGACGCTCTCCCCGCCGACCAGTTTTCTGGCCAGCGAATTGATAGCAAAGGTGATGAGAAAGAGCAAGATGCCAATGCCAAACAGAACGCTGTAATGCAAACTCCCTTGCGCCACTTCGCCCATTTCGGCGGCGATGGTGGCGGTCATTGTTCTGACGGGTTGGAACATAATATCCGCGCCAAAGGCAGGGATGTTGGCGGCGTTGCCCGTGACCATTAGCGCCACCATCGTTTCGCCAATGGCGCGTCCAATGCCCAGCATCACCGCAATCACAATCCCTGATTTTGCCGCCGGCAGCACCACGCGCCAGATTGTTTGCCACTGGGTTGCCCCAATTGCCAACGCGCCGTCGCGGTATTCTTTGGGAACGGCGTACAGGGCGTCTTCAGAAATGCTGATGATAGTGGGCAGCGCCATATACGCCAAAATCAAGGCTCCGGTGAAAGCGGTCAATCCGGTGGGTGCGCCCGCGTTTTGGATGATTGGCGCCAGCGCCACCCATCCCAGAAAACCAAGCACAATGGAAGGGATGCCCGCCAGCACTTCGATGAGCGGTTTCAGGATTTCGCGCTGCCAGGGCGGGGCAAATTCGCCCAGATAGATGGCGGTAACAATGCCCAGCGGCACGGTGATGATCACCGCTCCCGCCGTCACCAGCAAAGTGCCAGCCAGCAAGGACGCCAAGCCAAACATTCCTTCGATGGGGTACCAGCGTTTGCCAAAAAGTTGACGCAATGGAATATCCAGAAAAGTCGGCAGCCCTTCTTTAAGCAAAAAGATAAAGATAAGCGCCACAATCAGGATGGTAGATAGTCCCGCCGCCCAAATCAGCCCTTCGATGATTTTTTCACCCCATCGGACGGGGGGCGAAACGTCTGGCGTAGACGTTTCCAGTTTAGTTGCGCTCATTGTTTACTCCTGAAAATAGCTTTCAGCGGTCAGCGGTCAGCTTTTTGATAAACGAAGCTAACATACGTTTTACCTCGACAGTTTGGTTGTGTAAACGTTGATAATCCACCTGCTCCAAATACTTTAATTCATAAGTTAAAAGCAGTAGGTAACTACTCAGGCTCAGGTGCGACGCACTTAATAAATTGTTTTTTAGTGCAAATAACTACCCAATATCGTCAAAATTTGCACTTGCAGGGCGCTTCGTGAAGTGCGTTGCACCTGTTTTCTCTATGGCTGAGTAGTTACCAAGTCAGGAGTTTTTATGCAAGTATCAAAAAAAATCTCATTCAGTCCTAAATCGGCCTTGTTTCTTTTTAGCATAACGGTGCTATTTCTGTTCTTTGCCGGCAAGCGAAAGAAAGGCGCGTACCATCCGTTTTGGGTGAAACTGACCCGCTGGATGCTCAAGACAGCCGGTTGGGAACTGGAAGGCCCCCCGCCCGGCCCCAAAAAATTTGTTACGGTGGGCGCGTTTCATACATCTAATTGGGATTTACCCGCCGCTGTTGCTATGTTTGTGGCTTTAGACCTGCGTTTATCCTGGATGGGAAAGGACAGCTTGTTCAAAGGGCCGTTTGGCCCGCTTTTTCGCGTCATAGGCGGCGTTCCCATCGATCGCAGTAAATCCCAAAATGCGGTTGAGCAAGCGGCTGAAATGTTTTATGAGTGCGATGATTTTGTTTTGGCCGTTGCCGCCGAAGGGACACGCTCGGAACGCGCGTACTGGAAATCGGGCTTTTATTACATTGCTCTGAAAGCGCAAGTTCCCGTTCACCTGGGCTACGCCGATTATAAGCGCAAAAGATTGGGCATTGCCCCCGGCTTTGTCCCTACCGGCAACATCAAAGCCGATATGGATAAAGTTCGCGCGTTTTATGAGGGAATTACGCCGCTTCATCCTCAAAAAAAGAGCAGGATTCGCTTGAAAGTTGAAGACAAAGCAGCGTAATTACTCCGCTTCAAATGATAACAGCACCACCATTGATTCCTCATAAACCTGATAGGTAGATTGTGCGGGGGGGGCGCTCTCTTCTCCTTCAGGGCGGATATCAAAGGGGGGGAGCATAGCCGTGTCAATGGCGATTTTCCAGATTTTGCCGTAAGGGGCGGGGGGAAGCTGAAAATGCGCATCCTGCCGACTGCTGTTGAACATCAGCAGGGCATCGTTGTAGGCGTAATCCGGGCTGGTGAGGTCGGGGTAGCCGTGTATCAGGCACATCAGGGTATGACTCTCCGGCGATTCCCAATCCACTTCATTGCAGGTGTGAGAGAACCATTGAATATCCGGGCCGCTGCCCACTCCTCCTTCTCCGGTGAAAAAACGAGAACGATAAAAAATAGGGTGGCGTTTGCGAAACGTAATCACTTCGCGGGTGAAACGGTAGATTTCGGCGCGCTGTTGCTTGAATGACCAGTTGAGCCAGGAAATTTCGTTGTTCTGGGCGTAGGCGTTGTTGTTGCCTTGTTGCGTGCGCCGAAACTCGTCGCCCGCCAGCAGCATTGGCACGCCCTGAGAAAGCATTAGCGTTGCCAGAAAATTTTTGATGCGCTTGATGCGCCGCCGCTCGATGGCTGGGTCCTCGCTGGGGCCTTCTACGCCCATATTGTCGCTGAAATTGTGATTGTCGCCATCCCGATTGTTTTCACCGTTAGCCAGATTGTGTTTTTGCTTGTAGCTGACCAGATCATTCAGGGTGAAACCATCGTGCGAGGTGATGAAGTTGATGCTGTGAAAGGGAGCGCGACCATCGCGCAGGTAGAGGTCTGCGCTGCCCGCCAGCCGGGTAGCCAGCGAGCTGACCATACCGGGATCGCCGCGCCAGTAGCGCCTAATATCGTCGCGGTAGCGGCCATTCCATTCGGCCCAGCGTCCGCCCGGAAATGAGCCAACCTGATACGCGCCGGCGGCGTCCCAGGCTTCGGCGATGATTTTGGTGTTGCGCAGGATAGGGTCTTCGGCTATACGCTCAACGATGGGCGGGTTTTCTAACATTCGACCTTTTTGGTCTCGGCCCAAAATGGACGCCAGATCAAAGCGAAAGCCATCCACGTGCGTTTCTATCACCCAGTAGCGCAGCGAATCCAAAATCAAATCGCGCGCAACGGGGTGGTTGCAATTAAAGGTGTTTCCGGTGCCGGAATAATTTTTGTAGCGTCGTTTATCATCTTCCAGCAAGTAGTAGATGGGGTTGTCAATGCCCTTGAAGGAAAGGGTTGGCCCGCGATGATTGCCTTCGGCGGTGTGATTATAAACCACATCCAGAATGACCTCTATCCCCGCTTTGTGTAATTCCCTGACCATTATCTTGAATTCTTTAACGTGTTGGGCCAGTTCTTTGGAATAGCCGTATTTTTGGGTGACGGCAAAAAAATTGATGGGATTATAGCCCCAATAATTGGTGAGGGGCAGGCCGGTGAGGGGGTTGATATTGCCCGACAGCCCGCAATCGCAGGCTTGTACGGGCAGCAGTTCAACGGCGGTGATGCCCAATTCCTGAAAATAGGGGATCAGCTCGATGACGCCCAGATAGCTTCCGGGGCGCTGCGCCTTTGCGCCGGGATGGGCAGTCAGGCCGCGCACGTGGGCTTCGTAGATGATAGAATGACGCAGGCGGCGATTGAGCGGCTTGTCGCCTTGCCAGTCGAATTCATCTGAAATGACCACGCATTTGGGCAACTTGCCAAAGCCGGATGGCGGGGCGGATGGCGGCAAGCGGTCTTCTATCTCATCGCAATCGTAGTCAAAGACTTCCGGCGCGAGGTCTGAGTTGAAACCGCCGCTCAAGGCGCGGGCGTAGGGATCGATGAGCCCCCGTTTGGCATTGAAGCGCATCCCCAGTTCCGGTTTGCAAGGCCCGTGCATCCGATAGAGGTAAAGCTGCCCTTCGCCGACGCCGTGCAGGTCAACGTGCCAGATGTCGCCGCTGCGGTTTAGCTGCGGGTCCAGCTCAAATTCCAGACTGGGCGAGTCATCGTCTGGGTGGTCAAAGAGCATCAACCAGACGCGCGTAGCGTGACGGCTGAAGATGGCAAAGCGCGTGTGTTTGTCGTAAATAGTTGCGCCCAATGGCAGCGGATGGCCGTTAAGCGGGGTGATGGGGGGCATAAAACCTCCTGAAAGGCAGTGAAGAATGAAGAGTGAAGAATGAATAATTTTTTTAATTCTTCACTTCTCATTATTTTTTTGATGTTTTTACGCTGGAGATCAGCAATCGCAACAATTCATCTATGTCTGGGGCAAGGTTGTCATACATTTTTGGGGTGATATAGCTGCTGTCTTTCAAAAGCGAAAGCCAATAGTCGGTTTCATTTGCTTCTTTAAGCGCAATACTCAACTTGTTGGTAAAATCAGCTTTAGATTGTCCAAATTCCGCTTCGCGTACCAGCGCCCCAATAGCCGTACCAGAACGTAAAATTTGTTTACTCAACACAAATTCTTTTCGCTCATCCATCAAGTATCTGCGCAATTTTACTATCCTCAACGCAAAAGCGTAACTCTTATCTTTCAAAACACTTTTTCTCATACAACACCCTTTTCTATATTTTAGTGAAGAGTGAAGCATTTTTTCACTCTTCGTTCTTCACTTTTCACTCTTCACTGCCTTTCTGTACGTTCCCGACGTATCCCAGTCAAGCGCGTGTTGAAATTCAATTTGGGCGTCTACATTTTTATGCAGCGCTTTAAGCGTTTTGCCCAGATGGTAGCGAATGGCGACATCGTTGGGGGCGAGGTCTGCCGCCAAGCGTAGACTTTCTTCTGCGCCGCCAAAATCGCCTGTCTGAAATTTGGCCCAGCCCAGCAAATCAAAGGCGCGGGCGTTGTCGGGCGCCAGTTTTACCAGACCTTCGGCTTCGGGCAAGCCCTTTTCGGCGATCCGGTAGCTGCGGGTTACAAAGAACTCGGTCAACTGCTGCTGGTATTCTACTGAATCAGGGTCGGATTCTGCAATTGTGCGATACCAGGCTTCGGCGGAAAGATAATCGCCCTTGTCGGCCAGGGTGCGAGCGGTTTCCAGCATCACGCCAATATTTCCCGGATCAAGTTCGATGGCCTTGAGAAAATAATCTATTGCCAGATCATAGTGTTCCTTTTGTCGCAGATAGACGCCCTTGAAATATAGCGGCAGCGCCGAATCCGGCTCAAGTTCTGCCGCGCGATCCAGCGAATCTAACGCGGGCAAGCCCAGCGACGCTTGCGCGTAGCCCAAAAAAGCCCAGGCGGTGGCGTTATTTGGGTCAAGTTGCGTCGCAGTTTCCAGCGCGCGCAGCGCCAATTCCCATTCCGCCAGTTGAGTAAGGGCAATGCCCACCAGCGTTGCAGTTTGGGCTTGGGGCGCGTTGTCGGGAAGCGCATCCAGCGTTGCCAGCAGATAGTCGCCGGTGGCGGTGGGCGGGTCAATTTGGCGGAGCCAGGCTTCGCCGGCGGGAGCGTCGGTGGGCAGGGCGAGAGCCGCCAGATACCACAACGCCTGCGAATTTTTCGGGCTGCGCTTCAAGGCATCGGCAAATGCTTGTTGCGCCTCGTTGAATTTTCGCGTAGCCAATAACGATTTTCCCAGCCCCAAATATCCCTCAAAACGCGCATCGTCCAAGTCTATTGCTTTGCGCCAGATGTCTTTGGCCTGATGCGTTTTGCCTTGTCCCAACAGCGCCTCACCCAGCCCGATGGCGGCGTCATAATTGTCCGGTTGAAGATCAAGCGCCTCTTCAAAGGCTTGCTGCGCCAATTCCCAGCGATGCTGCTTCAGGGTGATATTGCCTATTTCCACAATCGGCTGCGGATTGTTTGCGTTCAGTTGCGCCGCATCTTGCAGCGCCGCTATTGCCGCCGAATACTGCCGCGCTTCCGCCAACTGCGCCGCTTTGCTCAAGGCAGGGGCAATGTCCGGCGTCGGCGTTGGCGTCAGGGTAGGCGAAGGCGTTGGCGCAGCGCAAGCAACAAGCAAGACGAACAGGGGGATGAGGGTGAGTGCTTTTATCAGCTTCATAGCGTTTCCAACGCAAATTATAGCACATCTTGCCGTCTTTGGCTTTGTTTGACAGCGCTGGAAAATAAACTTAGTCGCTTGCGCCCCCCTTTGAAGGTGGTATAATGGGCGGCAATTGTCAATCCCAGTTTTTAATCTCAAATTTTGAGCGTTATCAAGGTGGATAAGCAATGGATTTTAGCCTCACTGAAGAACACTTGATGCTGCAAAAAACGGCGCAAGATTTTGCCCGCAATGAAGTTTTGCCTCTGATCAAGGAACACGAACCCAGACACAAATTTCCGCGCGCGCTGATTCCTCAGATGGCTAAAATGGGCTTGCTGGGCGTGTGCCTGCCGGTGCGTTACGGCGGCGCGGGCTTTGACTATATTTCGCTGGGCATTGTTTCTGAAGCGATGGAGTGGGCGGATTCTTCGGTGCGGGAGACCATTGCCGTTCACGTTGGCCTGAATAGCCTGCCCATTTTTCAATGGGGAACCGAAGCGCAAAAACAAAAGTACCTGATCCCGCAATCGCAAGGAGAGAAGTTGGGCTGTTTTGGCCTGACCGAACCGGACGCCGGTTCTGATGTGGCAGCGCTGCGCACCCGCGCTAAAAAAGCAGGCGATAAATATTTTCTCACCGGCGAAAAAATGTGGATCACTCTGGCCGACATTGCCGACCACTTGCTGGTCTTTGCCAAGACTAATCCCGATGCCGGGCATCGCGGGATTTCTGCCTTTATTGTGGAACGCGATTTTCCGGGTCTGCAAACCGGCACCATCGAAGGAAAAATGGGCGTGTGGGCCAGCAACACCGGCTGGATTCGCCTGGATAACTGCGAAGTGCCGGAAGAAAATCGGCTGGGCGAAGAAGGCGAAGGCTTTAAAATTGCTATGAGCGCCCTGGACAACGCGCGTTACACGGTAGCGGCGGGGGCAGTGGGTGTTATTCGCGCCTGTTTAGAAGAATCAACAACTTACGCTCACCAGCGGGAAACTTTTGGCAAGTCGATTGCCCGACATCAACTGGTGCAACAAATGATTGCCAAAATGGCCTTGCGACAGGAAACCGGTCAATTGCTGGTAGATAAAGTGGGCTGGCTCAAAAATCAGGGCAAACGCTGCACCCGCGAAATTTCGATGGCAAAGTGGTATTGCACCGAAGCCGCCTTCGCCTCCGCCAGCGACGCCATCCAAATTCACGGCGCCTACGGTTATTCCAACGAATATAACGTAGAACGCCACCTGCGCAACAGCAAAAGCGCCGTCATCTACGAAGGAACGACGCAAATTCACCAACTTATCCAGGCCAACTACGCCCTCGGCTTCAAAACGGATAAGCAGATGCGCTGCGAATTGCCCGCCTACAACCCGGAATACTGGCAGGGCGAATAGGCGAATGGGCGAATGGCGAATGGCGAATGGCGAATGGGCGAATGGGCGAATGGGCGAATGGGCGAATGGGYGAATRGGCGAATGGGCGAATGGATAAACAGATTCGTTTATTCGCAAATTCGCAAATTCGCAGTTTCGCCTATTCGCCTATTCGCCATTCGCTATGCTCAGGGCATTGGCTACTTTGCCATTCAAGGCGCTGTAGTCATTGACCAACGCTTGCAGGTTGGCGTAGCCGCCGTTTGGGTGGCAAGGGGTTGAGGTATCATACTTTTCTTTTGATTTGACCTTGACCTCAATGCTGGCCAACTCGACTTTACCGGAACCGCGAGAACCAAGCCCGCCCAGATAATCATCTTCCAGCAATTGCAAGCCGGTGATAACCGTCTTAAAGCGTTTCAGGTCGGTTGCCGAATCACATCCGCTGCCGCTGTACAGGCTGTAGACCATCTCTGCCCGGCCAAATACCACCCCGGCCGGCACGCGCTCCATTTGACGCGGGCTGGCGGCAGAGGTTACGCGGTCAATGGCTACTTCGGTCTTCATTTCAGTAAAAGGCAGGTCGGTGCGCAGATTGCGTAATTCCTCGGCGCTGGCGTCGCTCATTTGCACGTCGCGCGCAATCAGGCGGGTGGGTTGGGAAAATCCCGCCTCGCCGGGAACGCCGTAAATCTGGCAAATATCGCATTGTTGGTAGGCGTCTTTATCTGTGCATGTGTGAATGGTACTCACCCCAATCCGTTTGTTCTGGTCTGCGCCGGTATATTTTTCCGTCAATGAGCGAATTTTTCCCCGCAGGGATGAGCCGGGGATATACGGCTGGTTGGTGAGAGAATCGCGGATAACGGTTTTATCCACGCCGCCAATGCTAATTCCTTCGTCAGAACCGCCAATGTGCAAGCCGGATTTTGTTTTGATGTTGAAGGTCAGAAAAATGCGTCCGGTGAGTTGAATTTTAGACATTTTTTATCTCCTTATTTGGTTTGATTTGTACATTCATTTTACTGCAAAGCCTACAGCGCGTCAAGGTTGTTTGAAGGCTCTGCCAAATTGAAGGTTAGAGGGGAAAATCCCAACCCGGCGATTTGCCGCCAATCATCCGGCGTATCCAGGTCGTGAGTCAGACCGGGGGAGCGATAAATTTTTGCTTTGACGCCAGCCGCTTGCGCCGCCAATTGATGAGCGGCGAAACTATTGTCGCCAAACTGCGGCGCGATGAGCGTTGGCGGGCGTAGAAGCAGGGCGTTTGTCCCTTGATTTCGTCGGCAGGGCGCAATGATGATGCTGGGGTTTGTTTGCATACCCAGATCAACCAGGGTTTGCAATTCTGAAAGGGTCAATAGCGGCAGATCGAGCGGCAGGACAAGCGCGGCATCGGCTCTCTCTGCCAGGGCAAACGCGATGCCCTGACTGATGGCAGCGTTCAGGTCGGGGATGATCTCGGCGATGGCCCTGGCTCCGGCTTGTTTTGCCGCGCAACGGACGGCATAACCGCGCGAAACAACCACAACCGGCCCAATACTCAATGCCGTTTTGATGCTTTGTTTTAGCAGCGTTTGACTTAACTTGACCCGCTGCTCCGGCGACAAAATCGTTGCCAGACGTGTTTTTGCTTCGTTAAAAGGTTTAGCGGGGGTGATGGTGATGAGCTTTGTCATTGGTCCCTTGTCATTGGTCATTTGTTAATGTTTATGCAATGAGGGTACAACGGCAAGAGACAAAGAACAAATGACAAATGACTAATGACTAAACGCAAGCAACTCTTTTGCCAGCCGCGCCTGATCTTCTACACTTTTCATCAACGTATCGGTCATCAGCGTGTTTAGCCCCAACCCGGCGATGCGTTCTTGATGGATATCATCCACGTTGTCAAAGACAAAGCCGGTGAGCAGGTCTTTCAGGTAATGAGCCACGCCAAAGGGGGATACCTCCATATTCAGTTCGCTCATTATTTTGGCTGCCGGGCCTTTTACCGCCTGTCCGCCGATGATGGGCGACACGGCAATTTTAGTTGTTTGCGACGCTGTCAGTATTCGGCGCATACCGGGCAGCGCCAGAATGGGGTCTAAACTGAGCCAGGGATTGCTGGGCGCAAAGACAATCAAATCGGCCATTCGGATGGCGTTGGAAATATCGCGGTTGGATTCAGCTTCGTCCGCGCCCTGAAACTCGATTTTCTGGACGATGGGCTGGCTTTGGCGACGCGCAAAATATTCCTGAAAGGACAGTTTGCCCTGATCGGTGTGAACAATGGTGCGCACCGGGCTGTCTGTCATTGGGACAAGCGTGGGGCCGATGCGCAGCCGGCGGCAGAATTGGGCGGTAATCCAGGTGAGAGGGTAGCCGCTGCGCTTCCATTGAGTGCGCAGCAGATGCGTCGCCAGGTCTTTGTCGCCCAATTTGAACCAGGTGGGGCCGCCCAATTCTGCCAGCGCCTCGAGTGTGCGCCAGCTTTCGCCTTCTCTGCCCCAGCCGGTTTCCGGGTTGTTCAGGTTGGCCAAGGTGTACATCAGCGTATCCAAATCCGGCGAAATATAAAGCCCCAGATGCTCAAAATCATCGGCGGTGTTGGCGATGATGAAAAGATTTTCCGGCGTAATGCGCTGCGCCAAGCCATTGACCATCTTCGCCCCGCCAACGCCTCCGGCCAGCACAACAACTTTCAGATTTTTGAATTGCTCATTCATTTACCAGGCGCTCCACGTATTTGCAACTGCCGCAAAATCGGTTTTTTGGCAGTCAGCGGTTAAATTTTGCGTACTCCACCAAAAATTCAACTTATCAATTCAACAGTTCGCAAATTCAGCCATTATTAAGTATTATTCCCTTAAGCATTGGCTGCGGCATGATTTCTACGCCGCTTTCCACCAGCCTTGTAGCAAGTCCCTGCTCAACAGCAAATATTCCCGATGTTCGGCAAAGATTTCCAGGCTGATGGTGCCATTGTAGCCGCTGTTTTTGAGCTTTTTGATATGCTCCGGCCAATTGGTCTTGCTGCGAGGGGCGGCTCCCAGAGGAAGGTGCTGGTCTGACGAAGTATCGTTTTCCGAAAGGTGGACGTGCAATAGTTTATGCCCCAATTTCTCCAGATACTCGTCAAAACGATCATAGCCGCGCTCTAGTTTGGTGTGCCCGCTGTCCAGGTGGAAGCGCAGCAGGGGGACGCGCTCCATAATGGCAACCAGGTTTTCCAGCTCGTTGCGGCCCTGTTGGGGCGTGTTCTCGATGACGATGGTGATGCCTAACTCTGCCGCTTCTTCGCATAGCGGGGCGAGGGTTTCGGCGTTCCACTCGATGGCTTTTTCCGGCGGGAAGAGACGCGGCGCGCCAAAATAGTGCGTGTTCATCACTCTGGCGCCAATGGCCTGCGTTGCCCGCAGCGAGCGTCGAAACTCTTCCAGCGCCGCCCGCCGAATACCGGCAAAGGGCGAACTGAGGGGGATGAACCAGGCGCAGTGAGCCACCACGTCCAGCTTGTACTTGCTCAGCGCAGCTCTGATGGCTGCCGGATCAATGTCATCCGGGTCTGCGCAGGGCGGCTCCAGCGTGAAGTCTACAAAGTCAAAGCCATTTTTGCCAAACCAGATAATTTCTTCTATGGGGTCTTTTCCGGGGTGATTCATTGCGCCAATTTTCATTGTTTGCTCCTTTGTCTTATCGAGATTGGAGATTGGAGCAGTCTCCAGGACTGCTCCAATTTGGTTTTAAGTCCGACTTAAAAAATTTTCCAACACAAAAATCTTGCGCGCTCGAAACCAGACCGGCGTTTCAACCAGCGTGATCGCCTTCAAATTCTCCAGCCCGGACACAAACCACGGTTCCGGCGAAGCCGGTACCGTTGATAACCATTCTGGCGGCTCAAGCCCCAATTCAGCGCATAAATATTCGGCGGTA